>JAFRQP010000016.1 GCA_017428565.1 Oscillospiraceae bacterium
ATCCGTGCAGTTGTGTTGGAACGACTGGTCTGGAATTATACGCAGAGGGTTATTGATCTTGTGCTCCGCTATGAAGCTCATTTCCGGGCGATCATGGAAGAGAAGATGCAGACGGAGAGTAAAGCGATCCTCAAGGTCAAGCGGAAGCAACTTGAAAAAGCGGAGAAGCGCATCCAGGAGCTTGACCGTCTGTTCGTGCGAACCTACGAGGATAATGTGGCCGGGAAACTGAGCGACGAGCGCTTTGCAGCGATGAGCCACGGCTATGAGGAAGAACAGCAGGGCTTGAAGGAAGCGGCAGATGTTCTCCGACAGGAGATTGAAGTACAGGAACAGCAGAACCAGAATTTAGATCTGTTCATTGAGTGGATTCAGAAATACTCGGCTTTGGATGAGCTGACGCCCTATGTTGCGCATGAGCTGATCAAGACGATTTATGTGGGAGCGCCGGACAAGAGCAGCGGCAAGCGCCGCCAGAGCATCCACATTGAGTACGATCTGATCGGGTTTATCCCGCTTGATGAACTGATGAAGCAGGAAACGGCATGACAAATGCCATGCCGTCCCTGCAAAGACGATAAAACTATCTTACGGGTGGAGGCCCTTGCCCCTCCCGTTGTGATACGTGAACGCAAATCGGCGGGAGGGGCAAGCCCCTCCCCTACGTTGTTATTGCGCCCCGGCTTTCGCCGGGGCGCTTTTCTGAAAACTCAAAACTCTCTCACTGGCAGACCAGCTCGCCGTTTTCCGCGTCCACGGTGATGGTGGAGCCGGCGGCCAGGTCGCCCCGGAGAATGGTCCGGGCGATGAGGGTCTCCACGCTGCTCTGCAGCACCCGCCGCAGGGGCCGGGCGCCGTAGAGGGGATCGTAGCCCCGCTGGATCACCAGGGCCTTGGCGGCGTCGGTGAGCTCCAGCTTCAGGTTCTGCTCCTGGAGGCGCTTGCGCAGGCTCTCCGCCAAGAGGTCGATGATGCCGGTCAGATTCTCCTTCGTCAGCGGGCGGAAGAGGATGGTCTCGTCCAGGCGGTTCAGAAATTCCGGCCGGAAGGCCCGCCGCAGCTCGCCCAGCACGGCCTCTCTCGCCTCCTCGCTGATGCTGCCGTCCTCTCCGATGCCCTCCAGCAGATAGGGGCTGCCCAGGTTGGAGGTCAGGATGATGATGGTGTTCTTGAAGTCCACGGTGCGGCCCTGGGAGTCGGTGATGCGGCCGTCGTCCAGGATCTGCAGCAGGATGTTGAACACGTCCGGGTGGGCCTTTTCGATCTCGTCGAAGAGCACCACGCTGTAGGGCTTGCGGCGTACGGCCTCGGTGAGCTGGCCGCCCTCGTCGTAGCCCACGTATCCCGGAGGCGCGCCGATGAGCCGGGAGACGGAGAACTTCTCCATATACTCGGTCATGTCGATGCGCACGATGTTGTGCTCGTCGTCAAAGAGGCACTCGGCCAGGGCCTTGGCCAGCTCCGTCTTGCCCACGCCCGTGGGGCCCAGGAAGAGGAAGGAGCCGATGGGCCGGTTGGGGTCCGCGATGCCGGCCCGGGAGCGCAGGATGGCCTCGGTGACCTTCTGCACCGCCTCGTCCTGGCCGATGAGCCGCTTGTGCAGCTGCTCGTCCAGGTGCAGGATCTTCTCCCGCTCCCCCTCCATCAGCCGAGCCACGGGGATCCCGGTCCACTTGGACACGATCTCCGAGATCTCCTCCTCGGTGACGGTGTCGTGCACCAGGCCGCTGTTCTTGCGGTTTTCGCTGTTCTTCTCCGCCTCCCGCAGCCGGCGCTCCAGCTCGGGCAGATCCGAGTACTTGAGCCGGGCAGCCTTCTCGTATTCATAGCGCAGCTGGGCGTTCTCGATGTCCCCGTGGAGCTTTTCGATCTCCCCCTTGAGGCGCTTGACCTCGTCCACGCTGTTCTTCTCCGCCTCCCAGCGGGACTTCATGGCGTTGAAGCTGTCCTTCTGCTCCGCCAACTCCTCCCGGAGCTTGGCAAGGCGGTCCTGGCTCAGGGGGTCCTCCTCCTTCTTCAGGGCCATTTCCTCGATCTCCATCTGCATGATCCGGCGGCGGATGTCGTCCAGCTCCGCGGGCATGGAGTCGATCTCCGTGCGGATCTTGGC
>JAFRQP010000017.1 GCA_017428565.1 Oscillospiraceae bacterium
AGAGGGCTATGCCGCCGCCTGTGAGCATTTCGGCCTCACCCAGCGCTATTGCAACAACACCTTTTCGTTTTCCTCTGTGAAATACGGCTACCAGCTGGCCAAGCAGCTTTTTTCCCGGGAGCGGCATTTCACCGCCATCTTCGCCGCTACGGACACCAACGCCCTGGGTATCATGCAGGCGGCGGAGGAGATCGGCCTGCGTATCCCGCAGGATCTGTCCCTCCTCGGCTTTGACAACATCCGGGACAGCGGCCTGCCCAGGATCGAGCTGACCACCATCGAGCAGCCGATGAAGATGTTGGCCTCGGTGGCGGTGGACACCCTGCTGGATAAGATTCAGAACGAACAGGCGGGCTATTCCCACCGCATTCTTTCCCCCACACTGGTGGAGCGCTCCTCCTGTACGTCCTATTCGGACAGTCGGAGAGTGTAAAGAGCACCGCAGCGACGAGGAACCGGAAACCGCTCACAGCGGTTTCCGGTTTTTTTATCGTATGGGACTGTTGCTGGCGCTGAGAATATCATCGCGGGATTCCATAAAGCTCTTCATTTCCGCATAGCTGATCTCCTTCTTGCGTCGGATCGTCAGCTCATAGCACGTCGTGCCTTCTTTCCGGCGGTCCACCTTACTCTCGGTGACCTGGGCTCCCCAAAGCTCCAGCTGCTTCATCAGGGCGCCGTTGAAATCAAAGCCGTTTTTCACGGTGAACTGCAGACGGTTGGTGGAATAGGCATCGCCGCCGATGGCATGGCGATGCAGTACGATCAGAAGGATGAAGACCATCAAAGCCGCCGCGATCCCGATCCAAAACAGGCCGGCGCCGACAGCCAGACCGATGCCCGCTGTAAACCACAGCACCGCCGCCGTGGTCAGCCCGCGGATCGTACTGCCATTTTTGAAAATGACGCCCGCGCCGAGGAAGCTGATACCGCTGACCACCTGAGCCGCCACACGGGCAGGGTCGGCTCCGCGGGTGCCGTTAAAATTCGCCCCTCCGGCGAAGCTCAGGTCGGCAAAGCCATATTTGGACACGATCATGAATAGCGCCGCGCCGCAGCATACGATAATGTGCGTGCGCACGCCGGCCTCTTTGAATCGCTTGCTTCGCTCGATGCCGATCAGCGCGCCCAGCACACAGGCCAGGGCCAGACGGCAGAAGAAATCCAAAACCTGCAGCAAAGAAAACTGCCCATTCAGATATTGTACAAGTGTCATATCCATTCTCTCCCCTCCCTCACAAAAGCGCAGTGGGAATAAACACAGGCCCGGATCCCGTCCGGGCCATGTTTCTTACTGCTTTGCCACAAGCTCCTGCAGCAGGGGCAGGACCTGGTATATTTCCTCGATCATATAGTCCGGCTCAAACTCCCGGCGAACGCCCGCGTCCTTTTCCCCGGTCAGCTTGGAGCCGATCTGGATCGCGCAGGCAAAGCCCGCCCGCTTCGAGCCGATGATATCCCGGGAGACGGTGTCTCCCACATAAACACAGTCCTCCGGTCTTACGCGGAGCTGATGCGTGGATACAAAGAAAATATCCGGCCGCGGCTTGCGCAGCCCCGTCACCGAGGACAGGGTCACATCCTCAAAGAGGTCGCGAATGCCGTATCCCTCCAGACTGTCAAAAACCTGGTACATGGCGGCAGTGTTGCTGATGATGCCTAACTTCAGCCCGAGATCCCGCAGGCCTTCCAGCATCTCCCGCACCCGGGGACGGAGACTGCGGTGGTAGTGGGTCAGCTCCCACATATAGGCGATCGGCTCGCAGAGAGGCTCCAGCACATCCCGCGGGAAGCCGAAATCGGCCAAGGCATAGTCGCGCCAGATGGGGATGGGCTTGAGCTCCACGTCACAGCTGTCCCGGAAAGCGCCGTAGCGCTTCCAGCCCTCGTCCACGCGGCGCTTGAGCTCCGTCAGATCGACCTGAGGATCCAGCCCGCCCTCACACAGCATCCGGTTCAGCTTTTCGATAGCGGCCCACTCCGAGCTTTCATCCACATAGATGTCCTCCAGCGTCCCGCCCATATCAAACATCACCGAAGTGATCATATTCTTTCCTCCCCTACAGTCCCCCGCTTCTCAGGAGCGGCGGACGTATTTTTTCCACGCAGGTTCGTCCGTCTGCGCGGGAGTCTCAGGCCGGTAATCCCGGCGATACAGCAGATAGAACAGCGCCAGGCCCAGACCCACAGGGATCAGAACGAACCACAGGGCAAAGCGCAGAAATAGCTTCATGGACTCCGCGTCCTGCAGGAGCAGAACCATAGTGATCATGGCCGCCACCGTGTACAGCAGCAGCCAGAGATAAGTGCCCAGCATCAGACGCTTATCCTTCAGAAGGCGATGCAGTACGAAGCCGACCAGCAGAACGGCCGCGCTGACGCACAGGGAACCGGTAAGGTTCCCCAAGACAAGTGGCCAGCTCTCCGTCAGCAGGGCGAGCCAGTCCACAATATAGGTAAAGGCAATCAGGTGCAAGGCGATGAAAACCGCGCTCAGGCAGAAGGTGTAGATCAGAAAACCGCTCTTGGGCTTTCCGTTCTCGGTGAACAGGAAGGTCCGCCAGAAATGCTTGCTCCGTTCCTCCCACTTCTTCTGTCGTGCCCGGCGCCGGTTTTCCCGCTCCAGGTCTCCGATATGCCCGTTCAGATCCTTGTTATAGCTCATAGCGTTTAAAGGGGGCTGCGGAGCGGGAGGATCGCTCCGCAGCCGGGTTTAGCCAGCGTCATCGGCCGGCTTTGTTCTCAGCGAATGTTGGGGTTCTGATCCAGCCAGTAGATCCAGAGATCCTGCGCGTCCAGGAACACATTGTAGATGGAGGCCAGATCCGGTTCAGCCGCGTTGAGCTCCTCGAGGGTCATCTCGTTCTTCTTGTCCTTCATGTCGTCGCGGACAGGCCAGTTGCCTTCCTTGGCGAAGGGCTTGAAGCCGCCGCTCTCGCCGTCAGCGCCGCCGGTCACAAAGCGGATGAACAGACGGGCGCCGGCGGGGTGCTTGCAGTTGTTGACAACATACATGTACTCCAGGTTCTGGAGGCCGTTATAGGGGCTCAGCACGACCCAGGCGATGTTATAGCCGGAATCGTCGCGGTTGGTGATCTTGCCGGCAGAGGCCAGGGCCAGGGCGGGATCGTCAGCCGTGGAATTGTGGACCGCCTCCACCAGCTCGTCGCCGTCACCGATGAAGGTGATCTTCATCTGGCTGAAGCGCCACAGATACTCCACGCCGGCGTTGTTCGCAGGAACATTGGGGAAGCCGCTGGCATCGTAGGTGTACTCCAGTTCCTCGCCGTAGACTTTCTCGTAATCGGCGGCCAACTGGTCGGCGTTCACGATAAAGCTGGCGAAAATGGAAAGGTACGCAGTCTCGGAGCCGATCTCCTTGGTGAAGATGCGGTACTTCTGGCTGCCGTCCTCGTTCCTTTCAACGATCTGCCACCAGCTGTCGATGGGCTGGCCATCGGGGAAGGCTTCGGTGTTGTAGTACCAGAAGGACTGGGAGGCGTAGAGCGGATAGCCGTAACGAAGCAGGTCTTCGTCGATATGGGCGCAGATGTCTTCGGGATAGAAGGCTGTGATGATGCCGTCCTCATAGTCGCCGAAGAACACATCGCCGTTGACGTCCTTCACCTGGAGCACGTCGCCCTGGACATTATCGGCATTGGCCTCGAGACGGCACTTCTGCAGCACCTCGTCGTTGTCCAGATCCATGATGTCCACGGTCAAGCCGGGGAAAGCTTCCTCGAAGGGATCCTTCACCTTGAGCATTTTGGAGGAGGTGGCGTAGACATTGATGGGGCTGCCGTCCTTGACCTCTTCCAGGGCCAGGGCATAGAGCTCTTCGTCGCTCATCTTGCTCCAGTCGTCATAGATGGGGCCGTAGAAAGCGGAATCCTCTACCGCGGGGGTGTCGGGCTGCGCAGGGGTGTCGGGTTGCTGCTCCGTGGGAGCATTGTCCTCTGTCGTGGCGGGAGTGCTGTCCTGCTTGGGGGTCTCAGTCTGGGTGTCGCCGCAGGCGACAAGGCCCAGGAGCATGCACAGGGCCAGCAGCAGGGCGCAGATCTTGCTCAGTTTCATTCTTTTTTCTCCTTTCATCCTATTCTTGTGGGTGTCGGTGGGTTTGCGGTCTATGTTTTTTTGCGGACTCGCCGCGTTGGATACGCTCAGTGGGCGCGTTTGATCAGGCGCGTGGTATCGGCGTTGTAAACGTTGATCTTTTCCGGGGCGATGCTCACAAAGACCTCCTGGTCAAGATCGTAGTGGGCCAAGCCGATCTGCTTGGAGAGGAACTCGCTTTCACCGGCCTTGAGAGAAACCAGCGTTTCGGAGCCGGCGGGCTGGTTGGCGTAAACCTGCACCGGAATCCTGCCCTCCCCCGCTTCCTCAAAGATCTGGATCTGCTCGGGCCGGATGGCCACCACACAGTTAAACTCGCCTTCGGGGATGGTTTCTTCTGTCAGATCCTCCGTCGGGAAGACGTAGGTATCCAGCTCACAGGCAACGTGCAGGCCTTCCGCGTCCCGCTTAGCCTTTCCGGTCAGGAAGTTGATGCGGGGATTTCCGATGAAATCGGCGGCCTCGAGGTCGATGGGGTTCATGTACAATTCCATCGGCGGCGCCACCTGGCTCAGCTCGCCTTTTTTGAAGAGAGCGATCTTGGTGGACATGGTGAGGGCTTCCACCTGATCGTGGGTGACGTAGATGATCGTGGTACCCAGCTCCTTGTGGATGCGCTGCAGCTCCGAGCGCATATCCACACGAAGCCTGGCGTCCAGGTTGGACAGGGGCTCGTCCAGAAGCAGGAGTTTGGGGTTGGAGGCCACGGCGCGGGCAATGGCCACGCGCTGCTGCTGGCCGCCGGACAGCTCGTTTGGATAGCGGTTCACATACTCCTCGATGCGCATCATCCGGAGGGCATCCTGGATGCGGCGCTCGATCTCCTCCTTCGGCAGCTTCTGGATCTTCAGGCCGAAGGCGATGTTCTCCCGCACAGTCATGTGGGGCCAGAGGGCGTAGGACTGGAACACCAGGTTCAGCCCGCGTTTGCTGGGTTCTGCGTAATAGGCCAGATCCGCGTTGATCATCTCCACACCGTCGATGGTCATGACGCCGCCCTGGGGCTTTTCAAGGCCGGAGACGACGCGCAGCGTGGTGGTCTTGCCGCAGCCGGATGGGCCCAGCAGGGTCATGAAGTCGCCGTCCTCAACGACCAGGTTGATGTCGCGCAAAACGTGGTTGTCCCCATAAAACTTGTCGATATGCTTCAGTTCGATTCTGCTCATGATTCTTCCTCCTTACCACGATTTGCCAATATCGGCGCCGAAACGATTTGCTATGATATAGCAGACCAGGATAAACATCAGCACGCACACCGAGATGGCGTCAGCCATCTGGTTCATACCGTCCTGCGAATAGGTGAAGGCCAGGTAGGACATCGTGGTGGTACGCTTGTCCATCATGATGATAATCAGGTCAAGCTCCTTGGCAATGCTGATAAAGGTCAGCATGAAGCCTGAGATAAAGCCGTTCTTGGCAAGGGGCAGGACGATGCGGGTCAGCTTCTTGCCGAAGCCCGCGCCGTTGATCTCCGCCGCCTCCTCCAGCTCCACGGCGATTTGCATCATGTTGGCCGTGCCGGAGCGGCTGGCAAAGGGGAAATGCTTGACCACGCTGGTCAGCACGATCAATGCGAAGGTGCCGTAGAGCGAGGGGAGCAGGCCGCCCAGATGGGGCTTGGAGAACATCGCCACATACATGGACGAGAAGGCGATGCCGCTCATCAGATAGGGGATGAATACCAGCTGTTCGGTGAGGTTGCCGTACCACTTGCCGCGGCCGCGGGTGGTGATGTAGCCCAGAAACTGGCCGCAGAAGGCGGTGATGACCGATGCAATGACCGTCAGCCGCACGGTATTCCAGACGGCCTTGCCGAACTCGGTGTTGTAGAAGATGCCTCTGTAGCTGGTGTAGTAGGGCGCCAGCTCCTCGTTGGAGCCGATCCAGTTGTACATGGTCAGATTGCTCAGGCCGTAGCCCGCGCCGGTGTTGATCTGGAAGGTCTCCATGATCAGCACGAACATCGGCATAACCATCGCGAAGAACAGAAACAGCAGCAGGAAAATCATCAGCGGAACCTTGGCCTTGCCGAGGCGCATTTCGTTACTGCGCCCGCCCTTGCCGCCGATGGTGGCGTAGCTCTTGCGAACGCCGATGATGCGCTGGTTGGCAAAGATGATGAGGGCCGCCAGGGCGATCAGCACGATGCTCATCGCGAAGCCCACGTTCTGGGGGCTGCCGTTGATGAAGTTCTTCATCTTGGTGGCCAGCGTGAAGTAGCCGATGCGGTTGCCGAGGTTGGCCGCCACGCCGTAGGTGCCGATGGACTTGGAGAGGGTCATGACCACGGCGGACAGCACACTGGGCAGCACCAGAGGGATGGTGATGGATTTGAGGATCTGGGGCTTGGACGCGCCGCAGATCTCGCCCATCTCCTCCAGCTCGGAGTTGATGGAGCGTAGGGCCGACTGCACATGGATGTAAGAAAAGGCGTAATAGTGCAGCGACATGCAAAGCACGATGGCCACCGGGCCGTAGGCCAGCCAGTCCGGGATCGGGATGCCCAGGCCTTCCAGAAAGCCTAGAGAGCCGGAGGTCTTGTTGCGGAACACCGCCAGCCAGGACAGGGACTTGCACCAGGACGGGATCATGTAGGGGATGACAACCAGCATGCCCAGCAGCTTCTTGCCGGGGATGTCCGTTCTGGCGATGAGCCAGCCGAGAACGCTTCCCAGAGGGACGCTGACCAATACCGTAAAGAAGCCGCAGACCAGTGAGTTTTTCAGCGGCCCCCAAAGGGTCGCCATGGCCATCTGCCCGGTGAGCAGATACTTCCAATAGTACAGCGTGAAGTCGCCTACCTTGGCCCCCGGCAGACGCCGCAGCTCACCCTTCGCCACCGTAAAGGTGGAGGCAATCATCTGCAGCAAAGGAATCACGATCAGGCAGAACAGGATTACCAGGCTGATCATGACAACAAGGTTGAAGGGATTCTTGATCACATTCAGGATCTGATTTTTTAATCTGGTCTTATTGAATGGTCGTCGCGCAGCTTTTGTTTTCACATCCGTTGCCCCTTTCTTGCCGGCAGGTCCGGCGTTTCGGCAGAAGCAAGCTTTCGCT
>JAFRQP010000018.1 GCA_017428565.1 Oscillospiraceae bacterium
GCTGAACCTGTCCCTGTACAACATGCTGGTGGTGGACGACATGAACCTGTATTCCGCGCTCTTTGTGGGCATGCTGCTTGCGCTGCTGGCGGAGATCATCCTGCTGGTGGTCTTTGTGGACGAGAACAGCAAAAACCGCACGGCGAGCTACGCCACCGCGGCCAATCTTGCCGGCGTCGTCGTTTTTCTGATGGCGCTGACCTGGCTGCCCGTGTGAGCCGGCAGGACCGGAGCTTCCGCAAATCGCGGCGGGAAATTTGAGACAAATAGAGAACGCCCCGGGGGTACGCGCCGTATTCCCGCGGCGTTCTATGCCATCCGAAGAAAACGCTCCCGGAAAACGGTTGACTCTGCGGGAAATTTTTAGTAAAATAATAAATCTAAACAAATTTCAGCGGGATCCCGCCGAAAAAGGAAACGCCGGCTGCGAAAGAAAGGAGCGTGCGGTGAAAATGAAAGAACGATTCCGAGACCTCAAGCTGACCCTTACCCCGCTTTTTCACTGTTTGCTCCTGGTCCTCGCGGCCTTCGTCCTGGGCATCGCGCCGCTTGCCGCGCTGGTTCTCAATCTGAAAAGACTTCGCTGGCTCTGGCTGCCCCTTTTTGCTGCCTATTGGCTGTTTTTGAGCATGGTGGGCAGGCAGCTGGCGCGGCGGAGGGAAATGATCCAGGAGCGCTTTCTGTACGGGGACGAGCTGTTTTTCCAGCTGTATCCCCACTTCAGACGGATGGAGGAGCTCAAAAAGCGATGCAGGGCCTGGTGGGATCATCTCCTGCCCCACAGGCGAAAAGGAGACTGAGAGATGAAGACACGACGCTTTTTGCTCTCGCTCTGCGCGGTTCTGCTGCTGCTCGCAGCCTTTCCGGCCCAGGCCTTTGCCCTGGGCTACGGCGGCGAATCCTACCGCTACCCGACCATCACGATCGTGGCCTACCACGCGCCCGAGGATCTGGAGATCCGGATCGAGGTGGATAAGAACGGGGAGCGCTTTCCCGCCGAAACGAAGCACAACCGCCGCGCCTGGGAGACGACCTTCCGGGTGTACCGGGAGGACATTTTCCGCGCCAACAGCTTCAAGGGGAATGAGACGGACTTCGCCGGGGCGGTGCTGATCTGCAGGACCGGCGGCGAGGAGCACCGGGTGCCCATCCCCAAAAACTGCCTGACGGTGGGCGGCAGCCGGGACGTGATGACCCTGGACTGCAGGAGCTGGACGCTGACGCCGGGGCTGCCCGCCTGCCGCGCCCCGCTGATCCTGGGGATGCGGGTGCTGCTGGTCCTGGCGGTGAACGCCCTGATCTTCCTGCTGATGGGCTATCGGGAGCTCCGCAGCTGGCTGTGCATGCTGGGGGTGATCCTGGCGACCCAGATCCCCCTGAACCTGATTTTGAACCGCTGGATCTGGGTGAACGACACCAACTGGAACTCCGCGGTTTTCGTGGGCGTGATGTTCATGTGCCTGCTGGGGATCGTGTTTGTGGAGACCATGCTGCTGGCGCTGCTGGTGCAGGAGCAGGACAGGAACCGCACCGGACTTTTCGTGGGGATCGCCTACCCGTCCGGCATCGCCGTCCTGGCCGCGGCGCTGAGCTGGCTGCCGGTGTGAGAGGGGACTGACGTGAAAACAAAACGCTTTCTGATCGCCCTGTACGCGGTGCTGCTGTTTCTGGGGATCTTCCCCGTCCGGGCGGAGGCCCTGGGCTCCGTTTACCATCCCCCGGCCCTGACCATCGTGGTCTACGGCGCGCCGCGGGACCTGGAGCTGCAGGTAGAGATGGAATACGACGGGGAGCGGTTTCCTGTTACCATGGAGCGGGACGACCGCCTGTGGGAGACCCAGTTCCGCCTCTACCGGGAGGGCGCCTACCGGATGAAGGCCTGGTTCGGCAGCGACAAGGACTTTGACGGCGCGGTGCTGCTGGTCCACAGCGGCGGGCAGGAGCGGCGCATCCCCATCGACAAGGAGATCCTGAGCCCCGGCGCCCGGGAGGATTACCTGACCTTCTACGCCCGGCGCGACGCGCTGCGCGGCGGCCTGCCCTTCTGGCGGGGGCCGCTGAACTTCCTGGTGCGGATGCTGCTCCTGCTGGGGGTGAAGGCGCTGATCTTCTTCTGGATGGACTACCGTCTGCCCCGCAGCTGGCTGAGCTTCCTGGGCGTGGAGCTGGTGGTGCAGGGGGTCCTGAACTGGATCATCGCCGGCTGGATCAATGTGGACATGGGCAACGCCTATCCGCTGCTGTTTTTGGGGCTGATGCTGGCCTTCCTGGTGGAGATGATCGGCATGATGGTGCTGGTGAACGAGCGCACCAAGAGCAAGACCGCCTCCTTCGCGGCCGGCACGAGCCTCCTGGGCAGCGCGATGATCTTCGGTATGCTGTCTTATCTGCCCATTTGAGGCTTTGCGGCAATCCCCTTTTCTCAAAACGCAAAACTCCCTCCCGGAGGACAGGCATTTGCAAAAAAAGTGCTTGCCATCCGGGAGGTTTTTAGTGTATAATAATTTGGACTGTTTCTGTAGCAAAACAACAAGTCATATATATACTTTTTCAGAGAGGAAGCAACACATGGAAACCAAAAACATTCGCAACATCGCCCTCCTGGGCCACGGCAACAGCGGCAAGACCAGTCTGGCCGAGAGCATGCTCTTTGTGACCGGCGCGAGAGACCGTCAGGGCAAGGTCACCGACGGCAACACCGCCTGCGACTACGACGCCGAGGAGATCAAGCGGCAGATCACCATCGCCGCATCTCTGGCCCCCGTCAGCTTTGGCGGCAAGAAGATCAACGTGCTGGACTGCCCGGGCTACTTCGACTTCGTGGGCGAGACGCTTTGCGCCCTGCGCGCGGTGGAAGCCGGCGCCATCCTGGTCACCGCCAAGGACGGCATCTCCGTCGGCGCCGAGCGTATGTGGAAGGCCCTGAAGAGCGCCGACCTCCCCACCCTCTTCGTCGTCTCCAAGACCGATGAGGAGCATGGCGATTTCTTCGCCGTGGTGGAGAAGCTGCGTGAGAAGTACGGCAGCATCGTCGCCCCTGTCACCGTCCCCAGCTCCGACGGCACCGGCGTCATCGACCTGGTGAAGAACGTGGCCTACGTCACCAAGAACGGCAAGACCACCAAGACCGCCGTTCCCGGCGCCGACGCCTCCCGCGTGGAGGATCTGCGCATGGAGCTGATGGAGACCGCTGCCGGCGCCACCGAGGAACTGATGGAGAAGTTCTTCGAGGAGATGGAGCTGAGCGAGGAGGACATGATCGCCGGTATCAAGGCCGGCGTCGCCACCCGTGACGTGGTTCCCGTGTTTGCCAGCGCCGCCATGCAGAATATCGGCACCGAGGCCCTGCTGCAGGGCATCGCCGACTACGTGCCCGATCCCTCCGAGGTGGAGGGCATCGACCCCGCCGCCCCCGTCCAGGGCTTCGTGTTCAAGACCGTGTCCGACCAGTTCGGCAAGTACAGCTTTGTCAAGGTCATGAAGGGCAGCATCAGCTCCGACATGTCCCTGCGCAACCTGCGCGCCTCCAGCACCGATAAGCTGGGCCGCCTCTACACCGCCACCGGCAAGGCCATGGCCGAGGTCAAGGACTGCTGCTGCGGCGACATCGTGGCCGTGGGCAAGATGGATTGGAAGACCGGCGACACTGTCTGCGATCCCAAGCTGGACGAGGAGCTGCCCGCCGTCGAGATGCCCGAGCCCTGCTACTCCATGGCCATCTCCCCCAAGACCAAGGGCCAGGACGACAAGGTCGCTACCGGCCTCGCCCGTCTGAACGAGGAGGATATTTCCTTCACGCTGGTCAACAACGCCGAGACCCACCAGATGGTCATCTCCGGCCAGGGCGACATTCAGGTGGACGTGCTCTGCGCCAAGCTGAGAACCCGCTTCGGTGTGGACACCGAGCTGAAGCCTGCCCGCGTGGCTTACCGCGAGAAGATCAAGGGCAAGGTCGAGGCCCACGGCCGTCACAAGAAGCAGTCCGGCGGTTCCGGCCAGTTCGGTGACGTCTGGGTCCGCTTCGAGCCCCAGGAGGAGTCTGACGAGATGATCTTCGCCGAGGAGGTCTTCGGCGGCTCCGTTCCCAAGAACTTCTTCCCCTCTGTTGAGAAGGGCCTGCGCAACGCGGTGCAGAAGGGCGTCCTGGCGGGCTACCCGCTGGTCGGCCTGAAGGCCACCCTGTACGACGGCTCCTACCACCCCGTGGACTCCAACGATATGGCCTTCCAGACCGCTGCCCGTCTGGCCTACCAGGACGGCATCCCCAAGGCCAAGCCCACCATTCTGGAGCCCATCGGCCTGCTGAAGGTCACCATCCCCGATGAGAACCTGGGCGACATCATGTCGGACATCAGCTCCAAGCGCCGCGGCACCGTGCTGGGCATGACCGCCGAGGACGGCATGCAGATCGTGGAGGCCGAGGTCCCCATGGCGGAGATGAGCTCCTACACCATCGACCTGCGCTCCATGACCCAGGGACGCGGCTCCTTCACCTGCAAGTTCGTCCGCTACGAGGAAGCTCCCGGCAACGTGCAGCAGAAGGTCATTGAGGAAGCCAAGGCTCTGGCCGAGGCCGAATAATCCGGTATTTTTCCACACGGCGGCTCTTTCCGGGTCGCCGTGTTGACTAAAATGAAAAACGAAAAGTGAAAAGTGAAAAGTTGTGGTGTGCCGCGATGCGGCACGATTTGAATTCGTCGCCGAAGGCGACACAATCACTTTTCACTCTTCACTCTTCACTCTTCACGTAATTGGGTGATTTCATGAAACGCAACTTGTCTGCCATGAAAAATTTGGGCTGGGCGCTGGCGATCCTGCTGTGCCTGCTGGTGCTGTTCGTGGCGCTGATCGTGGCCGCGGTGCTGCCCGGCCCCGCCGAGCTGGAGCGGGGCGGCGTGCAGCTCAACGAGTTGGACAGCCGGCCGGCGGAGCAGCCCTCCCAGACGGAGGAGCCGGAGACCCTGGGCGAGCTGCGCACCGTGCCGGAGAGCACGGACGCCGGCCAGGGCTATATCGACGGGCTGACCTTCCTGGTGGACAGCAGCGCCATCGGTCTGCGGGACTACGCCCTGCTGACAGGCGGCACGGCCACCACCCAGGTCTGGGGCAGCACGGCGGGCAACATCCCGGCGGGGAACCTGGCCGACTTCCGCATCCGCTACCAGGCGGAGGGGACGGAGATCAGCCCCATCGAGGCGGCGGCCAAGGCCCAGCCGGCAAGGCTCGTCATCATCCTGGGCACGGACGGTCTGGACAACGTGGATGAAAGCAGCTTTGTGGAGGGCTACGTCAGCCTCATCAAGGGCATCCAGCAGGCCAGCCCCAATACGGTGATCCTCGTCTGCTCGGTGAGCTCCGTGGCCACCTCCTACTCCGGGGTGGACGGGGTGAACGCCAACACCATCAAGACGGTGAACGGCTGGATCCGCACGGTCTGCATGCGTACCGGCGTCTATTTCTGCGACACCGCCTCCGCGGTGAACGACCGGGCCGGCTGGCTGGACGTGGATTACGCCGCCGCCAACGGAAAGTCGCTGAACACTGCCGGCCTCCAGCGGATCCTGGAGTACCTGCGCACCCACGCCGTTTGACAATGCGAAGAAAAGCGCCGGCCCCGGGTGTGGCCGCTCAC
>JAFRQP010000019.1 GCA_017428565.1 Oscillospiraceae bacterium
AAGGCCCTGGGCGGCGGGGCCTCCCGGGCCGCCGTCAAGGCGGCGGGCGCCGGGGTCAAAGCCGCGGGGAAAGCCCTGGCGCTGAAGATCACCGCCATCGTCGCCGCCTCCGCGGTGGTGGTGGGAGGCGGCGCCTATGCCCTGCACACAGTGGTCACCAACCGGGCGCCGGAGCCGGAGACTGCGGAGATCGCGGCCGAAACCCCCTGGGCCGCGGCCCCGGCGGAGAACGAGACCCCGCCCGCGGAGCCTGCGCCGACAGAGCCGGCGCTCACGGCCGAGGAACGCTTTTCGCTGAACCGCTTCCTCTCCACCTTCGCGGAGTGGCCCCGTTTCGATACCTTCTCCTACAACCCCGGCTCGGGCGACTGGATCTGGATCCGGGACCAGCTGGTGGACTACGCCTTCTGGACCGTCCGCTTCGGGCAGCCCGCGGCCATCGGCTATGAGGGCGACTTCTACACGGTCCGCCTGGACACGGTCAACGCGCTGCTGGAGCGGCGCTTCGGCCTCAGCCTCACCGAGGCGGACGCGGAGAACTTTACGCAAACGAACCTGAGCGACGCCCATTATGCCGGCGGAGCCTTCTATTTCCCGGCCTCGGACGGGGACTGCTACAACCGCCTGAGCCTGGTGCGGGACGTCACGCCCCGCGGGGACGGGAGTTACGAGCTGGGCTTTGACCTCTATTACCTGGATTTCGACCTCTATGAGGAGCTGGACCGGGAGATCCCCTCGCCCTACTACGCGCTGACAGGGGAGCAGGCCGCGCAGAGCCCGGAGCTCATCCCACATCTCTCCGGCCAGGCGGTGGTGCGCCGCGTTGAGAGGGACGGGCAGACGGAGTGGCAGCTTCTGTCCTACCGCCTGGAGGAGCCCGCCCCGGCGCCCCTTGACGAGCTGAATCCGGCGCTGCGGGAGGCCTATCTGCGGCAGCTCCGCTCCCGGGAGGAGGACATCCTGTTTTTCGAGCGGAAATGCGGCGGCGAGGGGGTGCCCAGCGTGGTCCTCTGCGACCTGGACGGCGACGGGACGCCGGAGCTGCTCTACGTCACCAGCCAGGAGGGGGCGGGCGGCGCCTTCCTCTGGATCTATCGCTACGAGGACGGGGAGGCCGTGAAGTGCGGCCAGTACACCTGGGAGGCGGAGACCGGTCAGGGGCGCCTGGCCTGCCTGTTCCAGCTGGAGGGCGAGCCCACGCTCTATGCCGAGTACACCGACCCCTCCGGCGGCGCCTGGTCGGACCGGGTGCTGCGCTTTGACCCGGACGGGGCGGGCGGCTTCCGCCAGACGCCCCTCGCCCGGGAGCAGAGCTTCCAGAGCGGCGCCGCCCCGGAGTATTTCTTCGACGGCAGAGCCTATGCCGAGACGGAGTACCGGGAGCTGATGGCGTCGTTCTACAGCCGGGTGTCCCGGGCGCTGATCTTCGATCTGCAGTCGGTGCTGGAGAGCCGGGTGGACAGCCGCCTGGCCGCCTTCCCCGGAGAGGGGCTGAGCTATTGGGAGGCGGTGGAGCTCCTGCAGGGGAGCTGAGGCCGAAAATTGCGCGGAAAAAAGTTACAAAAGGGGCTTTTCAAGCGGACATCCTTGCGCTATAATCGTTTTGTAACCGATTTTTTCGGGATTGTTTCCAAAAAACAGGGTCCGGAGAGAAATGAGCGGGAAAGGATGGGAGAGAGATGACCTGTAAGAATTGTGGAGCCAAGCTTGCGGCCGACGAGGCCTTTTGCGGCAAGTGCGGCGCCCCGGTGACGCCTGAGCGGCCCAGCCGGGAGGAGATCCGCGCCCGGGTCCAGGGCGGCGGACGGCAGAGCGCGCCCGCGCGGGGCAGAGCTCCGGCAGCGAGAGCCGCCGGGCCGATGGCGCTGGACAAGAGCAAGCTCTTCATCCTGATCGCGGCACTGCTGGGCCTGCTGCAGATCGTGTATCTCTTTGTAAAAAGCATCTTCATCAGCATCAGCTACGGCGAAATGACCGCCAGCGAGGGCGCGTCCATCTACACCGTGCTGAAGGAGGGCGAGGCCGGCTTCCTGGGCGTGCTGCTTCTGCTGTTCTGCCTGGCTCTGGTGGCCAGCATCGCCGTGCCCGTCCTGCTGTGCAGACAGCCCAGGCCCCTCGCGACCATCGTCGTCGCCGGGCTGACGCTGCTGCTCTATCTCATCTGCGTCCTGGTGATCAAGAAGTTTTTTGACACCTACAACCTGGGCGTCACGCCTCACCTGGGCCTCTTCGGCTGGCTCTTCATCCTCAACTGCCTGGCGATCGCCGCGCTGGTCTTCCTGGCCGGGAGAGGGGAACCCGCCCCCGCGCCTGCCCGCGCCGCCGCGCCCCGGCAGCCCGCTGCCCGCCGTACTGCGCCCATGCCCGCTCCCCGTCCCGCTGCGGGGCGGAAGGCGCCTCTGCGCACCGGCGTCAACGGCCCCAGCCGCCCCGGCGCGCCGGGCCGGAACGTGACCCCGCCGGACGCCGAGACCATCGCGGCCCTGCGCCGCATGGCCCAGATGCACCAGCAGGGCCTGGTCAGCGACGAGGAGTTTGCCCGCATCAAGGCCGAGTGCGTGGCCCGCGGCTGGATCCGCGAGTGAGGCTTTCCATCAGAATGAAACAGCCGCCCCGGATGCTTCCGGGGCGGCTGTTTCAATGTGCAGATAAAACAGGCAATGAGAAACAAAGCATTGTCATTCTGAGGAACGAAGTGACGAAGAATCTCATTTTCTGGCCAAAGAACGAACATGTTGAGATCCTTCGCTTCGCTCAGGATGACAGAAATTGAGCTTGTCCACAGTCTCAAACAGCCGCCCCAGGAGGGGCGGCTGTTCGTTTGCGCAGAGGCCGCGTTTGCCGGGCCTATCGCTCATTCCTCCGCAGATGGCGGAAGGGGTCGGCCCCCTCGCCGGAGAGGCTGGTGTAGTTCAGGCTGGTGCGGATGTGCTCGGTCATGGACTGGCGGGCCAGGTCCGGCATGCGCATGCGGATGGCGGAGACCACCGAGACGTGGTTGTACTTCACGCTGGAGAGCCAGGGGTTGGCCTTGTTGCCCTGCTGGCCCACGAATTCGATCATGGAGGCCTGGTACATGGTCAGTTTGGGCAGGATGTTCTCGTAGCTCTGGATCAGATAGGGGTTGCCGCAGGAGCGGATCAGGAGCTGGTGGAAGGGCAGATCCGTCTCCCGCATGCCGCGGATGTCCCGGCCCTCCACGCTGCTTTTGAAGGCCTCGGCCAGGAGCGTCAGCTCCCGCACGGTGGTATCGCTGGCGGCGGAGGCGCAGAGATAGGCGGCCTCGCTCTCGATGGCGTTGCGCACGTGGTAGAGGTTGATCATGTCCACCATGTTCAGATCCAGCACGAAGCTGCCGCTCTGCCCCGGGCGGCTGACCACGAAGCCGATCTCCGCCAGGCTGGCCACAGCCTCCGCCACGGGGGTGCGGCTGACGCCCAGGGCGGCGGCCAGCTGGTTCACGTTCAGCTTGGTGCCGGGCAGGATGCGCAGTGTGACGATCTCGTTATAGAGCAGCTTCATCACCAGATCCCGGAGCTTGGCCCCGGGCTCGGCCTCCATATAGCGTTTGAGTTCGTATTTGTCCATGCAGACACCTCCATGCCGGGGGAGTGTTCTTACCGGTACTATACCCCCGGCGGCGGGGGCTGTCAACGGAAACAAGCGGAGGGAGAGCCGCGGGGAGGAAGCCGGCGCAGAAAAACCCGCGGCCTTCTTGCAATTCCCCGCGGCATCGTGTATAATGCCCTCTGCACACGGAGAGAACCCGAAGCGGGGACGTTTGCGAGCGCCGCCGGTGGCGGAAGAAGCGAGCAAAAAGGAGTGGCAGCGGTCGAAATCCTGCGAGCGAACAGCAGCAAAGGATTTCGGGCACCGCAACAGGGCAGTACGGGCGGTCCCCCGGCAAGACAAGTTCATATCAATGCTGATCTCCCACGAGGGAGTTCACATACATGGAGGGTTACCGAAGCGGTCATAACGGGGCGGTCTTGAAAACCGAAACGCCATTTTGGAAGCCGCCCTCCGAAAAACCTTGTATTTTTAAGGGCTTCCGGGTATCATAGAAAAGAGATTTCGGGAGACTTCTCTCCTAAAGTTCTCTCCTTTTTCCACGGCACTTTTTTCAAAAACCAATCGGCTGAAAAGACACGGAGGGTTACCGAAGCGGTCATAACGGGGCGGTCTTGAAAACCGTTAGGGCGAAAGTCCACGCGGGTTCGAATCCTGCACCCTCCGCCAACAGGAAAACCCCGGCCTGCAAGGGCCGGGGTTTTCCTGTTGGCAAAATGAGGGGCAGGATTCGAATCATGTCCGCACATGCCATAGGGCATGTGCATGAGCCAGTGCAAACACTGGCGAATACTATGATTTCTTTTCCCGTCCCCCGCAAGGGAAAAGAAATGCAAGCGAATCCTGCACCCTCCGCCATAAAAGAACGGTAATTATGATAGAATTGCCGTTCTTTTCTTTTGCCTTGAAAATGTTCTGAAATGGTCGAAAACCATCTATTTCAGAACATTTTCGCTTGAATATCAAAAATCGACGCCGCCACGGAGCTTTTTCCGTAGCGGCTTTTTGTTGTTATGTAAACTTGTTGTTCTACCTCTCCCGGACAAATCGTTCTCACAGAGGGGTATCGTTCAATTTGAGGGGTATCGTTCTCATAGAGGGTAAATCGTTCAATTTTGACATTTTCATAGTGTTTGGTCTGTATCAGACGGAACATACATCATGATTCGCTCAACCGGACAATCAAGGATCCTGCACAAATCGTTGATCGTTGTTGTGTTCAACGGTTTGTTCTTCCTGAGCTTGTCAATGGTCGAACTCGATAGATGATGTTTGTTTATCAATGTATATGTCGATTCCGAAGAGCCTCTGAGCGTCTTCCAAAACGGCGCGTAAGAAATCACGATAATCACCTGCACAGATAGTAGTATGCAGTTGTTATCTTGACTATAGTCGCTATAAAGACTATAATAATTGCATCATTTTTATGGCTGGAGGATAAGAGCCGTGTCGCAAGAAAAAGAACTGACAGGTTATCCGTCAATAGACAAGCCGTGGCTGAAATACTACAGCAAAGAAGCCATCGATGCGCCGCTTTCAGAGTGTACCATTTACGAATATCTATACGAGAACAACAAGGACTATCCGTCGGATATCGCAATCAATTATCTCGGGCGGAAAATCAGCTATAAGGAATTATTCGAGAATATCGATAAGACAGCGGCGGCTTTTCTGAAGATCGGCGTAAAGGAAAAAGAGATTGTTACGGTGGCGTTGCCGAGCATTCCGGAAGCGCTCTACTGCATCTATGCCCTTAACAAAATCGGGGCCGTCTCCAATATGGTCCACCCGCTGGCGGGCAGAGAGGAAACATTGTTTTACTTCAACGAAGTGCAGAGCCGGATTGCCGTAATCTTCGATGGAGCCTACGCCGCCATTGCGGATGATATTGGAAATAGTTCCGTTGAAAAGGTGATCGTGGCTTCCCCTTCGGATTCTCTGCCTGTTGCGCTTAGAGTTGCTTATAAGCTAAAAGTCAAAGCGCCTTTTCTTGACGGAAATGTTTTCCAGAGTTGGAAAACCTTTTTTCGGGAAGGTAAAAATACTCCCGTCAAGGCCGTAAAGAAAGATTGTCACGAAATGGCAATCATTTCCCACACTGGCGGGACTACTGGTGAACCCAAGGGCGTAATGTGCTCTGATAAGAGCGTAAATGCCATCATTTGGTCTCTTTTGAAATCGACACAGCACGAACGGCAGCAAAGGTTTCTTGTGCAATTGCCTCCATTTATCAACTACAGTCTTGTGAACAGCATGTTGGAACCACTCTCCTGTGGGGTAACGCTTTATCTCATTCCTGATTATAAGCCAGCCAAGATCGGCTATTATCTAAAGAAATGTAGGCCCAATCACATTAACTCTATCCCTCCTTATGTTGAAGCGATGCTGAAAGCACCTGAAATCAAAACGCTCGATCTTTCTTTCCTAATCAATCTCAGCGTCGGCGGGGATGGGATGAGTAAAGAGAGCGAAACGCTGATCAATACCCTTTTAGCAGAAAGAGGCTCAAAGACGAGACTTGCTAAAGGATATGGCATGACCGAACTGATTAGTTGCGCTACATTCACCTATGAAGGTAGCAATGCTGTCGGTTGTATCGGAATACCCTTGGTCAAGATCAATTGCAAGATCATTGATTCGGATACGAATCAGGAATTGTCATACGGGGAAAGCGGAGAGATTTGCTTTGCTGGAGAGACTCTCATGCTTGGGTATTATCACAATCCTAAAGCTACAGAAGATCTTATTAAGCTTCATCAGGATGGGTTAAAATGGCTGCATACCGGTGATCTCGGATATATGAACGAGAATGGACAGGTTTTTGTGACTGGAAGAATCAAACGCATCATCCTGACAAAAGGACGGGATGGGCAGGTGACGAAGCTGTTCCCAGACCGGATCGAAAAGGATATCTATTCGCATCCAGCAGTGGAACTGTGCTGCGTGGTCGGGGTCCCAGATCAGATGCGCATCAACTATCCGAAAGCATTCGTTGTTGTGAAAGATAAAGGGACAGACAAGAATAGTATCACGGAAGAAATTCTGCAAATCTGCCGTGAGAACCTCCCCGGCTATATGGTGCCGGACGAAATCGAGTATCGCGATGATCTGCCCCGGACACCGCGTGGAAAGATCGACTACCGCGCCTTGGAGGAAACAGCAAAAGAAACGTGACCCCCCCTTGACCATTTGCATCCCCCTAAAGTGAAATGCACACCCCTGATCAGGCCGTGCACCCCCCTAAGCGTTTTTCTATCAAAACGCGATACCTTTTCCAAAGACAGAGCAGCCCGTGCAGTGGCCGGGCTGCTCAGGCCGTAGACAAACCCCGTTTCTGTCATCCTGAGCGAAGCGAAGGATCTCAAAATGTTTGATCTTTGGTCAGAAAATGAGATTCTTCGTCACTTCGTTCCTCAGAATGACAGTGTCTGCCCTCTCGTTACAGACTTTGTCGACAGCTTGAGCAGCCCGGCCAAAGGCCGGGCTGCTCTGTCTTTGGCGAAATGAGGGGCAGGATTCGAAAGCTGTCCGCAGGCCACAAAGGCGGCGAACATCGTCCGGAGCAAACACTGGGCGATCCTTTTTTGCAAGGAGCGGCCCTGATATGTATTGCTCAATATGGTTGCGCATGATACAATTATGGCACCACACGCTGAGAGGGGCCGATATTCATGTCCAAAACATTGACGAAGAAGCAGATGGAAGAATGCCTGACTGCACAGCAGGGCGAGCTGGACGCGGTCTATCTGTATGAAAAGCTCGCAAAGAGGGTCAAGGATGAAGCAGATAAAATTGCCTTTACCAGACTGGCGGGCGATGAGGCGAGGCATGCGGAAGTATTTAGAAAGTATACGAACAAGGAGCTGAAGCCGAAGATTACCAAGGGCCTTGTTGTTCCGCTCATGTACAGCGTTCTTGGAAAGAAAAAAGTGTATCCTGTTATTGCAAAGGCGGAGTATGATGCGGCTGATAAGTACAAGCATCTCCTTTCTGACTTTCCGGAGGTTAAGGCCGTAATGAATGACGAAGTACACCACGGAGACGCAGTTAAGGGTTTGCTGTAAACCTTTCTGCCATGGCAACAGAATGATTTTTGCCGGAGCCGGGAAACCGGCTCCGTTTTTATGGGGCCTCTTCTCTTCTCCCCGCGGCTGCCGGCGCAGCTTTGGCTTGTGATCGGCGGGGAACTGTGCTATATTGTAGCCGGAATGATATGGAAAATGTCATACTTCATATGCACAGGAGGATCCTATGGCTGCCATCCGGATAGAAGAGACGGCGGGAGCGCAGAACGCCGCCCGCGAAAAAACCATTGTCAAAACCAGCGTGATCGGGATCATCGCCAATGTGTTCCTGGCCGGCTTTAAGGCGGTGATCGGCCTGATGACCAACTCCATCGCCATCGTGCTGGACGCGGTCAACAACATTTCCGACGCGGGAAGCTCCCTCATCACCATCGTGGGGACCAAGCTTGCCGGAAAAGAGCCGGACAAAAAGCACCCCTTCGGCTACGGGAGGATCGAGTATCTCAGCGCCATGATCATCTCCGTCATCGTGCTGTACGCCGGCCTGACCTCTTTTGTGGAGTCCGTCAAGCAGATCATCCACCCGGAAACGCCGGACTACAACACCGTCTCCCTGGTGATCGTGGCCGTCGCCGTGGTGGTGAAGATCCTGCTGGGCCGCTATGTCAAGCGCGTGGGGCTCCGGGTGCATTCGGATTCCCTTGTCAACTCCGGGGAGGACGCCACCCTGGATTCGGTCATCTCCGCCTCCACCCTGGCGGCGGCGGGGATCTTCCTGCTCTTCGGCCTCTCGCTGGAGGCCTGGCTGGGCGCGGTCATCTCCCTGGTGATCATCAAGTCCGGCATTGAGATGCTGCGCGACACCATCTCCCAGATCCTGGGGGAGAGCAACGACAAGGAGCTGGCCAGAGAGATCCGCAAAACCGTCATGGGCTTTCCGGGGGTGCAGGGCGCCTACGATCTGGTTCTGAACAATTACGGGCCCGACACCTGGAACGGCTCCATCCACATCGAGGTCCCGGACACCTACTCGGCCGATCAGCTGGATCAGATGCTTCGGGAGATCCAGATGAAGGTGTACGGCGAGCATCACGTGGTCCTCACGGCCATCGGCGTGTACTCGGTGAACACCAGGGACGAGGAGGTCATCCAAACCAAGCGGCAGGTGGAGGAGATCGTCTTTGCCCACCAGTATGTGCGGCAGATGCACGGCTTTTACCTGACGAAGGAGCAGAAGAAGATCCGCTTCGATATCGTGGTCAGCTTCGACGCCAAGGACCGCAGAGCAGTGTACCGGGAGGTCCTGGCGGACGTGCAGAAGGCCTTCCCGGACTATGAGCTGCAGGTGGCGATGGACACGGATTTTGCCGAGGAATGAGAGCCCGCCCCGGCTTTCGCCGGGAGGCGCGGCCTTGGAAAAACGGAAAAAATGCCGGATTCGGTTTGACATTATTTCGACAATAGAGTAAAATGATACTTGTCGAAGGGCGGCTTGCGCCCGAAGACCGAAGAATCTTTAGTGCATAGAGGTGTGAGATGTACAAAGTAGTAACCAAGCGTTTTCTGAACGACGCGAAGACGATCTGCCTCTTTGAGATCGAGGCGCCCTTCATCGCGCGTCACGCCCTGGCCGGTCAGTTCGTGATCTTCCGCCTGGACGAGCAGGGCGAGCGCGTGCCCGTGTCCGTCGCCGGCTACGACCGGCAGAAAGGCACCGTTACCGTGATGGTGCAGGCCGCCGGCCGCACCACCAGAATGCTGCACACCGTGGAGCAGGGAGACTTTATTTCCGACATCGCCGGCCCTCTGGGCAAGGCCACCGAGATGGAAGGCCTGAAGAAGGTCTGCGTGGTGGGCGGCGGCGTGGGCTGCGCCATCGCTTACCCCATCGCCAAGGAAATGCATGAGCTGGGCATCGAGGTCACCTTCATTGCCGGCTTCCGCAGCGCGGACATCGTGATCCTGAAGGACGAGCTGAAGGCCGTTTCCGACAAGCTGATCATGTGCACTGACGACGGGACCTACGGCCGCAAGGGCTTCACCACCGCCTTCCTCAAGCAGGAGATCGAGGCCAACATCGCCTGGGGCCGTCCCCAGTTCGACCGGGTCATCGCCATCGGGCCGGATATCATGATGAAGTTCCTGGCCGACGTGACCCGCCCCTACGGCATCAGCACCATTATCTCTCTGGACCCCATCATGGTGGACGGCACCGGCATGTGCGGCTGCTGCCGCGTGATCGTGGGCGGCGAGACCAAGTTCGCCTGCGTGGACGGGCCGGACTTCGACGCGCACCTGGTGGATTTCGATTCGCTCATCAAGCGCGCCGCCTTCTATAAGGACGAGCAGGACGAGGCTGCCAAACACATCTGCCGCATGACGGGAGGGAAGAGAAATGGATGAAAAGAACGTGAAGACCGAAGCGGTCACCAACGAGGAGAAAAAAGAGGTGAAAAAGGCCGCCGTCGCGGAGGCCTCCGTCGCCAAGGACGAAGCCAGACTCGTGGAGGAAATGATCGGCATCGACGAAAACGGCAACATCGACGTGTCGAAGCTGATGCAGCGCCTGCCCGATCTGAAGCGGATCCTGACCAACGTCATCGTCAAGGAAAAGCTGCTCAAGCACCCCATGCCGGAGCAGGATCCCGAGGTCCGTTCCACGAACTTTGACGAGGTGGCGCTGGGCTACAGCCCGGAGGTCGCCATCGCCGAGGCCAAGCGCTGCCTCAACTGCAAGAACCCCATGTGCCGCGCCGGCTGCCCCGTCTCCGTGCGCATTCCCGAGTTCATTGCCAAGGTGGCCCAGGGCGACTTTGACGCCGCCTATGAGATCATCACCTCCACCAACGCCCTGCCCGCCGTCTGCGGCCGCGTCTGCCCCCAGGAGCGGCAGTGCGAGAACCGCTGCGTCCGCGGCGTCAAGGGCGAGAGCGTGGCCATCGGCCGTCTGGAGCGCTTTGTGGCCGACTACCACATGGCCAAGAAGGACAAGCCCGCCCCCATCGTGCCCGAATCCAACGGCCACAAGGTAGCCGTCATCGGCTCCGGCCCGGCCGGCCTGACCTGCGCCGGCGACCTGCGCAAGATGGGCTACGACGTGACCGTCTTCGAGGCCTTCCACAAGTCCGGCGGCGTGCTGGTCTACGGCATCCCCCAGTTCCGTCTGCCCAAGGAGATCGTGGCCGAGGAGATCAAGACCCTGGAGGCCATCGGCGTCAAGATCGTCAACAACGTCATCGTCGGCAAGTCCATCACCATCGACGAGCTCTTTGAGGAGGGCTACGAGGCCGTGTTCATCGGCTCCGGCGCCGGCCTGCCCCAGTTCCTGCATATCCCCGGCGAGAACCTGATGGGCGTCTACTCCGCCAACGAGCTGCTGACCCGCACCAACCTGATGAAGGCCTACCGGGACGACTACGACACCCCCATCAAGCGCTTCCACAAGGTGGCCGTGGTCGGCGCCGGCAACGTGGCCATGGACGCGGCCCGGGTGGCCAAGCGTCTGGGCGCCAGCGAGGTGCACATCGTCTACCGCCGCAGCCGCAACGAGCTGCCCGCCCGCCAGGAGGAGGTCGAGCACGCCGAGGCCGAGGGCATCGAGTTCAATCTGCTGAATAACCCCAGCGCCATCCTGGGCGACGAGAACGGCCACGTCATCGGCCTGGAATGCGTCCGCCAGGAGCTGGGCGAGCCCGACGAGAAGGGCCGCCGCTCTCCCAGACCGGTGGAGGGCTCCAAGTGGGTCCTGGACGTGGACACCGTCATCATCGCCATCGGCACCAGCCCCAACCCGCTGATCCGCTCCACCACCCCGGGTCTGACCACCACCCGTAAGGGCGGCATCGACGCGGACGAGATGGCCCACACCGAGAAGGTGGCCGTCTTCGCCGGCGGCGACGCGGTCACCGGCTCCGCCACGGTCATCATGGCCATGGGCGCCGGCAAGAACGCCGCCTACTGGATCGACGAGTATATCCGCCGCATCAACGGCTATCCGCCTCCCCCGGCTCCGGAGGAGTAAAACCGAAGAAATCCAAAAATGACGTTCCCGAAAGGGAACGTCATTTTTGGCGTAATAGCAGAGCCTCGATCTGCTCGGAGATCCGGGCGGGCTCCGGCGGTGCGTAGAGCTCCGGGTAGCGGCTCTCGCAGAAATAGATGCTGCCGTAGTGCAGATCCCGGAAGATGGAGTGGACCCGGCCCTGGACGGCGTGACCGGCAAACACCACCTGGGGCTCCAGCCGCCGCTCCCCCAGCAGCAGGCGCAGCGCAGCCTCCGCGCAGGGACGGCTGGGCAGCAGGGCGCAGCGAAAGTCGTAAGTATCCGTGCCTTCGTACTGGCCCTCCTGGTAGATCACCTCCTCCAGGGTGTCGGGAAATTCCGGCGAGGCCACCCGGTTCAGGACTACCTCGCCCACCCCCAGGCGCAGCTCCTCCGTGAGCCAGGCGCTGCCCGCCTCCCAGGTGATGAGCTTGGCGAGCAGGAAGAGCTGGTCGTAATCCAGCCGGGGCCGGCTCTCGTCCGCGTTCCAGCCCTCCGCTGCGGCCAGACCCGCCTCCCGGTCTCCGGTCACCGCCGCCTCCAGCAGCAGCTCCAGCCAGTCCGGCTCCGGCTCCTCCGCCCGGGCGCCGGTGCCGCCGAAAAGCCACATCAGCAGCACCCCCAGGACCAAAAAACAGCGTTTCATCAAAAATGCACCTCCTTCTGCGCTCAGTATACGCAGAGGGAGGTGCGTTTTTTGTCACAACGCGCCGGGAAATGAGAAGAAACGGCGCGGCGGATCAGTCGGTGTATACGATGGTGGCCGGGATGCTGCCGTCGTCCCCGGCCTGACGGGCCAGGCCCAGTCCGCAGACGAACAGCGCCAGCAGCACCAGCACGATCCCGGTGACGATCAGACGCTTTTCACGCATCGCTCCTTCGCCTCCTCTCAAAAACCCTTTCACTCTAGAAAACGCGCTTTCGGGGCGAAGGGTTTCACCGGGAGAGAAAAATCGGAGAGATGCACAAAATCAGCGGCGCTTCTTTGTGGAGATCGCCATGGCCCGCAGAGGCTCCAGCCAGTCCGGATCCGGCTCCTCCGCCCGAGCGCCGGAGTTCATCCACAGCCTCATCAGGGACGCAAAGAAACCCCTCCCTCTGGACCCCGTATAGGCAGAGGGAGGGGTGAAACTTGTCGCAGGGGAGGCGGGAGATAGCTTTTTTATTCTGTCAAATAGAGAACAAGTTATGCCCGATTACCTTTCATCTTTTCGGAAGAAGGGGAAAAACGGAAAGAATACCGCCTCTCTTTTGTATCGTTCCAGGAAAAGCTTCCAACAGAACGGAACGGGCATATTCCTCCAGTTCGGGATCAATGGGTAAAAAGGCGAGCATCTTCCGGTGGCGGAGACGGTATCGGATGAAAGAAATAAAGGAGCGACAGGAAAAGAGATCAGCGCCGGCAAGCTCGATGGCTATCAGACTGCCACTTTCTGTGTGGAAGAGGCTGATTCGATGAATCTCATGCAATGGGATTTTCTGCAGGCGTATGATTGCCAGCATATATTTGGACAAAGAGCTATCGTCTACGGCAAAAGAAAGGGAGAATTCACGGATTTCGCACACCAGGATCGTCGGGATCAGCAGCTCGATAAAGAGCAGCTCTTTCAGGACTGGGATGAAGACCCAAGATAGAAAAGATACTGCCGAAACGAAAAAGAAAAGGTCTATCCCGTTTCGATAAAAGAATGTGCCTCTGATCCAAACAAAACCTGGACGGCCTTCTTTCCACTTTGTCAAAGCGGCCAGAAGAAAACTGAGCAGCATACTTGCTATTCCGATAACGTTATACAGCGTACGCATGCTTCCTCTCCCTTCTTCCTTTCCCGAGTAAGCTTCGACAGGCTCAGCGGCGCTTCTTTGTGGAGATCGCCATGGCCCGCAGAGGTTCCAGCCAGGCGGCGGGCACGGAGAGGCTGCCGAAGCCGCTGCCGATGGAGAGACCCGGCTTGTTGCTGCCGTGGAAGTCGCTTCCGCCGGTGGGGACCAGGCCGTATTCCTTCGCCAAGCCCAGCAGGTACTGGCTCTGCTCCTCGTCATAGCGGGAGTAACGGCACTCCATGCCCAGCAGACCGTGATCCATGCAGTGCTCGATGAGCTGGCGCAGGGCGGGCTCCTCCAGCCGGTACTGGAAGGGGTGGGCCAGCACGGGCACGCCGCCGGCCTCCCGGATCACCTCCACCGAGCGCTCGATGGAGAGCATCTTCCGGGGCAGGTAGTAGCGCTGGCCCTTCTCGATGTAGCGGTCGAAGGCGTCCGGCACGTTTTTGGCCAGACCCAGCGACACCAGCATCTGGCCGAAGGCGGGCCGCCCGATCACCGGGCCGAAGCGCTCCAGCATTTCATCATAGTCCACGGGGATGCCGTCGGCGGCCATGAGAGCGGCCATCTTCCGGTTGCGCGCGTCCCGCTCGGCCACCACGCCGGCCAGCACCCGGGTGAGGATGGGGGACTCGGTGCGCACGAAGTAGCCCAGGATGTGGATGGTCTTGCCGTAGCGGCTGGAGAGCTCCACCCCCGGCACCACCTCCATGCCCAGGGCCTTGCCCTCCGCCGCGGCCTCGGCGCAGCCGGAGACCGTGTCATGGTCGGTGACGGCGATGGCGGAGAGTCCCATCTCGTGGGCCGTGCGGACGACCTCCGCGGGGCTCAGAGTCCCGTCGGAGGCGGTGGTATGGATGTGAAGGTCGATGGTGTTCATTACAATAACACTTCCTTATAGGCTTCCCCCTCGGGGGAAGCTGTCGGCGAAGCCGACTGATGAGGGGCGTCGGTCGATCGGGATGCCCCGGCGGGGCGCCTGTCGGCGAAGCCGACTGATGAGGGGCGTCGGTCGCTCGGGATGCCCCGGCGGGGCGCCTGTCGGCGAAGCCGACTGATGAGGGGCGTCGGTCGTCCGGGATGCCGCGGCGGGGCGCCTGTCGGCGAAGCCGACTGATGAGGGGCGTCGGCCCCTACGCCCTACGCACTAAGCACTATGCACTAAATCCGCCCCGCCACCTCGTCGTGGGCGGCTTTTTCCGCGGCGTCGTCCAGCGGCGAAAGCTCCGCCTTGCCGTACTTGCGCTCCAGGGCGGTCAGCAGGATCCGGTCGCAGAGCTCCGGGTTCTTGGGCAGCAGGGGGCCGTGGCTGTAGGTGCCGAAGACGTTGCGGTAGCGCACGCCCTCAGTCTTGTCCTCGCCGTTGTTGCCGAAGCCGGCGAGCACGGTGCCCAGAGGCTGCACGCCGCTTCCCAGCCAGGTCTTGCCGCTGTGGTTTTCAAAGCCCACCACCAGGCTGCCGCCGGACGCTTCGCCGCAGCGGAACTTGTAGTTGCCGATCATGCGCGTCTTCGAGCCCACGGTGTACAGGTCCACCGCGCCGATAAAGTCGCAGCGCTTGCCGTCGTAGGTCTCGTAATAGTGGCCCAGCATCTGGTAGCCGCCGCAGATGGTCAAAAAGGGGATGCCGTCCTCGATGGCGGCGCGGATCTCCCGGTCCTTGCCCCGGTGCAGATCCTCCAGCAGCACCTGCTGCTCAAAATCCTGGCCGCCGCCGATGAACACCAGATCAAAGTCGGAGAGCCGGGCCTCCGAGCCGATGGGCAGGCGGGTGATCTGCGTCTCGATGCCGCGCCAGGCCAGGCGCTGCCGCAGACAGATCATGTTGCCCCGGTCCCCGTAGAGGTTCAGCACGTCCGGGTACATGTGACAGATTTTCAGTTCCATGGCTCTCCCTCACTTCTCCCAGAATTCTGCGCCGCCCACCTTGTGCACCACGGCCTGGCGCAGCTCCAGCATGGCGGTGTAGGTGGGCATCAGGAACACGGGCAGCTCCTGCCCGGCGATCCAGTCCACCAGCCGGGCGTAGTCCCGCTCCACGCGGATCTTCCCGTCGTCGATGCCGGCGTACTTGATGCGCACCCGCATGTCCGGGGCCCGGTCGCCGGAGACGATCACCTGCTTCATGCGGCCGGACAGGGCCTGCAGCCCCTCAAAGTCCGCGTCCCAGATCCAGGAGATGTCCGTGCCGTCGGCCCCCCGGTCGTTGAGACAGACCACCAGCACGAAGTCCTCCTTCACATTCTGCAGGAATTCGATCACCTGGTTGCAGCCGGCGGGGTTCTTCACCAGCATCATCTTGGATCCGGCCTTGCCTAGGTCAAACTGCTCCATGCGCCCGAAGCCGCACTGGAAGCTGCCCAGCGCCTCCACGGCAGTCTGCAGGGGCAGGCCCATGGCGGTAACGGCGGCCACGGCCCCCGCGGCGTTGTAGACGTTGTACAGGGCGGGGAGATTGACCTGAACCAGCTGCTTCTGCCCCCCCGCCTCCAGGACGATGCTGCTGCCGTCCAGCCGCTGCTCGGGCACGGCGGTGACGGCCACGTCGGCCCTGTGCCGCCGATAGCCGCAGTGGGGGCAGCGGAAGCCGCCCAGATGGCCGTAGCTCACATAGTCGTATTCATAGGCGGTCTTGCAGCGGATGCAGTGGGTGGCGTCGGAGATCTCGGGCACCGGGCGGGAGGGCACGGCGCCCGGCTCGATGCCGAACCAGATCACGGGGTTGGGCAGATCCAGGGCCAGGGAGGCGGTGAGGGAGCAGTCGGCGTTCAGACAGAGGGTGGCCTCCGGCGCGCCCTGGATGGCGGCGCGGATGTTCTCCAGCGTGTGGGTCACCTCGCCGTAGCGGTCCAGCTGGTCCCGGAAGAGGTTGGTGACCACGACGACCTTGGGCTTGATCTGCCCGAAAACCGTCCGCGCGGCGGCCTCGTCGCACTCCAGGATGGCGTAGTCCTTTTTGGGCTTGCCCGTGAGCGTGGCGTTCATCACCAGCTCCGTGGTCAGGCCGCTGGCCAGATTCGCGCCGGAGCGGTTGGCCACGTAGCTGAGCCCCCGGCGGGCGAAGGCCTCCTCCATCATGCGGGCGCTGGTGGTCTTGCCGTTGGTGCCGGTGACGGCCAGGATCTTCAGATCCCTGGCCAGCAGCTTCAGCAGGCCGGGACAGACCCGGAGCGCCCAGCGCCCCGGCATGGCGGTGCCGCCCCGATGCAGCAGACGGGAGACGCCCCGCAGCAGCCGGCACAGCAGAATCGCAAAAAACGCGCGGATCTTCATGGCATGGGTTCCTTTCAACGAGCTTCATTCTCTGAATGATACAGCAAATCAATTCAGTATAGCACAGTTTTCCGCCGAAGGCAATTCCGGCGAAAAGAAAAAGAGCGGGAACAGCCTGGGAGGATCGGGGACGAAGGCAGGGTCCAAATGGTCCGGGAGGCGCCGCAGGCGGCGGCATCTCCTTTCCCCCAAAAAAGAAAAAGCGGAGCGTTTTCGGCCGCTCCGCTTTCCTTATGAAACGAGGACAAAATGAAAAAGATGAAACACTCTGCTTGCGAGTCTTATCCTACCGGGAAGATGTTTCGGAAGTAACCAAAATTGTGTTACAAGAATGTAAAATCAAAAAAGATTTTTTCCCGGGGCCGCTCCGATCCCAAGGTCGGAGACCTTGACTTTCCTCCCCGCAAGTTCTATACTTTTTTCGGAAGCACAAATCAAAGCGTATGCAAGATACAGAAAAGGAGATTGGTACTATGAAAAAAATGCTTTCCTGCCTGCTGGTAGTGGCTCTGTTCCTGTCCCTCGGCCTCTTCGGCGGCTGGAGCGGGCTGGCCAGCGCGGGGGTCCCCCTGGATCGGGCGGGCACTTACGAGATGGTGGAGATCAGCATCGACGGGGAGGACTACACGGACTTCATGAAGGAGGCCGGCATCCTCTTCACGCTGGAGCTGTACGAGGACGGCACCGCCCTGCTGGACGGCGGCACCGAGGGCACCATGTCCTTCCACTGGGACGACACCTATTTCATCTACGACAGCGGTGAGAAGAGCCCCTATGAGTACAAGGACGGCGTGCTGACCCTGAAGGAAGACGGCACCGTGATGGTCTTCAAGCGCGGCGGCGCGGCTGTCGAGGCGCCTGCCGAGACCGAGGAAGAGCCCGGCGACATCACCGGCGCCTGGGTCGGCACCGTGGACATGCGGGAGATCGTGGTGGGCGAGGCCGGAGATCTGGACGCCTATCTGAAGAGTGCGCCGGTGTATGTGACCATGAACATGAAGGCCGACGGGAGCTATGCGCTCTCCATCGACGGCAACCCCGCCCTGGACGCCATGAAGGACGCCCTGCGGGACTACATCGAGGACCTGCGGATCGAGAACAATCTGACCCAGGCCCAGCTGGAGGCCGCCCTGGGCGGCAGCGTGGACGCTTACATCGACTCCGCCATGAGCGGGGTGGACCTGAGCGGCCTGGTGACCGGCGGCGCCGGCAAGTATATCGAGGAAGACGGCGCGGTGACCTGGGATCCGGGCGCCAAAGAGCTTTCCGGCCTCTTCACCGGCGATTTCCTGACCTTCACCGTGGAGGACGTGGGCGACGTGGCCCTCACCCGTGAGAAGCTGCAGGGTCTGTGGGTCGGCAAGGTGGACATGCGCGAGAAGCTGCTGGAGGAGGTCCCCGATATGGAGGGCTACCTGGACGAGGCCCCCATGTACCTTTACCTGGAGCTGAAGGAGGACGGCGGCTTTGAGCTGACGGCCGACGGCACCAGCCTGCTCCCCGTCTTCCGGGACGCCGCCTACCGGTATTTCGAGGCGACCTGCCAGGAGAACAACATCAGCATGGAGGACCTGGAGCAGAGTCTGGGCATGGACGTGGACAGCTATCTGGACGGCCTGATCGCGACCTTCGACGTGGAGGACCTGTCCGAGAAGCTGGAGGGCAGCTACGGCGAGGAAAACGGCAAGCTGACGCTCTATGCCGGCAGCGGCAACAGCGAGGGCAGCTATGACGGCTTCATGATCCGGATGGACAGCGGCGATTATGGCAAGATCAGCTTCACCCGGGCGACCTTCCTGGGTACCTGGGCGGGCTACGCCGACGTGACCGAGCTGCTGACCGAGGGCGACGAGGAGCTGGGCCAGTACGTGAAGGACGTGAAGGTGGGCGTCACCGTGGAGCTGAAGGCTGACGGCAGCTATACGGTGACCATGAACGGCCGGCCCATGATGGCCAGCCTGCGCAGCGGCTTCCGCGCCTATGTGGAGCACCAGATCGAGGCCAACGGGATGACCGTGGAGCAGCTGGAGGCCTCCCTGGGCATGAGTCTGGACGAGTATATCGACTCCGCCCTGGAGGAGATCGACACCGAGGATCTGCTTGCCTCCGAGGAGGGCAGCTTCACCGTGGAGAACGGACGCATCGTCTTTGACGGGAGCAGCAGCGGCCTGATGGGCGGCGTCTGGTCCGGCACGACCCTGATCTTCACCATCGAGGACGTGGGCGACGTGATCCTGAACCGCAGATAAACGGAGAGAAAGAAAAAGGCCCTTCCGCCCCTGCTTTTTCAGGCAGGGGCGGAAGTTTTTTGCCCTTCCTATCCCCCCGGGGGGCTTGTGGGGGCGGCGGGCGGAGGCTATAATGTGCCCAGATGCATCAAAAAATTGTTTTTTGAGGTGATCTTATGCATATGGCTGACGCGCTGCTGGCTCCGGCGGTTGCGGCCACGATGTACGTGGCCTCCGGCACGGCGACCGGCATTTCCCTCCACAAGCTGAAAAAAGAGGACGATCCCGCCAAGCTCCCCACCATGGCGGTGACGGCGGCCCTGGTCTTCGCGGGCCAGATGATCAACTATACCATCCCCGGCACCGGCTCCTCCGGCCATATGTGCGGCGGCATGCTGCTCTCGGCCCTGCTGGGGCCCCAGGCGGGCTTCCTTTCCATGGTGGTGATCCTCACCATCCAATGCCTGCTCTTCGGCGACGGGGGGCTGATGGCCCTGGGCGCCAACATCTGGAACATGGCCTTCTACGGCTGCTTCGTGGGCTACTACCTGATCTGGCGTCCCATCATGAAGAGCGGGCTGTTCAAGGGTATGGGCCCCAAGGGCGGCCAGCGGGCCAAGATCCTCCTGGCCTCCGTTCTGGGCTGCGTGATCACCCTGCAGCTGGGCGCTTTCTCCGTGGTGCTGGAGACCAGCCTCTCCGGCATTACCGAGCTGCCCTTCGGCGCCTTCGTGGCGCTGATGCAGCCCATCCATCTGGCCATCGGCCTGATCGAGGGTCTGGTGACGGCGGCGGTGCTGCTGTTCGTGTTCGAGTCCCGGCCGGAGCTGCTGAAGGACGCGGACACCTCGGATGAAAAGGTCAAGGGCAAATTCAGCCTCAAGGCCACCATTGCCATCCTTGCCGTGATCGTGCTGCTGGTGGGCGGCGGGCTGAGCCTGCTGGCCTCCGGCAACCCGGACGGTCTGGAGTGGGCGCTCTTCGGCAACGCCGAGGAGGGCTATGCCGAGAACATGGGCCTGGATGAAGAGGACTTCGGCGTGAAGAGCGGCGCGGCGGACACCGCCGGCGCCATCCAAGAAAAGACGGCCCTGCTGCCGGACTACGCCTTTCCCGAGAGCGAGAGCCCCGCGGGCACCAGCTTCTCCGGCGTGGTGGGCTCCGCCCTGGTGGCGGGCGTAGCGCTGCTGATCTGCGTGGCCGGCGGCTTCTTCCGGAAGAAAAAGAAAGCCTGAAAACAGTTTTGCGTTTTGCGTTTTGAGAAAAAGCGGAGACGGACAGGGAAAGATCCCTGTCCGCGTCCGCGTTTTGGTGCCTTATGAATAAGATGGAAAAGGCGCTGCACGAGCTCAGCGAAATGGACGAGCTGGCAGCGGGCGCCTCCCCGATCCACAGGCTCTGCGCCCCGGGGAAGCTGCTGACCACAATTGCATATATCGCGGTGGTGCTCTCTTTTCACAAGTACGAGCTGAGCGGGATGCTGGCGCTGCTGTTGTACCCGGTGCTGCTGTTCCAGATCAGCGGCGTCTCGGTGGGCAGCTTTTTCTATAAGCTGCGCATCGTGCTGCCTCTGGTGATGGCGGTGGGTCTCTTCAACCCCTTCTTTGACCGGCAGATCCTGGTGACGGTGGGGGGCGTAGGCGTCTCCGGCGGCGTCATCTCCATGCTGACGCTGATGCTCAAGGGCGTTCTCTGTCTGATGGCCTCCTATCTGCTGATGGCCACCACGCCCATCGACGTGCTCTGCGCCGCCCTGCGGAAATTCCATATTCCCGGCACCCTGGTGACCCTGCTGCTGCTGACCTACCGCTACATCGGCGTGATGACGGAGGAGCTGGCCACCATGACCGAGGCCTACCATCTGCGGGCCCCGGGGCAGAAGGGCATCCACGTCTCCGCCTGGGGCTCCTTCCTGGGCCAGCTGCTGCTGCGGAGCATGGACCGGGCGGAGGAGCTCTATAACAGCATGCTGCTGCGGGGCTACCACCAGCATTTCCACTATGCCCCGGTGAAGCCCTGCACCTGGAAGGATGGCGCGGTGACGCTCTGCAGCATCGCGCTCTTCCTGCTGCTGCGGTTCTGTAATGTGGCCGAGCTGCTGGGCGGCCTGTTTGTGAGGTGAGAAGGATGATCGAATTTCGGAATGTGAATTTTGCCTATGAGAAGGAGCGGCCCGTGCTGCGGGATCTGTCCTTCCGCATCGGGGACGGGGAGGCCGTGGGGCTCATCGGCGCCAACGGCGCCGGCAAGAGCACGGTGATGAAGCTGCTGCTTGGCCTGCTCTTTCCCGCCTCGGGGGAGATCCTGGTGGACGGCGCGGCGGTGGGAAAGAAGAGCCTGCCCGAGATCCGCCGGAAGCTGGGCTTCGTGCTGCAGAACTCCGACAACCAAATGTTCATGCCCACGGTCTACGAGGACATGATCTTCGCCCCGCTGAACTACGGGCTCAGCCGGGAGGAGGCGGAGAAAAAGGTGGACGCCGCCCTGGAGAAGCTGGGGATGCGGGAGCTGAAGCACCGGCACAACCACAAGATCTCCGGCGGGGAAAAGCGCATGGCCGCCATCGCCACCATCCTGGCCATGGAGCCGGAGGCGGTGCTGATGGACGAGCCCAGCTCCGCCCTGGACCCCTGCAACCGCCGGCGGGTCATCAACATCATCCGGGAGCTCAAACAGACCAAGCTCATCACCTCCCACGACCTGGACATGATCCTGGATACCTGTGAGCGGGTGATCCTGCTGGACCGGGGACAGATCGCGGCCGACGGGCCGGCGGAGCAGATCCTGCGGGACAGGACTCTGCTGGAGGCGCACCGGATGGAGCTTCCCTTCTGCCTGGCGGGGAGAAAGTGAAGAGTGAAGAGTGAAAAGTGAAGAGTGAAGAGTGAAGAGTGCAGAGTGAAGAGTGCTTAGGAGACGAAGGATACGGAGAACAGAGAAACAGCAGCGGGGGGCCGCTGCTGTTTCTCTATTCTATATGGATTATGATTCCTCGTCGGGGGCCGTAGCTTCGTCGGGCTCCGGCTCGGCCGGCTCGTACTTCTTGAAGACCGGCTCAATGAGGTAGGTGGCCAGGTACGCCGATATGCCCGGCAGCACCATGATGGGCAGGCCGAAGCGAAAGCTCAGATACCCGCTGCCGCCGATGAGGATGGCCAGCCCCGCCGAGCGCAGGATGTGCCCGAAGGCCAGGCGCAGAGCGGTGCCGTTCAGCGCGAGAGGGCCGAAGGTGAAGCGGGAGAGAGTGGGGAAGACCCAGGCCAGTACGCAGAGGGTGAAGAAGCCCAGCAGCACCAGATAGAAGATCAGCACCGCGGGACGGGCCGCGCTCTCCCCGAGGGCGCGCTGCAGCAGGCGATAGCCGCCGAACTCCGCCAGCAGCACCGCCGCCCAGAGCAGGGTGGAGAGGGCGCCGTTCAGCAGCTCCCGCTTGAAGGTCCGGAAAAAGCGGCTGAGCAGCGCGTCGTCCTTCCGGCGCAGGGCGTGGACCGCCGTGTCGTAGAGCGCGGCGGTGGAGCTGCCGGCGGTGAGCACCGGGATGCAGCAGACGGCCCACAGCATGCTCAGCATCAGCAGGTCCCCCAGGATCCCCAGGGCGTACCAGATCCCCTTTTCCGGGTCGAAAAAGCGGCGGGCCATCAGGCCAGCAGCTGCGGCACCAGCGCGGCCAGCTTTTCAGCCAGCTGGGTGTGGCCGCGGCGGGACAGGTGGGTGTAGTCCAGGGCGTTGAACTCGCAGTCGGCGGCGTCGAGATAGTGGACGCCGTTGCGCTTGGCCACCGCCTCCAGATAGGGGGGCAGGGCCACGGATTTTGCCACGCAGCCCGCGCCCATGACCTCGTCATGGAAGCCCGCGCCCAGAGGCGGCGGGCAGACCACCAGGATGTTGGGCCGGCCGCCGCGCCAGGCGGGGACGGTCTTGGCCTTCAGCAGCAGCCGCTCCATGCCCACGGCGATGGCCGCGGCGTTGGCGCCGAAGCGTTCCTTGGTGTCGTTGGTGCCCAGCATGATGATCAGCAGGTCCACCGGCTCATGGCTCATGAGGCAGGAGTAGATGGTGTCCAGCCCGGCCATGCTCTCGTGCAGGGGATCGGAGAAGACCGTGGTGCGGCCGGAGAGCCCCTCCTCCAGCACCAGGCAGTCCCCGCCCAGCTTCCGCTGCAGCAGACAGGTCCAGCGTTCCTCTTCGTTGAAGCGGTCTCCGCCGTCGGCGCAGTCCGCGGGGTCGGCGCTGTAGCCGTGGGTGTTGGAATCTCCAAAGCAGACGATGTGTTTTTTCACTGGCTTCTCCTTTCCGCGCCGAAGGGCGCAGCAGCATGATCGCTTTCATTATAGCACCTGCTTCCGGCTTTGTCAGCCCCTCTTTTAAATGAAATTTCAGAAAATATTTTTGTTGAAAATTTCTTTCATGCCTGTTAGTATAGAAGACAGGAACAGAAACTGCATATTATACGATAAAATGGGAGGGCATGAACCAATGGACAGACAAAAGCTTGCGGAGAGCCGCCGGTGGATCCGGGAGGAATTGGACCGCTGCGTGGCCTTCTGGCTGAACAACGGCATGGACAAGGTGAACGGCGGCGTTTATACCTGTCTGGATCGGGAGGGGAAGATCTTCTCCACGGACAAGAGCGTGTGGATGCAGGGGCGCTGCGGCTGGATCTTTGCCTGGCTCTGCCGCCTCTACGGGCCCCGGGAGGAGTGGCTGGCCGCCTCCAAGAGCTGCCTGGATTTCTTGGAGGCCCACTGCCTGAACCATGAGGCCGGGGAGCGGATGTACTTCACCGTCACCGCGGAAGGCGAGCCCCTGCGCCAGCGGCGCTATACCTTCTCCGAGGCCTTTTATGCCATGGCCAACGCCGAGTACTACGGCGTTACCGGAGAGCGGGACTGCCTGCTGCGGGCCCGGCGGGCCTATGACCTGTACTGGGATCTGGCCCACGGCATGCCCGACCCCACGGGCCTGGGCCCCAAGACCATTCCCGAGACCCGCACCGGCCGGGCCTTCGGCATCCCCATGATCTATCTGAACGTCACCGGCGTGCTGCTGCGCTGCGACCCGGAGCGGAAGGCTCTCTATGAGGAGCGGGCCGCCGCCTGCGTGGAGGAGATCTTCCGCTACCACGTGAAGGACGAGCTGGGCTGCGTGCTGGAGAACGTGGGTCCCGAGGGGGAGTCCCGCCTGGACGTCACCGAGGGGCGCATCGTGAACCCCGGCCACGACATCGAGGGCGTCTGGTTCCTGCTGGAGCAGGCCAAGCGCACCGGGGACAAGGCCCTGGTGGGGAAGGCGGAGACCATCTTCAACCGGGCCATCAACGCCGGCTGGGACAAGGAATACGGCGGCCTGCTGTATTTCATCGACTGCCTGGGCCGTCCGCCCGAGGCCTACGAGCACGACATGAAGCTCTGGTGGCCCCACGACGAGATCCTGATCTCCTCTCTGATGCTCTTCCGCGACACCGGCAAGGAGGAGTATCTGGACTGGTTCTTCAAGACCCTGGACTACTGCAAGACCTATTTCTCCGACCCCGAGTTCGGCGAGTGGTACGGCTATCTGCGGCGGGACGGCAAGCCCACGGAGCCGCCCTGCAAGGGATCCACCTTCAAAGGCCCCTTCCATCTGCCCCGGATGCTGAGCATGGTGGACAGCATGCTGGGAGAGATCCTGGGAGCGTAAGCCATGGCGGAGTCCGTATTTGAGAAGATCAGCCGGGATTATTATGAGCTGACCGCCGCGGAAAAGCGGACGGCGGACTACGTCATGGCCAATCAGGAGCGCTGCCAGGAGCTGTCCATCGCGGAGCTGGCGGAGCTCAGCGGCGTGGCGGAGGCCACGGTCTCCCGCTTTTGCCGCCGCCTGGGCTACAAGGGCTTCAACGCCTTCAAGCTGGCCATCGCCAACGCCTCCGCCGCCGGGGCGGACAGCGGGGTGCTCTCCGGCCCTGTGGCCGAGGGGGACAGTGTGGAGGAGATGTGCCAGAAGCTCTATTCCGCCGACCAGGACGCCATGTTCCAGACCCTGGAGCTGGTCGAGCCGGAAAAGATCCGCAAAGCGGCGGACCTGCTCTGGGCGGCGGGCCGGGTGGTCTGCATGGGCCAGGGCGGCTCCATGCTGCTTGCCGAGGTGGCGGGCAATCTCTTTGCCACGGTCAGCGGCAAATTCTCCGCCGTGTCCGACTCCCATTCCCAGGTGGTGACCGCGGTGAATATGGACCCGGAGGATGTGATCCTCTTTTTCTCCTACTCCGGCGCCACCCGGGACATGCTGGACACCATGCGCGCCGCCAAGACCCGGGGCGTGAAGCTGCTGCTGGTCACCCGCTTCCCCAAATCCCCCGGCGCGGCCCTGGCCGACGTGACCCTGCTCTGCGGCTCCAACGAGGGGCCCCTGCAGCTGGGCTCCGTCCCTGCCAAGATCGCCCAGCTCTTTCTGGTGGACGTGCTGTTTTCCGAGTACTGCCGCCGGGATCTGAAGACCTGCCGGCAGAGCCGCGGACGCGTCGCCGCCGCCATGGAGGGAAAGCATCTGTAAGGCTGCCGCCCCGCCCCTTGGCAAGGGAGCAAAGTCCCCGTCAAAGTGCCTAAAAGCGGGAGAGGCTTTTTGTACAGAAGATAAAATTTATTTTCAGAGCAACCTGTTTTTGAAAATTTTTTTCAAAAACAGGTTGACTTTTTTTCAAAGCTCGGCTACAATCAGGATGGAACTCCCCCAAGGGGAAAAACCCGGAAAAAAATTTTGAGGAGGAAAAACATGAAGAAACTTCTTGCTCTGCTGCTTGCCCTGTGCATGGTGTTCGCACTCGCCGCCTGCGGTGAGCCCGCTCCCGCCGAGAAGCCCGCCGAGGGCGAAACCGCCGAGACCGCCGAGACCACCGAGACCACCGAGACCACCGAGACCACCGAGGCCCCTGTGGAAATCACCTTGTGGACCTACCCCATCGGCAACTGGGGCGACGAAGCCACTGTCAAGGCTCTGATTGACGGCTTCACCGCCGAGACCGGCATCGTCGTGAAGGTCGAGTATCTGACCTACGCCGACGGCGACGACAAGGTCAACACCGCGCTCACCGCCAAGCAGGCTCCCGACCTGATCATGGAAGGTCCCGAGCGTCTGGTCACCAACTGGGGCGTCAAGGGCTACATGGTCGACATCAGCGACATGTTTGACGACACCGACAAGGCCGAGATCAACGCCGCCGCGCTGGCTGCCTGCTACGCTCCCAACGGCGCTGCCTACGAGTACCCCGTCGTCATGACCGCCCACTGCATGGCCATCAACTACACCGCGTTCGTGGAAGCCGGCGCCGATCAGTACATCGACCTGGAGACCCACACCTGGACCACCGAGCAGTTCTTCCAGGCGGTTCAGGCCCTGTATGATTACTACGGCGGCACCGTCGGCGCGATCTACTGCAGCGGCCAGGGCGGCGACCAGGGCACCCGCGCTCTGATCAACAACCTCTACGGCGGCACCTTCACCACTGCCGACCACACTGCCTACACCTGGGACGATCCTCTGAACATCAAGGCTCTGAAGGCCCTGTATGATCAGGACGGCATCGACTTCGACCCGGGCATCAACGGCGGTGAGGAAATCGCCAACTTCTACAACGGCATCTTCAAGATGGCCTTCTGCTGGAACATCGCCCAGCAGCTCAACCCCAACTCCGCCGGCACCGGCGCCGGCCTGACCGGCAGCGGCGACGAGATCGTCTTCATGGCCTTCCCCTCTGAGGACGGCACCGCCAAGCTGCAGGGCGGCATCTGGGGCTTCGGCATCTTCGACAACGGCGATCCCGCCAAGATCGAGGCCGCCAGAACCTTCATCAAGTACATGTGCGACAGCGAGCACACCGCTGACGCCGTCCGCGCCTCCAACTTCTTCGCCGCTCGTTCCTCCGCTGAGGGCACCGATCTCTCCACCGTCTGGGCTGACAACGAGATCATGGACGAGTACACCAAGATCCTGCCCATGCTGGGCGACTACTACCAGGTCACCACCAACTGGCCCACCGCCCGCACCGCCTGGTGGAACATGCTCCAGCAGGTCGGCACCAGCGACGGCTCCGAGGAAGCCATCGCCGCTGCCGTGGCCGAGTTCTGCAAGCAGGCCAACACCCCCGCCGCCTAAGCGGATCGAATTGACACTCTAATCGGTTTTTAGGGTCGCGCGCCCCATGCCGCATGCGCGGCATGGGGCGCGTTTTCCGTCCCCGCGCTTAATATGATCAAAGTGAGGTGCTGCACCTTGTACAAAACCATGAGCCCACGGCTGCGCCGGCGGGAGAATATCAGCGGCTACATGTTCCTGCTGCCCAGCCTGATCTTCTTCCTCGGCTTCGTGGTCTACCCCATGATCATGTGCATCTGGACCAGCTTTACGGATGCCAACATGGACATCAACACCCCGACCAGCTTTATCGGTTTTGCCAACTATAAAGAGCTCTGGCAGGATCCGGTCTTCCTGAAGGGCCTGCGGAACACCATCATCATCGTGGTGGTCAGCGTCCCCGTGGTCTGCATCTTCTCCCTGTGGGTGGCCTCCGCCATCTACAAGATGAAGGAGGGCCCCCTCAGCTTCTTCCGCATCGTGTTCTATCTGCCGGTGGTCACCGGCTCCGTCGCCGTCACCGTGGTGTGGAAGTGGATGTACAACAACTACACCGGTATCTTCAACTACCTGCTGAAAAACGGCGGCATCATCGACAAGAACATCAACTGGCTGGGCGACCCGAAATACGCCCTGGCCTGCATCATCCTCATCCTGCTGACCACCTCCGTGGGCCAGCCCATCGTGCTCTACGTCTCCGCGCTGAGCAACGTGGATCACTCCCTGGTGGAGGCCGCCGAGGTGGACGGCGCCACCAACACCCAGGCCTTCTGGCGCATCAAATGGCCCCAGATCATGCCCACCACCCTGTACATCCTGATCATCACCACCATCAACTCCTTCCAGTGCTTCGCGCTGATTCAGCTGTTGACCTCGGGCGGGCCAAACTACGCCACAGAGACCATCATGTACTACATCTACTACACGGCGTTCAAGCTGTCGCGCTTCGGCTACGGCAACGCCATGGGCGTGATCCTGGCGATCTTCATCGCGATCCTCTCCGCCGTGCAGTTCCGCCTGGCGAAGGAAAAGTGAGGAGGTGCGGATATGAGTAAGAATAACGGCAGCTCTCTGGCCTATCGGATCATCAGCATTGTGATCCTTCTCGTTCTGGCCTTCCTGTTCCTCTTCCCGCTGTACTGGATCGTCACGGGCTCTCTCAAGACCCAGCAGGCCATCAACTCCGCCACCCCCGACTGGTGGCCCAAGGAGTTCACCCTGCGCAACTATGAGACCCTGTTTTCCAAGCGCACCGCGCCCCTGTTCCAGCTGGGCTCTCTGACGGGGCCGACTGTACCGGGCGCCATACGCTGGCTCATCAACACCGTGTTCATGGCGGTGATGGCCATGCTGCTGACCTGCGTGACGGCGGCCATGGCGGGCTATTCCCTGGCCAAGAAGCGCTTCACCGGGCGCTACCTGCTCTTCTCGCTGATCGTGGCGGCCATGGCCCTGCCCAAGCAGGTCATCCTGATCCCGCTGATTCGGGAGATGAGCTCCCTGGGTCTGTATGACAACATCTGGGCCGTGATCCTGCCCACCGTGGGCTGGCCCTTCGGCGTTTTCCTGATGAAGCAGTTTTCCGAGGGCATCCCGGGTGAAATGCTGGAGGCCGCCCGCATCGACGGCGCCAGCGAGCTGAAGACCTTCACCACCGTGGTCTATCCCATGATCAAGCCCGGCGTGGGCGCCCTGGCCATCTTCACCTTCATCAACTCCTGGAACGACTACTTCCTGCAACTGATCATGCTCACCAGCAGCAACAAGCTGACCATCTCCCTGGGCATCGCCACCATGCAGGCGGAAAACTCCACGGACTACGGCCTCATCATGGCCGGCGCCTCCCTGGCGGCCATCCCCATCATCCTGGTGTTCCTGGTCTTCCAGAAATACTTCACCAAGGGCATCACCATGGGCGCGGTGAAGGGCTGAGCCGATGATTTACGCTCAACTTGCGGATGCCCCGCGCTACCGGGGCATCCACCCCATGCTGGACCGGGCGCTGGCGCTGCTGACGCCGGAGTATATCGCCGCCGCCAGCACGCAGCGCACCGAGCTGGAAGGGGAGGCCCTCTTCGTCACCCGCTTCGACGTGGAGAGCGTGACGGACGAGAGCCGCTTCTTCGAGCGGCACGAGCGCTATCTGGATATCTTCACCCTGGCGGAGGGTCGGGAGCGGGTGGACATCGCTCCGGCCGGGACTCTGGAACTGAAGGAGCAGCGGGGGGACTACTTCGGCGGCGTCTGTGAGACGCGGCAGAGCGTCCTGCTGACGCCCGGCAGCTTCCTGGTACTCTTCCCCGGGGACGCCCACCGGCCCGGCATGGCCGTGGAAGGTCCGGAGAAGCTTTCCCGCGTGGTTTTCAAGGTCCAAATCGCATAAGTCTGAAGGAGAAGCACATGAAAGATCTGAACAAGTATCAGGGCATTTTCCCCGCCTTCTACGCCTGCTATGACGAGGAGGGCGCCATTTCCCCCGCCCGGGTGCGGGACTTCACCGAGTATCTGATCCAGAAGGGCGTTACGGGCCTCTATGTGGGCGGCTCCTCGGGCGAGTGTATCTATCAGTCCGTGGCGGAGCGGAAGCTGCTGCTGGAGAACGTGATGGCCGTGGCCAAGGGCCGCATCGTCATCATCGCTCACGTGGCCTGCAACAACACCGCCGAGAGCCGCCAGCTGGCCGCCCATGCCGAGAGCCTGGGGGTGGACGCCATCGCCGCCATCCCGCCCATCTACTTCCACCTGCCCCCTTACGGCATCGCCAAATACTGGAACGACATCTCCGACGCGGCCCCCAACACCGACTTCGTCATCTACAACATCCCCCAGCTGGCAGGCGTGGCCCTGACCAGCGCCCTGCTGCGGGAAATGCTGAAGAATCCCCGGGTCATCGGCGTCAAGAACTCCTCCATGCCCATCCAGGACATCGAGATGTGGCGGGACGAGGGAGCCCTGGTCTTCAACGGGCCCGATGAGCAGCTGCTCTCCGGTCTGGCGGCCGGCGCCGTCGGCGGCATCGGCGGCACCTACGGGGTCATGCCCGAGCTGTACCTGAAGATCTACGAACTGGTGCAGAAGGGCGAGATCCTGCGCGCCAGAGAGATCCAGGACGCCTGCTGCCAGGTGATCTACAAGATGTGCTCCGGCAAGGGCAACATGTACGCCATGATCAAGGGGATCCTCGCCCGCCGCGGCGCCCCCGACCTGGGCGGCGTCCGCGCGCCGCTCACGCCGCTGCAGGAGGAGGATCTGCCCATCGTCGAGGAGACGGCGAAAAACATCGATGCTCTGATCGCAAAGTTTTGCTGAGAGCGGAAGGGGTAAATCCGATGATGAACTATCTGGGCATTTCCTATGACTACAAGAACAAGCCCTCGCTGGAGCCGGAATTCATCCCCTTCGGCGTCTGGGCGGACGCCTTCCTGCGGGAGGCGAAGCGGCCCTTCAAGGTGGCCGTGGAGCGGGACCACGGGAACATCTCCGTGTTCTCCTCCTTCCTGCGGGAGGAGAGCTGCGCCGAGGCCAACTACCGCTATATGGAGCGCTATGTAAAGTTCCTGCTCTGGAGCGTGGGCGGCTTTCGGGTGACCATCTGCGGCTGCGAGGAGACGGCGAAGAAGCTCCAGGCGGCCTACGTCCCCGGCGGGGCGCGGGACTTCGACTGGCACTTTATGAACGACATCTTTGAGCGCGGCTTCGAGATCGTCCTCAGCGACGAGGAGCATTTCCCCCGGGCCAACGAGCGGCCTGTGGCCGCCGGCGGCCATCTGGACGGCTGCCGCATCGGCTTCGACGCCGGCGGCTCCGACCGGAAGGTCTCCGCCGTCATCGACGGGGAGACGGTCTATTCCGAAGAGGTGGTCTGGTTCCCCAAGCAGTCCGCCGATCTGAGCTATCAGTACAACGGCATCGTGGAGGCCTTCAAGACCGCCGCCTCCAAAATGCCCCGGGTGGACGCCATCGGCGTCAGCTCCGCGGGCACCTTCGTGGGCAACGCCCCCATGGTCTGCTCCCTGTTCATCAAGATCCCCCGGGAGTTCCGGGAGGACGTGAAGACCATCTACGACCGGGCCGCCAGAGAGATCGGCGACGTGCCCATCGTGGTGGCCAACGACGGGGACGTGACCGCCCTGGCCGGCGCCATGAGCCTGGAGTCCGGCGCGGTCATGGGCATCGCCATGGGCACCAGCGAGGCCGCCGGCTACGTGAATCCGGAGGGGAAGCTGCTGGGCTGGTTCAACGAGCTGGCCTTCGCCCCCGTGGACCTGCAGGAGCAGGCCACCCGGGACGAGTGGTCCGGAGACCTGGGCGTGGGCTGCAAGTACTTCTCCCAGGACGCGGTAATCCGCCTGGCCCCCCGGGTGGGCATCACCCTCTCCGACCGGCTGAGCCTGGCGGAGAAGCTGAAAGAGGTGCAGAAGCTGGCCGAGGCCGGTCACGACGGCGCCCGGGAGATCTTCCGGAACATCGGCGTGTATCTGGCCCACACCCTGTCTCTCTACGCCCGCTACTACGACCTGCGCTATCTGCTGGTGCTGGGGCGCGTGGCCTCCGGCGTGGGCGGCGATCTGCTGATCGAGGAGTGCAACCGGGTCCTGCGGGAGGAATATCCGGCTCTGGCGGAGAAGATCACCGTCATGCTGCCGGATGAGAAGGCCCGCCGGGTGGGGCAGAGCATCGCCGCGGCGAGCCTGCCGGAACTGTGAGGCGCTTCATGCTTTTTACCAACGCGAATCTCTTTGTGCCCTGGGTGGGCTTCGTCCCCGGCGGCTTCACCGTGGAGGACGGCCGCTTCCGGGAGGTCTTCTTCGAGGAGCGGGAGGGCGGCACGGATCTGAAGGGCGCCAAGGTGCTGCCCGGTCTGGTGGACGCCCATACCCACGGGGCCATGGGCGCGGATTTCTCCGACGGCGACCCGGCGGGGCTGGAGCGCATGGCCCGGTACCTGGCCAAAAACGGCGTTACCAGCTTTGCCCCCACCTCCATGACCCTGCCCTATGAGACCCTCTCCGCCGCCTTCGCCACCGCGGTGAAGCTGCGGGAGGAGCGGCCCCGGGACTGCGCCCGGGTGGCCGGCATCCACATGGAGGGGCCCTTCTTCTCCGAGAAGAAAAAGGGAGCCCAGAACGGCGCCTACCTGCGTCTGCCGGATTATGAGGCCTTCCGGGCGCTCTATGAGGGCTGCGGCGGCCTGCTGCGCATCGTGGACCTGGCCCCGGAGCTGGCGGGCGCGGTGGACTTCACCCGAAAGGCCAGCAAGCTCTGCACCGTGTCCGTGGCCCACACCGACGCGGACTATGAACAGACCAGGGCCGTGTACGAGGCCGGCGCCACCCATCTGACCCACCTCTTCAACGCCATGCCCTCCATCCACCACCGCAAGCCCGGCGTCATCGGCGCCGCCTCCGAGCGGGAGAGCGTCACGGCGGAGCTGATCTGCGATGGGCTGCACGTCCACCCCAGCTCCGTGCGCATGGCCTTCATGCTCTTCCCCGGGCGCATCTGCCTGATCTCCGACTCGCTGCGCTGCTGCGGCATGCCCGACGGGGAGTACGAGCTGGGCGGCCAGCAGGTCTTCCTCAGCGGCGGCGTGGCAAGACTGGCCGACGGCACCATCGCCGGCGCCGCCTCCAACCTGTACCAGGATCTGCGCAACGCCGTGGCCTTCGGCGTGCCCCAGGAGGAGGCCGTGCTCTCCGCCACCCTGATCCCCGCCCGGGAGCTGGGCCGGGAGAGCGAGATCGGCGCCATCGCCCCGGGACGCTGGGCGGACTTTTTGGTCTGCGGGGAGGATCTGTCCCTGCAAACCGTGTATATGGGAGGAGAAGCCCTATGAAAATCATTCATGCCAGAGACTATGACCACATGAGCCGCCAGGCGGCCAACATCATTTCCGCCCAGGTGATCCTGAAGCCCAACTCCGTGTTGGGCCTGGCCACCGGCGCCAGCCCCATCGGCACCTACCGGCAGCTGATCGAGTGGTACCGCAAGGGCGACCTGGACTTCGGCCAGGTGCGCACCGTGAACCTGGACGAGTATGTGGGTCTCGCCCCCGAGGACGAGCAGAGCTACGCCTGCTTCATGCGGCGCAATTTCTTCGACAGCGTCAACATCTATCCGTCCAACACCTACATCCCCTACGGGCTCAACCCCAACGCGGAGGACGAGTGCTCCCGCTACGACGCGGTGATCCGCGCCCTGGGCGGCATCGACCTGCAGCTGCTGGGCCTTGGCCCCAACGGACACATCGGCTTCAACGAGCCCGCGGATTTCTTTACCAAGGGCACCCACATGGTGAGCCTGTCCGAGGCGACCATCCAGGCCAACAAGCGTTTCTTTGAGAAAGAGGAGGACGTGCCCCGCTTCGCCTACACCATGGGCATCTGCGATATCATGCAGGCCGAGCGCGTGGTGATGGTGGTCTCCGGCGCCGCCAAGGCTCCCGTGGTGCGGGACGCCTTCTTCGGCCCGGTGACGCCCCGGGTCCCCGCCTCGATCCTGCAGCTTCACAAGGACTTCACCCTGGTGGCGGATGAGGAGGCCCTCTCCGCCTGCTGAAAAGCCCAGACCCCAACAAACAAATTTCCATGGCCGGCGGCCACTCCACTTGCGGAAGAGCGAAGGAAACGAGCTTCCCGTCTGGCCGGCGGCACATGAAAAAAGGAGGAAAAAGGCCCGGCTCGGGCTGCGGCAGTGTGGAGACCTGCCGTAACGCGGGACATCCCGAAGCGGATGGCCGCGAGGACGCTTCATGCGGAGGCAGAGCGTCCGGAGCAAGAAAAAATGGCGACTGTTCAACTGAAAAACATCAAGAAAGTGTACCCCTTCGTCAGCGGCGAGCAGAAGAAAAAGAGCAAGAAGAAGGGCGAGGAGCCGGAAAAGAAGAAGGTCAACCTTCAGATCACGGACGAGGGCGTTGTGGCGGTGCAGGAGTTCAACCTGGACATCGCGGACAAGGAGTTCATCGTGCTGGTCGGCCCCTCGGGCTGCGGCAAGTCCACC
>JAFRQP010000020.1 GCA_017428565.1 Oscillospiraceae bacterium
CTACCTACTGAGCTACAGCAGCAAAGTACATGCCCCCTATTGGGGGCATGTGTGGCGACCGAGAAGGGACTTGAACCCTCGACCTCCGGCGTGACAGGCCGGCGTTCTAACCGACTGAACCACTCGGCCACGGCTCAGTTAGTGTATCAAATGAATCCGGATTTGTCAACAACTTTTTTTCAAAAGCGCAGGATTTTTCAGTTTTCCGCTTCTTCGGCGGGGCGCGGGCCCTCGTCCTTCGTCCGCAGCAGCACGAATAGCGCCAGCAGGAACAGGGGGATGCCGGCCACGAGACCCATCAGGCTCGGCCCCAGGATCGTCTCGTTGGCGTAGCTCCGGTTCAGCACCAGCACCGGGATGGCCGCCGCGGCGTTGACCGCGCCGTGGCCCAGGGCCGGGACCCAGAGGCAGCGGGTCTTCTCATAGCAGAGATCCAGCAGCAGGCCCACGGCGACGGTGAAGAGGCAGAACGCGAAAAGCCCCGGCAGCGGCGCGCCCCAGTAGGAAAAGCCGTACTCGTAGCCCGCCAGGATCATCACCGGCCAGTGCCAGGCGCCCCAGATCACCCCGCCCAGCAGCCAGCCCCGCCGCCGGCCGAAGCGGGCCTTCAGCCGGGGCAGCATGGCGCCGCGCCAGCCCGCCTCCTCGCCCAGGGCGAGGAAGGTGTTCAGGATCGGGGCGTAGGTCACGGCCTGGACCGCGCTGACCAGGGTGAAGGCGGAGGCCGGGACGGCCTGGGCCTCAAACTGCTCCAGGGCGGCCTGGCCGCCGGCGGCCTCCAGCTGGTCCAGGAAGGGCTGGCCGCTGAGATCCAGCCGGCCGGGGAAGCAGAGGAAATAGAGCGCCGCGCCCAGCACGGTCAGCAGCGCCGGGGCGAACCAGGCGGCGAAGAACCACTTCCACTTGCCCCGCAGGAGCGGCCGCCAGCCCATGCCCCGCAGGGGGATGCCGGCCAGCAGGGCCGCCGCCAGCGGCGCGAACATGCAGCACATCATGATGAGCGTGAAGGCCGTCTGATTCCCCTGCCGGGCAAAGCTCGAGGCCGCGGCCTGGAGGGGCCAGGCCAGCGCGAAGGCCCAGAGGAGATACAGAACCAGTTTCTTGTCCTTCATGAGCGTCCCTTTCTCTCCGCGCCCTTACAGCGCGTCGAACAGGGCCGTGCCCTTCTTGCGCAGCCACAGGAACAGCAGCGCGCAGAGCAGCAGCATCAGGCCCAGCATGCCGAAGCCCACCGCCTCCATGCTGAGATACTTGCTCAGCAGCAGGTAGGCCAGCACCGGCAGCGCCGAGAAGCCCATCCCCACGAACATGGTCACCAGGACGCTCATGCCGCTCTTGACGGCCTGGGTCTCGTTGATCCAGTTGAAGTTGGGGTGACGCAGGTTCTCAAAGAGACCCAGCAGCGCGATGAACAGGACATTGACCGTGGGCAGGGCAAAGAGCAGGAAGAGGACAGCCCCCTTGTACTCCAGTACGAAGGCCATGATCGCCGCGCAGAGCAGCACCGCCGGCACCGCCAGCACCAGATGCAGCTGCAGCTTGGCGGAGAGGATGTCCCAGGTGGACACGGGCATGGACTTGGGCAGCCACAGGCTCCGCCCCTCCAGGGAGATGGAGGGCGCCGTGAGGATGATCGTCACGCCCATGAAGCAGAGGAGGACCACGAAAAGCGGCTGGAGCATGGGCGCCAGCATCGGCCACTCCGGCATCGAGGTCAGGGCCTTGCCCTTGATGAGCAGGACCACGGCGGCGATCACCACGAAGAACACGCCCAGCGCGCCGTTGAGCATGTAGGCGGGCAGACCCCAGAGCCGACGCAGCTCCATGTTCAGCAGGGCGGCGCGGGGAGATCTGGCCTTGGCGGTGCGCTCCACATAGCGCTTCTTGGCGCCGGAGCCCCGGGCCGTGGCCGTCTGGATGAAGGTGCGGGAGAGCAGCAGCATCGCCAGGGCGAAGATGGCAAGGCTTGCCGCCAGGAGCAGCAGCACCCGCAGCAGCTCCCCGTTGACGACGCCCTCGCCGATCCAGACCAGGGGCGCCGCGGAGCCCAGAGCCCGCTCCAGCCCCGCGGGGTTGGCGGCCAGATCCGTCAGCATGCTGTTCATCTGGAAGCTGAAGTACATGTACACGCCCAGGAAGACCAGGGAGATGAGCAGGCTGATCAGGCTCTTGTTGCGGGCGCGGGCGGCGGCCAGGTGGATCAGCCAGCCCAGCAGCGCGGAAAGGACCACGTTCAGCAGGGGCAGGATCAAGAAGAAGCTGATCAGGAAGGCGGCCCAGCCCGCGGCGCTCAGCTCGCCGGGCCAGTACATCAGCGCCGGGATCGCCACCGGCAGGGCAAACACCAGGGCCAGCACCAGCAGCAGGAAGAGGCGGCTGAGCAGGATGTGGATGGGCTTGATGGGCATGCTCAGCAGCAGGTCGTTGTCCTTGGCCTCGTAGAGCTGGGCCTTGGCCGTGAAGACGTTGCCGATCAGCATGAGGCTGAAGGTCATGACTGCGGCGAAGGCGAAATACAGCCAGCCCAGCCCGGCCATGCGGAAGGCGGGGCCGATGACCTCAAAGATCCGGGAAAACAGGGTCCCCAGGGACACCAGGGAGAGGATCATCAGGCAGGCAAAGCCGATGAGCTTGCCCCGGCTCTGGGCTTTCTTGGTCCTGCTGGCGCCGGTGAGGACGCTGAGCAGAGCCTCCATCCGGGTTCGAAGCAGCACCTTAAGCATGTTCGTCCTCCAGTTCCAGGAACACGTCCTCCAGAGAGGCGTTGCCCTTGACCTCCTGCATGGAGCCGCTGGCGATCAGCCGGCCCTCCTTGATGATAGCCACCTTGTCGCAGAGCTTCTCCGCCACGTCCAGCACATGGGTGGAGAAGAAGATGGCCCCGCCCTTGTCGCAGTGCTCGTGCATCAGCGCCTTGAGCAGATGGGAGGCCTTGGGATCCAGACCCACAAAGGGCTCATCCATCAGGATCAGCTTGGGCTCGTGGATCCAGGCGGCGATCAGCGCCAGCTTCTGCTTCATGCCGTGGGAGAAGGCGGAGAGAGGCTGGGCCAGGTCGCCCTCGATCTCCAGCATCTGGGCGTATTTGTGGATCCGCTCCCGGCGGACCGTGGGCTCCACCCGGAACACGTCCCCGATGAAGTTCAGAAAGCGGATGCCGGACATGAACTCGTAGAGATCCGGGTTGTCCGGGATGTAGGCCATCTGCTGCTTGCAGTCCAGGGGCCGGGCCTTCATGTCCTGCCCGGCGATGAGGATCTGCCCCTCCTCGAAGGGCAGGATGCCCGCGCAGGCCTTCAGGGTGGTGGTTTTGCCGGCGCCGTTGTGGCCGATGAAGCCGTAGATCTCGCCCGGGGCGATGTGCAGGCTCAGATCGTCCACGGCCTTCTTGTCGCCGTAGCTCTTGGTCAGATGTTGGATTTGAAGCATGGTGATCTACTCCTTTATTTCCGTTTTTTCTCTTGTTTTTCCTGTGATTTTCTTTATCATGCCCGGCGCACGCGGAGGAAATAGCGCAGCAGCGGCGCGAAAATCACGATCAGCATGATACCCGTCACATTGCCGCTGAAATGCTCCGGCAGGGTGGACAGATAGATCCCGGAGCCGCCGAACATCACGGCCATGGCCAGGCGCAGATCCGCCATCAGATCCCGCACCAGGCGGTAGACCCGGACCCGGTTCAGCACCGTGACGCGCTTGCCGGTGTTCCAGCTCTTGGGGAAGCGGCCCACCAGGGCGATGGACAGGTCCATCACCAGGCCGACGATGGGCAGGATCAGCAGGGTCCCCCGTCCGCCGGTGCCGTCGATCTCACCGGCGGCGTTGTAGTGGGTGGGGATCTGCTGGGGCAGCTTGTGCCAGATGATGCATAGATATGCGATGCTGCCCAGCAGGAGCACCGGGGCCAGGATACCCGCGATGCGCTGGTACAGGCTGGGCGGTCCGCCGCAGAAGGCGTCCGCCTGGGCGCGGGAGGGGATTCTCATCGCAGCACCCCCTTATCCGATATCCAGCTCGATGGGCTGGTCGATCTCCTCGCCCACGTACTTGCCGTTCTTCTTCCGCTGCTTGACGCACTCGGTGAGCAGATACTCGATCTGGCCGTTGAGAGAGCGGAAGTCGTCCTCCGCCCAGCGGGCCAGCGCGTCATAGAGCTTGGGGGACAGGCGCAGCGGCACCTGTTTCTTCGCGGTGTCAGCCATGGCTGCTCCTTAATACAGGGAGCCGGAGTTCACTACCGGCTGGGCGTCCCGGTTGCCGCAGAGCACCACCAGCAGGTTCGAGACCATGGCGGCCTTGCGCTCCTCGTCCAGCTCCACGGTGTGGTTCTCGCTGAGCCGCTCCAGGGCCATCTCCACCATGCCCACGGCCCCGTCCACGATCATCTTGCGGGCGTCGATGATGGCGCTGGCCTGCTGGCGCTGCAGCATGACCGCCGCGATCTCCGGCGCGTAGGCCAGATAGGTGATGCGGGCCTCCACGATCTGGATGCCGGCCTCGGCGACCTTCTGCTGGATCTCGTCCCGGATGCGCTGGGCCACCAGCTCGCTGGAGCCCCGCAGGCTGCCCTCGTCGGCCACGCCGTCGCCGGTGGTGTCCACGCCCGGCGCCACGTCGTAGGGGTAGATGCGCACGATGTTGCGCACCGCGCTGTCGCACTGCAGGGACAAGTATTCCTTGTAGTTGTCCACGTTGAAGACCGCCTTGGCGGTGTCGGTGACCTTCCAGATCACGGCGATGCCGATCTCCACGGGATTGCCCAGACAGTCGTTGATCTTCTGCCGGGAGTTGGAGAGGGTCATGGCCTTCAGGGAGATCTTCTTGTTGGTCATCTGGGCGCTCTGAGCAGAGCCGGTAAGCAGCGCGTTCAGCGTGGCGCCGCCGGCGCCGTTTCCGCCGTCCACGTCGCCGGACTGGTTCAGCTTGGTCTTGGCCGCCGGGTTCACCGCCACGCAGAAGGGATTGACGAAGTAGAAGCCCTCCTCCTTCAGCGTGCCCACATACTTGCCGAAGAGCGTGAGCACCAGAGCCTCCTGGGGCTTGAGCACCTTGAGACCCAGGGCGGGGAACCAGCCGATGCCGACCCAGATGATGCCCACCACGAACAGCGCCACGCCCCAGCCCTGACCCTTGTCGAAGCCGAAGATGCCGCCCAGGACCATCAGGGCCACGCCCGCCAGATACAGCAGGACGATCAGCAGCAGCATGGCCATGCCGTTTTTCTTGTTATTCAACACGATCTCTTTCATCGCTCGTGTCCTCCTTCGGTTTGATATCAAAATGATATCACCAAGATGTGCGGTTGTCAAGTGCTTTGTGAAAAAATAATCAAAAAATCGGAGGAGAGAGCCGGGCGTTTCCCGGCAGGCGCCCCCGCGCGCCGGGCACAGGGGCAATCCCCCGGGAAGCCGCCGGAATGGTGTTGAAAAGCCCCGCCCTTTTGTGCTACAATATCATGAAATACTTTGTGCTGAAGGAACGATGGAACATGGCATATATCAGAAAAGAGATCCCCGCGGAGGAAATCGCCCGGCAGGAGGAGATCTGCCGCCGCATTTTTGACCGGGTCACGGCCGACGGGCAGCGGCCCCTGGCCATGGTGGACACCTACGGCTGCCAGCAGAACGAGGCCGACAGCGAAAAGCTCCGGGGCTATCTGGCCGAGATGGGCTACGGCTTCACCCAGGACGAATTTCAGGCGGACGTGATCGTGGTGAACACCTGCGCCGTGCGGGAGCACGCGGAAATGCGGGTCTTCGGCAACGTGGGGGCCCTGAACCACACGAAGAAGGCCCGGCCCGGCCAGCTCATCGCCGTCTGCGGCTGCATGGTGCAGCAGCCCCACATCGCCGAGAAGATCAAGAAGTCCTATCCCATCGTGGACCTGGTCTTCGGGCCCCACGAGCTCTGGCGCTTCCCGGAGCTGCTGGAGAAGGCCATGAGCGGCAAAAAGCGCGTCTTCGCCACCGAGAAGGACGACGGTGCCGTGGCCGAGGGCATCCCCCTGCGGCGGGACGGGACCGTGAAGGCCTGGCTCAGCATCATGTACGGCTGCAACAACTTCTGCACCTATTGCATCGTGCCCTATGTCCGGGGACGGGAGCGCTCCCGCAAGCCCGAGGACGTGGTGCGGGAGGCCCGGGAGCTCATCGCCGCGGGCTATAAGGACATCACCCTCCTGGGCCAGAATGTGAACTCCTACGGCCGGGATCTGGGCTGCGGCGTGGATTTTGCCGACCTGATCCGCATGGTGGACGAGATCGACGGGGACTATGTGCTGCGCTTCATGACCAGCCACCCCAAGGACGCCACGGAAAAGCTCTTTCGCACCATGGCGGAGAGCCGGCACTGCGCCCACCAGCTGCATCTGCCCGTCCAGTCCGGCAACGACCGGGTGCTGCGGGCCATGAACCGCAGCTACACCCGGCAGAAGTACCTGGACCAGGTGGCCCTGGCCCGGCAGTACATGCCGGATCTGGTGCTGACCACGGATATCATCGTGGGCTTCCCCGGGGAGACGGAGGAGGAGTTCAACGACACCCTCTCCCTCTGCGAGGCCGTGCGCTACGACGCCATGTTCACCTTCATCTACTCCAAGCGGGTGGGCACCCCCGCGGCCTCCATGCCGGACCCCTATACCCGCGCCGACAAGCAGCGGCACTTTGACGCTCTGGTGGAGTTGTCGAACCGCATCTCCGCTGAGAAGCATAAGGAGTACGAGGGCAAGACCCTCCGCGTCCTGGTGGACGGGGAGACCGGCCGGGACGAGTATAATCTCTCCAGCCGCACCGACGGCGGCAGGCTGGTGCACCTGAAGGGCGACCCCGGCCTCGTCGGCCAGTTCGTGAACGTGACCATCACCGCCTCCAACACCTGGGCGCTGTACGGCCGGATAGAGTTTTGAGTTTTGAGAGTTGAGTTTTGAGAGGGCCGGGCAATAAGCCCTCCCGCGCGCACGCGTAGGCATACTTAGTAATTATTTGAGCGGTGAGAGAAACGACAAAAAGCCTTCCCCGCGCACGGGGAAGGTGCCCCAGTGCGCACACTGGGGCGGATGAGGTCCTTTTTGCCCGAAGTTACGGAGGAGTCCTCGCTTCGCTCGGGGACCTCATCAGTCAGCTGCGCTGACAGCTTCCCCGTGCGCGGGGAAGCCGGAGCTTCGCTCGGGGACCTCATCCACCGCATACCCGCAGGGCACGCAGAGCGGTCCCCCTTCCCCCTGCGGGGGGAAGGCAACACGCGAAAGAGGAGAAGACATGAGCTTTGATTATGGAGAATATCTTTTCCAAAACTTCTGGCTTCCCATCAGCATACTGTCCTTTTTCCTCCTGGGCGGCTGCTTCGCCCTCCTGGTTATGAAGCCTGTCAAAACCGCGTATGAAAAAGAGAATGAGCCGGAAGAAACACTGACGCAAAAGATCCTCGGCGGACTGCTTGCTGTAATAGCCATTGGCTTTTTGCTCTTCATCAATCTTCGGACGCTGTTCGGACTGGGCGTCGATCTATACCGGGATCGAAATGAGCAGGCCATCGAGCATCGCGGCGTGATTGAGGAAATCGTTCCGATCGAAGAACCGATACATAAGTACCAGACTTCGGAAGGCACGAGCTTTGGCGTGATGATGACCATCGGAGGAGAACGCTTCCATGCCATGTCCTCTGGAGACTTTGAAGTTGGGCAGCCGGTTCAGATCTTGTATCTTCCAAACAGTCATTGCATTTTGGAGATTCGTGGCATAGACTGACCAAGTGAATAAGCCTTCCTCGCGCACCGTAAGGCGTACGTAGAGATGCTTTGAGCGGTGAGAGAAGCGGCCAAAAAGCCTTCCCCGCGCACGGGGAAGGTGCCCCAGTGCGCACACTGGGGCGGATGAGGTCCTTTTTGTCTGGGTAGGAAGAAGCCCTCGCTTCGCTCGGGGACCTCATCAGTCAGCTTCGCCGACAGCTTCCCCGTGCGCGGGGAAGCCGGAGCTTCGCTCGGGGACCTCATCCACCGCAAGCGGTCCCCCTTCCCCCTGCGGGGGGAAGGCAAAGGGGACCTCATCAGTCAGCTTCGCTGACAGCTTCCCCGTGCGCGGGGAAGCCGGAGGAACGGAAAGCCGGAGGATAACATGGAGTATTACGCGCCCCATCTGAGACGAAATGCCCGAACCCTGCGGAAGAATATGACAAAGCAGGAGCGAAAGCTCTGGTATGAGTTTCTCAAAACGCTGCCGGTCACGGTGAAGCGCCAGGAGCTGATCGGGAGATATATTGCGGACTTCTATATTCCATCGGCGAAGATCGCCATTGAACTGGACGGCTCTCAGCATTTTGAGGATGAGGGCCTGGCCTACGACAGGGAAAGGGATCGTTTCTTTGCTGCCCGCGGCATACAGGTGCTTCGATACCCAAATAATGAAGTCACGCAAAACTTTTCAGGGGTCTGTGAAAACATTCTCCTGCATCTGGACCAGAGAACAAAAGAGACGATAGAAACGGAGAATGATCATGGCTGAACTGACGCCCATGAAGAAGCAGTATAACGAGATCAAGCAGCAGCATCCGGACTGCCTGCTGTTCTTCCGCCTGGGCGATTTTTATGAGATGTTCGACGAGGACGCGAAGCTGGCCTCCCGGGAGCTGGACCTGGCCCTCACCACCCGGGACCGGAACGTGGAGGACCCGGAGCAGCGCACCCCCATGTGCGGCGTGCCCTACCACAGCGCCGAGACCTATATCGCCCGGCTCATCGCCAAGGGCTACAAGGTGGCCATCTGCGAGCAGATGGAGGACCCGGCCCTGGCCAAGGGCCTGGTGCAGCGGGACGTGATCCGCATCATCACCCCCGGCACCGTCACCGAGAGCTCCATGCTGGAGGAGCGGCGCAGCAACTACATCTGCGCCGTGGAGCTGAACGGGGACAAGGGCGGCGCCGCCTTCTGCGACGTGTCCACGGGCGAGTTCTGCTGCGCGGCCTTTGAGAAGGACGCGGTGAGCCATATCCTCAACGAGCTGGGCCGCTTCGCCCCCCGGGAGGCCCTGCTGAGCCACGGCGCCCTGGACGAGCGGGCCATCGGCAGCTTCCTGCGCCAGAAGCTGAACGCCATGCTGGAGCCGCCCCGGGACTATTTCGAGTACATGCCCGCCGCCGCGGCCCTCTGCGAGCGCTTCGGCTATCGCAGCGTGGACGAGGCGGGCCTGGAGGGCCGGGCGGAGGCGGTCTCCGCCGTGGGCGCCCTGCTGCGCTATATCGGGGAGACCCAGAAGTTCGATCTGAGCCACATCCGCCGGCTGGACGTGTTCGTGGGCGGGCGCTACATGGAGCTGGACTGGACCACCCGCCGCAGCCTGGAGCTCACCGAGAGCCTGCGCAGCGGGGAAAAGCGGGGCAGCCTCCTCTGGGTGCTGGACAAGACCCGCACCCCCATGGGGGCCCGGCTCCTGCGGGCCTGGGTGGAGCGGCCGCTCCTCTCGGTGCTGGCCATCAAGCGCCGCCACGCCGCCGTGGGGGAGCTGCTGAAGGAGACGGTGAAGCGCAGCGAGCTGATGCTCTCCCTGCGGGAGATCCACGATATCCAGCGCCTGGTGGGCCGCTGCGTCTACGGCAGCGCCGGCGGGCGGGACCTGCGGGAGCTGTGTAACTGCGCGGCGGTGCTGCCCCGGCTGAAGGCGCTGCTGGCGGACTTCCGCTGCAAGGAGCTGCAGCAGATCGCCGCTCTGGACGAGCTGGCGGACCTGCGCAGCCTGCTGGATCGGGCGATCTGCGACGATCCCCCCTTCTCCGTGCGGGAGGGCGGCATCCTGCGGGAGGGCTACTCCGAGGAGCTGGACCGGCTGCGGCAGCTGCGGGATCACGGGGCGGAGGCCATCGCCGCCCTGGAGAGCCGGGAGCGGGAGCGCACCGGCGTCAAGAAGCTGAAGGTGGGCTACAACCGGGTTTTCGGCTATTATCTGGACATCCCCAAATCCGCCGGGGACGTGAGTCTGCCCGAGGACTATATCCGCAAGCAGACCCTGGTCTCCAACGAGCGCTACTTCACCCCGGAGCTGAAGGAGCTGGAAAACGCCCTGATCTCCGCCCGGGAGCGGATCAACGAGCTGGAATACGAGGTCTTTACCGAGCTGCGGCAGAAGGTTGCCTCCCAGGTGGGCCGCATCCAGGCCACTGCCGACGCGGTGGCGGCCCTGGACGTGTACTGCGCCCTGGCCGAGACCGCGGCCCGCAACAACTACGTCTGCCCGGAGATGGAGGCGAGCCGGGAGCTGCGCATCGTGCAGGGCCGCCACCCGGTGGTGGAGCAGACCCTGAAGGACGTGCTCTTCGTCCCCAACGACACGACCCTCAACGACAGCGACGACCGGGTGGCCATCGTCACCGGGCCCAACATGGCCGGCAAATCCACCTACATGCGCCAGACGGCGCTCATCGTCCTCATGGCCCAGATGGGCTCCTTCGTGCCCGCCCAGAGCGCGGTGCTGGGGGTGGTGGACCGGGTCTTCACCCGCATCGGCGCCTCCGACGATCTGGCCTCCGGCCAGTCCACCTTCATGGTGGAGATGAACGAGATGGCCCAGATCCTGCGCCATGCCACGCCGGACTCCCTGCTGATCCTGGACGAGATCGGCCGGGGCACCTCCACCTTTGACGGCATGGCCATCGCCCGGGCGGTGCTGGAATACTGCGCCGACAAGCGGAAGCTGGGCGCCAAGACTATGTTCGCCACCCACTACCACGAGCTCTCCGCCCTGGAGGGGGAGGTCAGCGGCGTGCGCAACTACAACATCACTGCCAAGAAGCAGAAGGGCGAGCTGGTCTTCCTGCGCAAGATCGTCCGCGGCGCCGCCGACGACAGCTACGGCATCGAGGTGGCAAAGCTGGCGGGCCTGCCGGAGGCGGTGATCCAGAAGGCCAAGGGTTACCTGAAGGAGCTGGAGGCGGACGGCGTGCCGCGCCCCAGCCTGGACTTTGAGGAGGAGGACCAGATCAGCCTGGGGGACCTGGCCGCCGACGAGCTCAGAAGGACCCTGCGGGACCTGGATCTGAACACCCTGACGCCCATCGAGGCCATGAATCTGCTCTATGAGCTGCAGCGGAAGGCCCGGGCCTGAGCGGGAAGCGCTCCGGCCCTGAATCTGCCGGGAGGGAACAGCGTGGAAACAACGACGATCCGACCCATCGCCCGCTATGAGGGCGATCTGCGAGAAAAATTCGGCGCGCCCCGCCAGGCGGGGGTGGTCCCGGAGCTGGAGGGGCACGTGGTCTTTGAGCCGGAATACCGGGATCCCGAGGCCCTGCGGGGCATCGAGGGCTTCGACCGGCTCTGGCTGATCTGGCAGTTTTCCGAAAATCTGCGGGAGAACGGGGCCTGGTCCTCCACCGTGCGCCCGCCCCGGCTGGGCGGGAATGTGCGCATGGGGGTCTTCGCCACCCGTTCCCCCTTCCGCCCCAACGCCCTGGGGCTGAGCTGCGTGCGCCTGCTGGCCGTGGAGAAGGACCCGGAGCGGGGCCTTGTCCTGCGCGTCGGCGGCGCGGATCTGATGGACGGCACGCCGATCTTCGACGTGAAGCCCTATGTGCCCTATGCCGACGCCCACCCGGAGGCCCGCGCCGGCTTTGCGCCGGATCCCGGGGCGACGCTGGCGCTGGACTTCCCGCCGGAGCTGGAGGCGCGGGTGCCGGAAGAGAAGCGGGCGGCCCTGCGGGGGATCCTGGCAAACGACCCCCGCCCCCGGTATCAGCGGGACCCGGAGCGGGTCTACGGCCTGCGCTTCGGCGAGCAGAACGTGAAATTCACCGTGTCCGGCGAGACGCTCACGGTGCGTGACGTGCAGCCGTAGGGGCGGCAAAATCTGAAAATCCACGAATCTATGGGAAAAGATCTTTTGACTCCGGCTTCGCCTCCGCTCAAGATGACAGGAAATAAAGCTTGTTTGCAGTGTCTGAACATGAGCGGCAGGGAGCGATTTGCTCCCTGCCGTTTTTACGCCTGATAATACCGATCCTCCGCCCATTTGGCGGGGTTTGTATCGATGTAGCGCCAGATCTCCCGATAGTCCGCCTCGCCCCGGATCACGTGCTCGTGATAGGAACGCTGGAAAACTGTCTGCCCCGCGTCCCGGTGCACAAGCCGTTTCAAGACGCCGATCGCGCTGGGGATCGTCGCATATGTAGGGGCCGCCGAGGGCGTCGGCCCCTACGGCGATATGGGAGAGGATGCAGCGCCTGTCCTGGGTGCAGACCGTGACGAAATAGGCGCCTGGGGCGGAATAGTCATATTCTGGCAGACGCAGAACTTTGCGCTTGGGCGCGGCCATGGCAGAGCCCTCCCTTTCCCTGTAGAGGCGGAAGCACAAGTTGGCCCGAATCAGGAGATTCCCGAAAATGATGCTTAGGGGCTGCCGAGGGCGGCGCCCCCTGCAGAGCGCCCCTTACAGCAGCGCGATCAGGGCGTCCACGTCCTCCTCCCGGGTGGCCCAGCTGGTGACGAAGCGCACCGCCGTGCGCCCGTCGGGGAGGGGCGCCCAGATCTCGAAGGCGGCGTGCTGCCGCAGACGGGCCAGCTGCTCCGCCGTCAGGATCACGAACTGCTGGTTGGTGGGGGAGTCGGCAAAGAGGGAGTAGCCCTTCTCCCGGAAGGCGGCCTTCAGCTTCATGGCGAGGCTTATGGCGTGGCGGCCGATCTCAAAATAGAGCCCCTCGGTGAAAAGCGCGTCGAACTGCACGCCCAGCAGCCGCCCCTTGGCGAGCATCCCCCCCTGCTGCTTGACCATGGTGGCGAAGTGCTCCGGCATGTCCCCCTTGGGGAAGACCAGGGCCTCGCCGCAGAGGGCGCCCACCTTGGTGCCGCCGATGTAGAACAGGTCGCAGAGCTCGCAGAGCTCCGGCAGCGTCATGTCGCAGTCCGGGCTCATGAGCCCGTAGCCCAGCCGGGCCCCGTCGAGGAAAAGCCGCATCCCGTAGTCCCCGCAGACCTTGTGCAGGGCCGCCAGCTCCGCCTTGGTGTAGAGGGTGCCCAGCTCCGTGGGCTGGGAGATGTACACCATGCCGGGGAAGGGCATGTGCTCGTGGGTCTCGTCGGCATAGAAGGCGCGGCAGTAGTCCGCGACGGTCTGCGCCGCCAGCTTGCCCTTCTCCCCGGGCAGGGCGAGCACCTTGTGGCCGGAAAACTCGATGGCTCCGGCCTCGTGGACGCTGATGTGCCCGGTGTCCGCGGCGATCACGCCCTCCCAGCGGTTCAGGAGCGAGGCGATGGCGACGGCGTTTGTCTGGGTGCCGCCCACCAGGAAATACACGTCCGCCCCGGGCTTTTCGCAGGCGGCGCGGATCTTGTCCCGGGCAGAGGCGCAGAAGCGGTCCTCCCCGTAGCCGGGCTGGGAGATGAGGTTGGTCTCGGCAAGGCGCTCCAGGACTTTCGGATGGGCCCCCTCGGTGTAATCGCTCAGAAAATACAGCATGTTTATTCCTCCGTTCTCCGCTGGGCTCTCCGCCTGCGGTTGATCATGCGTTCCATGTGGCCGGCGTTGATGAACTCCGCCAGCACCAGCTGGTCGAAAACCGGCACGGTGCAGGAGTAGAAGTCCAGCCGTGCCCGGTAGGCCTCCAGCAGCCCCTCCGGCAGCACCAGAAAGCCGGTGCGCACCGAGGGCGCCAGGAGCTTGGAAAAGGTGTTCAGATAGATGACCCGGCCCGGATCCAGAGAAAAGACGGTCTGGATCTGCCGGGTGGGGCTGGCAAAGGCCGCGTCGTAGTCGTCCTCCACGATGATACTGCCGTGGGCGCGGGCCCAGGCCAGGTACTCGTGCCGCTTGGCGGCGGAGGCGGTGACTCCGCTGGGATAGCTGTGATAGGGCGTCACGTGCAGGACGCCTGCCTCGCAGCCGGCCAGCGCCCCGCTCTCGATGCCGTCCTCCCCCATGGGCAGGGCCAGGCAGCTTGCGCCGTTGGCCTCATAGACCCGGCGGATCTGCCCATAGCAGGGGTCCTCCAGGGCGAAGGGCCGCTCCCGGCCCAGAAGCTGCACGATTTGACTGTAGAGATACTCCGCCCCGGCGCCAATGACGATCTGCTCCGGCCGGACGGAGAGCCCCCGGCTGCGCCCCAGATAGGCGCTCAGCGCCTGCCGCAGCTCCAGACAGCCCCCGCTGGGGCAGCGGTTCAGGATGCGGCGGTCGTAGTCCGAGAGGACCGCGCGCATGGTCCTGGCCCAGAGGGAGAAGGGGAAATCCGGCGGCGCCCCCTCCTGCACGCTCATCTCCTCCAGCCCCGCCCGGGGCGGCGGCGGGACGCCGGCTCCGCCGCCGAAGCAGACGAAAAAGCCGCTGCGGGGCCGGCTCTGGACGCAGCCCTCGTCGCAGAGAAGGGCCAGCGCGTGCTCCACCGTGATCACGCTGACGCCCAGCCCCTCGGCAAAGCTGCGCTTGGAGGGGAGCTTGGTCCCCGTGGGCAGGAGCCCGGAGACGATGTCCTGGCGCAGCTGGCGATAGAGCTGGAGATAGACGCTGAGGCCGCTGTGTTTTTCGATGGTGTAGTTCATAATCTGGCCTTATAAAATATTCTCAAACTGGCGATAGAAATATGGTCAGATTTGATTATAATAGACATGGATCAAAAGTCAAGGAGGCTTTTTCATGTCTTATCATAAAATTCTCACCATCCAGGACATTTCCTGCGTGGGCCAGTGCTCGCTGACGGTGGCGCTGCCCATCCTCTCCGCCGCCGGGCAGGAGACCTGCATCCTCCCCTCGGCGGTGCTCTCCACCCACACGGCGGGCTTTAGCGGCTACACCGTCCGGGATCTGACGGAGGACATCCCCGCCATCACGGATCACTGGGAGAAGGAGCAGATCCAATTTGACGCGATCTACACCGGCTATCTGGGCAGCACCGAGCAGATCGCCTATGTGCGGGACATCATCCGCCGCCTCTCCGCCCCCGGGGCCCTGGCTGTCGTGGACCCGGCCATGGCGGACAACGGGAAGCTCTACCCCGCCTTTGACGCCGCCTACGTGGAGGCCATGAAGGCCCTGGCCTTCTCGGCGGACATCATCCTGCCCAACATCACCGAGGCCTGCTTCCTCACCGGCATGGAGTATCGGGAGCAGTATGACGAAAGCTATATCGCCGAGCTGCTGGACCGGCTGCGGGCCGCCGGGGCGAAGACCGTCGTCCTCACCGGCGTGGGCTACCGGCTGGGCTTCACGGGCGTGCTGGTGCAGGAGGGCGACACGCGCCGCTACTACGAGCACCGGCGCATCGAGCCGGGCAGCCACGGCACCGGGGACGTGTACGCCGCTGCCTTCGTGGGGGCGCTGCTGAACGGGAAAGACCCCTATGAGGCCGCGGTGATCGCCGCGGACTACACCGTGAAGTGCATCGAGGCCACCCAGGGCGACCCCGCCCACTGGTACGGCGTGAAGTTCGAGGCGGCGCTGCCCGCCTACCTCAAAATGCTGGGGAAGTAATCCGGGAGCAAACACGCACAAGGCGGATTTGCGCCGGGAGAGACGCCCTTCACGGCGAATACCGGAGATCCATAGACAAAAAAGGCAACGATGCCTAGCGCGGATCCGGACGAAACGACCGTCTGATTTCTGTTGGCTTCGTATATGGGGAAGACCGCACCGCACGTCAAACTCGTGCGGCGCGGTCCTTTTTTCAAGCGCGGGGAAAAGCGTTGCGGGGAGCGGTTATCCGTACCGCTCGGAGAGATAGAGACTTGCTTTGGATTGAATCAGTCTTGCCGTCTCCTCCGCTGTTCGATCCCCCGCGTAATATGCGCCGACCGCGTCGAGAATCATGTCGAGCAGCACTTGGTCGTACTCGTACAGGCCGCTGGCCCGCGCCGTCAGAGCGAGGATACGGTCACCGGTATCCTCCCCGGCTACGATCGGCTGGTTTGGATTGCCGTAATCGGAGGCGTTCACATTGATCTGGTTCTCCAGCCAGACCGCCATGCGGAACTCGTAGGCGCTGCGCGTCGTCGGAATGCACATGAGGCAGTAGGACTGTCCGGGCGTCTCGCTCCACCGCTCCCGCGTCAGATAGCCGTCGCTGAGAAGGAAGCGGAAAAACTCCCATACGGCTTCCTTATGGGGACTTGAGGATGACATGCCAAGGCGCAGGAAGGGCTCCAGCGCGATACCGCTGCCGCTGTCACTGGGAAAGCCGACGAAGCGCGCTTCTCCGCGAAAGATCGCATCAGCCTGCTGCAGCATGAACACGGGCATGTTGTTCAGATTGACGAAGTAAAAAATCTGCTCCCCGCCGGCGAGGCGCTGCTCCGTCTCGTTGCGAAGCATGGCATACTCCATCCGCTCCTCCGGCGACATGTCCTGCTCTTCCTTGTCCTGCAGTTGCTTCGACAGCTCCAGCAGACGAATGAACTCCTCGTTGTCAAAACGGCAGCCCGGCGCGTCGTAGTCCACGAAATCCGAACCCGCGAAACGCAGAACATTTTCCCAAAACTCCCGCCGGTTCATGCAGCCAAAGAGCTGCTGCATATCATATTGCTCTGCGAGCGCGAAGAGATCGTCCATCGACAAGGATTCCTTCTCCCCAAACTGCTCCTTGCTGCCGCAGACGAGGCGCAGCCGGTATGTGGGAACGAGGTCATACAGCTTCCCGTCTCGCTCCAGCAGGCGGAGCACCTCGGGCAGCAGATTGTCGCGGGCAATCTCGGGATCGGCGTCGATCCAGGGCCACAGATCCTCAATCAGCCCCTTGTCTTCGTAGGAACGCGCCGGGAGCGTATTGAGATCAAAGATATCCGGGGTATAGCCGGAGAGAATGTCGGTGTTCAAGCGGGTCAGACCGCCCACCGTGGCGTTGCCGCTGTCAAAATCGGCGTAGTTGATGAGGTCGATTTTGATGTCCGGACTCTGATCATTGAAGTCCCGTACGGCCTCAGCTAGAAAGGAATGTGCGCCTGTGTCATAGCTGGCCAGCCGCAGCACCGTCAAGCCGTCGACGTCAGACGGACGCCAGAGCGCCGGATTCCCGTTTTTGGGGATCAGCAGGCAGTCGTCGGCCAGCCAGCAGAAGGAGTATCCGTTGAAGCCGCTGGCAAAGCAGCTGACGAAGCCCTCCCGCGCGCCGTCGGGCAGCGCGATGCGATAGACCGTGTTGCCGGCAAGACCGAAGATCGCGCCCTCCGGGCCGCTGAACAGCTTGTCGTAGTGCCCTTCGATGGTGAGCTTGTCCACCGGCTCTCCCTCGTCATCGAGGAGCTGCAGCTTCGTTCCCTCCGGGTCGTCCCAGGCGAGGATCGGCGTTTCGCCGCTTTGGATCAGTGCGACACGGTTGTTGACGAGCTCCTGCGTTTTCAGCGGCATTCCGTTTTCATCCAGCACAAAGAGCCGCGCATCGGCGCAGACGAGGCAGCGGGTTTCGGTCAGGCAGAGCGCGCGCACAAGCACGCCCGGTTCCAGGCTCAGCGTCACACGGCGGACGCTGTCGTCCGCCGCGACCAGCAGCAGGATTCGCTGCCGGTCCTGCTCCTGTGAAATGGCCGCGGCGCTGCCGTCGGAACGGGCGGTCAGTTCTTCAAAGGGGCGGTCCAGCCCGCTGTTCGGGATTCTTGTAAACGCGCCGTTTTCCGGGTTGAGTCGATACAGGATGAAGGCCTCATCCCCCTCCCGTTGAGCGCAAGCAGAAACGAGCGCGCTGTCACCGGCCTTTGCCGCTTGCCACAAGGAGTAACCCGCGTCCGGGAACGTCAGCAATTCCGGGGCAAACATCTGCCCGCCGCCCTCACCGGTCAGATCGGCGCTGAAGCTCTGCGGCGCGTCAGTAGCATGCGGAGCGGGTTTTCCGGTGCTCTGCATCGGGCGCCGATCTTCATTTTCACTTGTCTGCGCGGGAGCGCCACAAGCGCACAAAAGCAGGCACAGCGCAAGCAAAAGCGCAAGCAAACGACATACTTTTTTCATGGCTGCACCTCACGAGAAACAGGTAAAGTCCACCGCATCGGCCAGCAGCTCCAGAGCGAAAGGCTCTGCGGAGCCGGTGATGATGACGTAGGCCGTGTCCGTTTCATAGAGGACATATCCCGTTTGCATGTCAGGGTAAGAGACCTCCGTCACCGCGCTGATGAAAACCTGTTCGCCGCAGGCGGTATCATAGGCCCAGCCCCCGGCGTCCGGCTTGAGGATCGGGTGGAAGAGCGGGTAGAAGCAGCCCTTCGGAATATAGTGAAGGATTCCGCTCAGATTGCCGATTCTGTATTCGCAGTACCGCGTTCCGTTTTCCCAGACGATGACAGTCTCAAGCTCGGCGTCTGTCAGAAAAACGCCCATGCCAAAAGCGTCAAAACAGGCTTCCTCACTTAACTCGCCCTCCGCCATGGCCCGCTCGTAAGCGTTCGCTTCCATGCCGCCGTCCGGATAGACGCCTCCCTCGTGGAAGGGCAGTCGATGCCAGATGATGTTCGCTTTACCCGGCGACCGCAGCGGGCGCTCTGCCAGAATATCCGCCAGCCCGTCATCTATTTCGGGGATCCCCGTGGGAAAGCTGCCATAGTAATAGAGTTGCGAATAGCCCTCGGGGTGGCGGCTGTTCATCTGCGCCAGCCTTTCGTTGGCGATGGGCAGATAATAATCGTTGAACAGCGTCTGAAAGGCGCTCGAGGCCAGATATTCCTCTGTCTGTGCGAAATCAGAGAGCGTCATCAGTCCGGTCTTGGGCTTGACCGCCGTGGGCACTGTGTTTTGTACGGTGGAGAGATCGGGGTTGAGGCGCACCATGGCGGCGAAATCGAAGCAGTCGGCCAGCGCCTCGGCGTTTTCGCTGTCGCTGCGCACAGTGACGAGGTAGTCTTCGCCGTCATAGAAGATGAAGCAGCCTTTCCCCTCGGCCACGGAAAGCACGACGGTATCGCCGCCGGCATTGACATACTCCCGCTCGGCGTATTCCTCCAGATGGAATACCGGCAAATATGCGGGGTCGAGTGTTCCGCGGCGCCCGCAGTCCACGGTATAGAGCAGCACCGATCCGTCGGCCAGCTCTGCCCGGCCGCCCTCGGCATGATAGGATCCATCTTCATAGACATAGGCCGTCGGCCAACCGTCCATGCCGTTCTCGCTTCTCATAAAGGGTTCCAGCCCGGTGACGCGCAGGAACAGCGCCGACGTCGGAGGGATCACGAGCTCCGTGTGCAGCGCGACGCCGTATTCGTCCCGGATTTCCAGCAGCTTATCCAGCGCCTCCTCGTCAAAGGCGCCGTAGAGCGGCTGGAGCTTTTGCAGCTCCGGATCGTCGGGGTGCCAGTTTTCCGCGTCGTCATTGCTCAGATTCGTATAGGTGTTTCGGTGCTCGTTCATGTAGGCGATCCAGGCCGCGTGCGCCTGCCCCGCGGGCTCATTGTTGTAGGCGCTGCGGGAGAGAATCCCGCTCTCGCCGGGATCGTTCATGGTCTGTGTGACAGAATCGACCGGCGTCACGCGCTGCCGCAGGCCAAACCAGCCCAGCGCGTAGGCGACGGTTCCAAGCCCCAGGATCAGCGCGGCGGCCAGCGCAAAGGTGATGATGCGCTTTTTCACGTTGCGTCCGGCAGTGCCTCCCGTCTGATAGCCCAGTCTTTTGCGGGCGCTCTCCAGATCGCTGTCGTCCAAATCATTCAGGGCAAATAACAGCATTTCGCTTTTCAGCATAATCCTTCCTCCATAAGCTGCCGATGCAGCTTGTTCCTTGTGCGGTGGAGCATGGTTTTGACTTTGCTTTCCGAAAACCCGGTTTTCTCCGCAATCTCCCGGATCGAAGCCATATACCAGTAACGGCAGAGGAACACGTCCCGCTCGTCCTTGCTTAGAGCTTTGACCATTCGGCGCAGCGCCCCGTTCAGTTCCCGCAGCTCCAGATCCCGCTGGGTGTCTTGCCCGGAATCCACCGTTTCAGCCAGCTCGTCCAGCACCAGCGGCAGCTCGCCGCCGCCGCGCCGGAGGCTGTTTTTCTCGCGCAGGCGCGTGAGCGACAGCCAGCGGGTCAGCTTGCCGAGATAGGGCGCGAGAATCGACGGCCTGTGCATTGGCATGGAGTTCCACGCTTTCATCCAGGTGTCGTTGACGCATTCCTCCGCGTCCGCCGTGTTGGCCAGTATGTTCCAGGCGACCGTCCGGCAGTAGCCGCCGAATTTCCGCTCGGTTTCTTCGATCGCTCTCTCCGAGCGTGCCCAATAGAGATCGACGATTTGCTTGTCATCCATGCTTTGATCCTCCTGTTGTTGAGGTCCCTCAATTTAATAAAAGCGGTTTGGCCGGGAAGGTTACAGAAAAAGAGAAGTTTTTTGGATGGTGCGGACAGAGTACAGCTTTTTTCATACGGATGCCCAAAAGAAAGGAGACAAGGATTGTCTGGCTGCAGTCGGGTGTCAGGTTCAGCCGCAGGCATTGCCCCACAGCCCAAAAAAATGCCCGCCGCTCCGGTGAGGGGAGAGACGAGCCGGGCGCGTATGCAGCGCAGGGCACCTCGCGCAGATCTCTTTTTGCGCGGCCGCAAAGCTCCGCCCCGCGATACGCTGTGCAAAAGCGTACCGCGGGGCGGTCCGTTTATTCCTCGTCCATTGCGAAGAGCTGATCGGCGATGGCGCCCACCTTCTCCTCCAGATCCGCGTGCAGCTCCGGCTCCGGTGCGGGCGCGGCCGGGACGGGCGCCGTCGGTGCGGGCGCAGAGGTCTCGGCGTCCGGGTAGAGGCCGCAGAGAAAGTCCCGCCACTGGGCGTTCAGCTCCTCGATGCTGGCCAGGTGCAGCTGCTTCGTGCGGTTGAAGGCGGTCTCCACCTTGCGCACGGCGCCGTCCTGCTGCCGGCGGGCGTCGGCCAGGATGGCCTCGCTCTTTTTCCGGGCGGCGGCCAGGATGCCGGCGGCCTTCAGCTCCGCCTCGTCGGTGATCTCGGCGGCGCGGGCCTTGGCCCGGTCCACCACGTCCTGATAGATCGTCTGGGCGGAGAGCACCGCGTCGCCCAGCTCCAGCCGGCGCGCGTTCCTCTCGTCCAGCTCCTTGCGCAGGCTTTCGTTCTCGGCGGTCAGCGCCTCGGCCTGCTTCCGGATATCCGCAAAGACCTCCTGCACCTTGTCGGCGTTGTAGTATTTCTTTTTCACCACGTCGATATAGATCGAGTCGAAGTATTCCGCGTCCAGAGCCATGCCCATGCGCCCCCTCGTTTGCTGTTCTTTGCCTTATTATAGCAGAAGCTGTCGCCTGAATCAATCGCTCCGCGGAACTTTTTGCCCTTGCGAAAGGGCCGGCGCTGTGGTAGTTTATTCAATGATCTCTCAGGAAAGGACCCGCGCCATGACCAAGCGCCTTGCCGACAACCGAATCTTCGCCTGGTCCCTGCTGCCGGCGGTGCTGGCCCTGGCCTGGCCCACTATGCTGGAGCAGCTGCTGCACACGGCGGTGCAGTACATCGACACCGCCATGGTGGGCTCCCTGGGCACCCAGGCCACCGCCGCCGTGGGCTCCACCACCACCGTGGGCTGGCTGGTGGGCAGCAGCGTGTCCGCCTTCGGCGTGGGCTTCCTGGCCTATATCTCCCAGGCCCTGGGCGCCGGGGAGCAGGAGCGGGCCCGCAAGGCCGCCGCCCAGGCGGTGCTGGCCGTGCTGGTGACGGGCAGCTTCTTCACCGCCGCGACCCTGTCCCTGAGCCGCCAGGTGCCCGTCTGGATGCAGGTGGAGGAGAGTCTGCGCCCCCTGGCCGCCCGCTACTTCTTCATCGTCTATCTGCCCATGCTGCCCCGGACGGCCTCGGTGATCTTCGGCACCGTGCTCCGCGCCGCGGGGGACAGCCGCACCCCCATGCGGGTGGGCGTGGCGGTGAATCTCATCAACGTGGCGCTGAACTTCCTTTTCATCTATCCCAGCCGGGAGCTGAGCCTCTTCGGTCTGCAGATCCCCTTGTGGGGCGCGGGCTGGGGGGTCACCGGCGCGGCCGCTGCCAGCGCCATCGCCTTTCTGGTGGGCGGCGTCGCCATCACCGCGGCGCTCTACCGCCACCCGCGCGTCTCGCCCCGGGGCTTCTCCCTCCGGCCGGACGGCAGGGTGCTGCGGCCCTGCCTGCGGGTGGCCCTGCCCAATATGCTGCAGCGCTTCGGTACCAGCCTGGGCTATGTGGCCTTCGCCGCCATGATCAACGCCCTGGGCGAGCTCTCCACCGCGGCTCACACCGTGGCCAACACCGTGGAGTCCGCCTTCTACATCCCGGGCTACGGCATGCAGGCCGCCGCCGCCACCCTCACGGGCAACAGCCTGGGGGCGGGAGACGAAAAGCGCCGCCGGGAGCTGGCGAAGCTGATCGTGCTGATCGAGGTGGGGCTGATGCTGCTCTCCGGGGCCCTGCTCTTCGCCTTCGCGCCGGCCATGGCGGGCATCTTCTCCAGGGACCCGGCGGTGATCGCCCTGGGCAGCACCGTGCTGCGCATGGTGGCCTGCTCCGAGCCCTTCTACGGCGTCTCCATCGTGGTGGAGGGCATGCTCCAGGGCGCGGGCAAGACCAAGGTGCCCTTTGTCATCAACATCGCCGGCATGTGGGGCATCCGCATCCTGGGCACCTGGATCTGCACCACCCGGCTGGGCATGGGCCTGGTTTCCGCCTGGGGCTGCATGATCGGCCACAACCTGCTGCTCTTCGCGCTGTTTGTGCTCTATTACCGCCGCGGGAGGTGGAACCCGCTGAAAAGTGAACAGTGAAGAGAGTTTTTAGTTTCTAGTTTCTAGTTTTTAGGAGACGAGGGAGACGGGGGAGACAGGGCTTGTAGGGGCCGACGTCCCGGCGGCCCGTGGAAATGTGAACAGTGAAAAGAGAACAGTGAACAGAGCTTGCAGCGGCCCGGCCATGGGCTCCTCGGAAGCCCGAATGTCCGTTCCGCGCCCCCTGTCATCCTGAGCGAAGCGCAGCGGAGTCGAAGGATCTCGCCCCCGGCGCAAGGATGGATCCGGTGAGATTCTTCGTCGGCCAGCAAAGCTTGGAACGTCGCGCGCTTTCCGCGCGTCGGGATGCTCCTCAGAATGACAGCACTCAGGCCCGTTCCCCTCGTCCTTCACCCCTTCCGTCGCGGCGCTTGCGTGAGACGCGCCGCGACACCTCCCCCGGAGGGGGAGGCAAGCGCGGGCTGCCGAGGGCGGCAGCCCCTACGGCGAGGACCGGCGTTTTTCCGTAGGGGCGACCTTTGGTCGCCCGCCGACCCGGACGCAGGACGGACAAACGGGGTGTCGAGGACGCCAACCCCTGCAGCTCTGACGCAAAAAAATCGCCCTCCCGGACGGGAGAGCGATTTTTTTTAGGTTGGAAGCTCGATTACTTGAGCTCGACGGTGGCGCCGACGGCCTCCAGCTTGGCCTTGAGCTCCTCGGCCTCTTCCTTGGAAGCGCCTTCCTTGATCTTGGCGGGGACGTCCTCGACCAGCTTCTTGGCCTCAGCCAGGCCCAGACCGGTGATGCCGCGGACTTCCTTGATGACCTTGATCTTCTCAGCACCGAAGCTGGTCATGACAACGTCAAACTCAGTCTTCTCTTCGACGACGGGGCCGGCAGCGACAGCGGGACCGGCGGCGACGGCGGCGGCAGAGACACCGAAGGTGTCCTCCAGGGCGTGAACGAGCTCGGACAGCTCCAGCACGCTGAGGTTCTTGATCTCTTCGATCATGGCAGTGATTTTCTCAGACATTGTAATTTCCTCCAGTTAAGATTTTTGTGTGCCGACTTACTCGGCGGCTTCGGCGGTCTCCAGAGAGCCGCCCTTCTGCTCCAGGATCTGGCCGAGGCAAACGGCGAGACCGGTGATAGGAGCGATCATGGTTCCCAGAACCTTGGCGTACAGAGCGCTCTTGCTGGGCAGCTCTGCCATCTCTGCGATTTCCGCTTCGCTCAGGATCTTGCCTTCCATGAAGGCGGCCTTGATGTTGAAGCGATCGCCCAGCTTCTTGCTGTAATCAGCCAGAATCCGGAAAGGAGCGATGGGATCCTTCTCGGCGGTGGCCAGAGAGGTGGTGCCGTTGAGAACGTGGTCAAGCTCGTTCATCCCCAGCAGATCCAGAGCCTTTCTGGTCAGGGTGTTCTTGACGACCGTGTAACTCACTTCGTCCTTGCGCATTTCGGTACGCAGGGCGGTATCCTCGGCGACGGTGATTCCCTTGTAGTCGACCAGGACGCCGGCCTCGGCGTTCTTGATACGCTCGGCCAGAGCTTCCACGATAGCCTGCTTTTCGCTCAGAACTTTTGCGTTGGGCATGTGTGTTTTCACCTCCGGTTGCGAATGATCACGCTCAAAAAGAAATCCCCTGCGGCAAAAAGACGCAGAGGCACAAAAACAATCAAGATCTTGTTGATGTCCTCGGCAGGATTTACGGCCTGAGCCACCTGCTGTCTTCGGAGCGCCCCAATAATATAAGCGAACAGGGCGCGCTTGTCAAGAGGTTTTTTCACTTTTTTCACCGCAAATTCCGCTCTTTTTCGCTCGGTATCAGATTTCCCGGGCCGGGAAATACTAAGCGAGCGAAAGGGAGGGATGCGTGTGCAGGAGAAGGTGGAGATCTGCGGGGTCAATACGGCCACGCTGCCGGTGCTGAAGAGCGCGGAGACCCGCGCGCTGCTGGAGAGGGCCCGTTCGGGGGACAAGAGCGCCCGGGAGCAGCTGATTTCCGGGAATCTGCGGCTGGTGCTCTCGGTGGTGCAGCGCTTCGCCGGCCGGGGCGAGAGCATGGACGATCTGTTCCAGGTGGGGGTCATCGGCCTCATCAAGGCCGTGGACGCCTTCGATCTCAGCCAAAACGTGCAGTTTTCCACCTACGGCGTTCCCATGATCGCCGGGGAGCTGCGGCGCTTTCTGCGGGACCACAGCGCGGTGCGGGTGTCCCGCTCCATGCGGGACACGGCCTACAAGGTGCTGCAGATGAAGGAGAAGCTCAGCGCCCAGAGCGGCCGGGAGCCGGATGTGGAGACCATCGCCCGGGCCCTGGACATCCCCCGGCAGGAGGTGGTCTTCGCCCTGGACGCCATCTGCGATCCGGTGAGCCTCTACGAGCCGGTGTACAGCGACGCCGGGGAGAGCGCCACGGTGATGGACCAGATCGGCGACAGCCGCAACACCGACGAACACTGGCTGGAGCAGATCGCCCTGGCCGACGCGGTGAAGCGCCTGACGCCCCGGGAGAAGCGGATCCTGGCCCTGCGTTACTACGACGGGCGCACCCAGATGGAGGTGGCCAAGGCCGTGGGCATCTCCCAGGCCCAGGTCTCCCGCCTGGAGAAAAACGCCATTAAGCAGATCAAGAAGAACATCACAGCCTAGATAGAGTGCTTAGTGCGTAGTGCATAGTGCTTAGGAAATGAGGCCGTATCCTAAGCACTACGCACTAATTCCTAAGCACTCTTCTCTACCCCCACAGGAGCCGGCAGACCCAGGCGGAGGAGAGGAAGCAGGCCAGATCCGCGCAGAGGGCCGCGGGGATGGCCCAGCGGCTGCGCTTTACCCCGGCGGCGGAGAAATACACCGCCACGACATAAAAAGTCGTCTCGCTGGAGCCCAGCATCACCGCCGCCGTGCGGCCGGGCAGGGAATCCGGCCCGCAGCGCCCGATGATCTCCGTGGCCGCGGACAGAGCGGCGCTGCCCGACAGCGGGCGCAGCAGCATGAGCAGCCCCGTCTCCTCGGGCACCCCCAGCGTCCGCAGCAGGGGCCCCAGCACTTGGCCCAGCAGCTCCGGCAGGCCGGAGGCGCGCAGCAGGTAGATCGCCGGGAACAGCACCAGCAGGGCCGGCAGGATCTCAAGCGCCGTTTTCAGCCCCCGCCGGGCGCCGCAGAGCAGGGCGTCGTACACGTCCACCCCGTGCAGCCGGGCCGTCAGCAGCGCGCAGCAGATCAGAAGCGGCGCGGCCAGCGCGCCCAGACTCTTCAGCGCCACAGCCGCCGGAAGAGGGCCGCGGCCAGCAGCCCGCAGCAGACCGAGCAGGCGGAGGACAGCCACACCGCCGGCAGGATGTCGAAGGGGGCCGCCGCCCCGGCCGCCGCCCGCACCGAGGCGATCATGGCGGGCAGCAGCTGCAGGGAGGCGGTGTTCAGCACCACCAGGAGACACAGCTCGTCCTCTCCCCGCCCGCCCAGGGCCGCCATGCCCTTGGCCGCCCGGATGCCGGCGGGAGTGGCAGCGTTCCCCAGGCCCAGCAGATTGGCGCTCAGATTCTCCGTCAGGGCGGAGAGCAGCCCCTCCTCCCGGGAGGAGCGGGGGAAAAGCCGCCGCAGAGGCCGCCGCAGCAGCCTTGCCAGGCCCGCGGAGACGCCGCTGCGCTCCAGCAGCTCCAGCACCCCGCTCCAGAGGCAGAGCGCCCCGGCAATCTCCAGCACGAAGGGGATCGCCGCCCGGGCGCCCTCCGTCACCGCCGCTCCCGCCGCCTCGGTGGAGCCGGTCAGCGGGGAGAGCAGGGTGCAGAGCAGATAAATCGCCGTCACCAGAATTCCGAGCAGCACAAATCGCCTCTTTTCTTCAAAAAAGCAGATTTTTCAAGACTTTTCTAAAATATCAGTTGATGATCCGCACCAAAATGTGTATACTGTGTCAAACAGGCCGTCGGCCTGTTTCGGGAAACCCGCAGGAAAGGAGCTTCGGTATGAAATCTACCGGAATCGTCCGCAAGGTCGATGAATTGGGGCGGATCGTCCTTCCCATCGAGCTTCGCCGTACCTTGGACATCGAAGAGAAAGACGCATTGGAGATATATGTGGAGGATGACAGCATTATTCTCCGCAAATATCAGCAGAGCTGCGTGTTCTGCGACAACACCCGGGATCTGATCAGCTACAAGGGCCGCAACGTGTGCGCCGACTGCATCATGAAGCTGAGAGGCCGCGCGTGAGCGCGCAGGGGATGCGCCAGCGCCCCTCGGGACGGCACGACGTCTTCATCTTTGACTTGTATGGAACCCTTGTGGATATCCATACGGACGAAAACCAGCCATCGCTTTGGCGGCGCATGGCTGGTTTTACTGCGCGCGCCGGTGCGCGCTATGAGGCGAAGGAGCTGCACGCGGCCTGGCTGCGTCTGGCCGCGGCGGAGGAGGCGCGCCTGGCCGCGCGGGACCGGGGGATCCCGGTTGCCTGTCCGGAGATCGACCTCAAGCGGGTCTTCGCCGCGCTGTACGCCGAAAAGGGCGCGGCGGCAGGGGATGCTTTGATTGCCGAGGCGGCCTGGTTCTTCCGCAGGGCCTCCACTACCCACCTGCGGCTCTATGCCGGGGCGCGGGAGCTGCTGGACGGGCTGCGGCGGCAGGGGCGGCGGGTCTTTCTGCTCTCCAACGCCCAGAGCCTCTTCACCCGGCCGGAGCTGGAGCTTCTCGGGCTCGCGGACGCCTTCGACGGCGTCTATCTCTCCTCCGAGGCGGGCTGCAAGAAGCCGGATCCCCGCTTTTTCCGCCTGCTGCTGGAGCGGGAGAGGCTGGCCGCGGCGGACTGTCTCATGATCGGCAACGACCCCCGCTGCGACGGGGCGGGCGCACGGGCCGCGGGCATGGAGACCTGGATCATCCGCTCCGCCCTCTCGCCCCGGGACGCCGAGGGCTGCGACCAAGAGGGCATGGATCTGAAAAAGCTGCGGCGATGGCTGAGCAAGTGAAAAGTGAAAAGTGAAAAGATATGGTATCGCCTGCGGCGATGATGGAAAAAATCATCTCGGAAGGCGAACCCATGCTTTTTTGTTCAATTGCTGCCGGTTGCGGATCATGCCGCGTTCTTCACGCGGAAAGTTCAATCCGTCCGCGAAGCGGACAGCGCATCTCTTCACGCTTTACTCTTCCCGGTGGTAGATCCGCTTGACCTCTGCGCTCTCGCTTCCCTCCGCGTCGGTCAGCGTCAGCGCGGGCTCGATCACAAGCCCCGGTTTCCCGCCCCGGCGGGCCTCCACCAGCACCAGATTCGGCGCGCTCTCCGGCCGGGGGCAGACCAAACGCAGGCGCTTGGGCTCCAGCCCCGCCGCGCTGAGGGCGCAGAAGAGCTCCGACAGCCGCTCCGGCCGGTGCACCAGGCAGAAGCGCCCGCCGGTGCGCAGCAGCCAGGCCGCCGCCGCGCACAGTTCGGACAGGCTGCAGTCCCTCTCGCCCCGGGCCGCCGCCCGGGCCGGATCCGGGGACAGGGCCCCGCTCCCCGGGGGAAAATAGGGCGGGTTCGACACCGCCAGGTCGAAGCTCCCGGCGCGAAACAGGCTCCGGTGCTCTCGAATATCCCCGGCCAGCATCTCGCCCCGGCCCGTGAGACCGTTGCGGGCCAGATTCTCCCGGGCCAGGGCCGCCGCGTCCTCCCGCAGCTCCAGACCCGCCATATGGAGCCCCGGCTCCCGCCACAGGAGTAGCAGGCTCAAGATCCCCGAGGCGCAGCCCAGGTCGATCCCGCGTTTTGCCCCCGCGGGGCGCACGAAATCCGCCAGCAGCACGCTGTCGGTGCCCAGCGGCGCGCCCGCCTCCGGACAAAAGACCGGCCCGCCGGGCCAGAGCGCGCTTTGCTTTTCCATCCGAATCCCTCCCATACGCAAAAAGAGCTGAGCTTGCGCTCAGCTCTTTTTGTATGTTGGCAGCTTAGGCCAGCTCGATCGCCTCAGCAGGGCACTGGGCGGCGCAGGCACCGCACTCCAGGCACTTGTCGGGATCGATTTCGTAGTGCAGATCGCCCATGTCAATGGCCTCAGCGGGGCACTGAGCAGCGCAGGAGCCGCAGGACAGGCACTCGTCGGTAATCACGTACGGCATGGAATTCCCTCCATTTTTGTATGAATTTGGCCCTTTTCGGCCATTTCTGCGATCATTGTAGCACATCTTTTGCAAAAATCAATAGCATCTTTTTGCGAAACTGTTAAAAGCCTGGAAATTTGGAGATAATTTCCCCGCGCGGAAACAGCGCCCGCGCCCTTTCCCGGGCCGGCGCAATTTTTCCGCGCCCGCGGCTTTCGCCCTGTTCGGCGGGCGAAGGGCGAGATAATGAACAGACGGACGCGGGGGCCAGCCCGCGTTTTTCCAAAGGAGGCGTCACATGAAGAGCAACGAGAAATTTTCCCAGCGGGCGGAGACCGCCATCGAGAGGGCCCGGCTCTCCGCCCGGGAGCTGGGCCACAGCAGCGTGGGCACGGAGCACCTGCTGCTGGGCATTCTGGGCGAGAGCGAAAGTCTTGGCGCCCGGATCCTGCTGCGCCGGGGGCTGACGCCGGAGGCCCTGCGCCGGGCGGTGCTGGACATGGACGGCGCCGGCGCCCCGGGGGGACCGGTGCTGGGGCTCAGCGGCAGCGCCCGCCGGGCGGTGGAGACCGCGGCGGCGGAGGCGGAAAACCTGCGCCAGGGCTTCATCGGCACGGAGCATCTGCTGCTGGGCGTGCTGCGCCTGCCGGACTGCGGCGGGGCCCGGGCGCTGCGGGCCCTGGGCGCGGATCTGAACGAGCTCTATACCGATGTGGCCGCCATCTTCGGCCACCCGGTCCCGGGCGGCCGGCCCCAGACCGGCAGCCTCCGCAGCGGCCGCCGGGCGGAGACCCGGATCCTGGACCAGTACAGCCGGGATCTGACCGCCCTGGCCGCCGCGGGCGGGCTGGACCCGGTGGTCAGCCGGGGGGAGGAGATCCGCCGGGCGGAGCAGATCCTCTCCCGCCGGCAGAAGAACAACCCGGTGCTGGTGGGGGAGCCCGGCGTGGGCAAGACTGCCGTGGCGGAGGGCCTGGCCCTGCGCCTGGCCCGGGGGGACGCGCCGGAGACGCTGGCCCGCAAGCGCATCGTCTCCCTGGACATCCCGGCGCTGCTGGCCGGCACCAAGTACCGGGGAGATTTCGAGGAGCGGGTCAAGGCCGTGCTGAAGGACGTGAAGCGGGCCGGGGACGTGATCCTCTTCATCGACGAGCTGCACACCGTCATCGGGGCGGGCAGCGCCGAGGGGGCCATCGACGCGGCCAACATCCTCAAGCCCGCCCTGGGCCGGGGAGAGCTGCAGATCATTGGCGCAACCACCCCGGAGGAATACCGCCGCCACATCGAGAAGGACGCCGCCCTGGAGCGGCGCTTTCAGCCCGTGACCGTGGCCGAGCCGGGGAAGGAGCAGACCCTGCGCATGCTGCGGGCCCTGCGCCCCGCCCTGGAAAAGCACCACGGCGTGCGCATCGCGGAGGAGGCGCTGGAGGCGGCCTGGGCCCTCTCTGTCCGCTACATCCACGAGCGCTTTCTGCCCGACAAGGCCATCGACCTCATCGACGAGGCGGCGGCGGGCCTGCGTCTGAGCGCCGAAGCCCCCTGCCCGCCCCTGGGCGCGGCCCAGGTGGCCGGGGTGGTGTCCCAGTGGACGGGGATCCCCGTGGCGGGCCTGACCGAGGACGAGAGCGCGGCCCTGCGGGACCTGGAGAGCCAGCTGAAAAAGCGGATCATCGGCCAGGACGAGGCGGTGTCCGCCGTGGCCCGGGCCATCCGCCGCAGCCGGGTGGGCCTGCGGGACCCCCGCCGCCCGGTGGGGAGCTTCCTCTTCCTGGGGCCCACGGGGGTGGGCAAGACCGAGCTCTGCCGCGCCCTGGCCGCCGCGGTGTTCCGGGACGAGGGGGCCATGGTGCGCATCGACATGTCCGAATACATGGAAAAGCACGCCGTCAGCCGGCTGATCGGCTCGCCCCCGGGCTATGTGGGCTACGGGGACGGGGGCCAGCTCACCGAGAAGGTGCGGCGCAAGCCCTGGTCGGTGGTGCTCTTCGACGAGATCGAGAAGGCCCACGAGGACGTGTGGAGCCTGCTGCTGCAGATCCTGGACGACGGGCATCTCACCGATTCCGCCGGGCGGAAGGTGGATTTTCGCAACACCGTGGTGGTCATGACCTCCAACGTGGGGGCCAAGGCCATCACCGGCGGCTGCAGCCCCCTGGGCTTCGGCACGGGCGAGGCGGGCGGCGAGGAGGAGATGCGCCGCCGGGTGCTGGAGGAGCTGCGCGCCACCTTCCGGCCGGAATTCCTCAACCGGGTGGACGAGACCATCGTCTTTCACCGCCTGGGGAGCGGGGAGCTGCTGCAGATCACCCGGAACCTGGTGGAGGAGCTGCGGGAGCGCTTTCTGGGCCTGGGGCTCCGGCTGGAGACCCCGGAGGAGACCCTGCGTTTTCTGGCCCGGCGGGGCAGCGACGGGAGATTCGGCGCCCGCCCCCTGCGCCGGGCGCTGCAGAGCAGTCTGGAGGATCGGGCGGCGGAGCTGCTGCTCTCCGGCAAGGCCCGGGCGGGGGATTGCATCACCGCCCTGGTGCGGGACGGGGAGATCGAACTGGAAGTGAAAAGAGAAGAGTGAAGAGTGAGGAGTGAAAAGGGAATCCGCAGGGGCGACCTTTGGTCGCCCGCAAAGCCTTCCCCGCACACGGGGAAGGTGGCCCGAAGGGCCGGATGAGGTCCCCTCAAGCGCCGTGACGGAGAGCGTTTGGGACGAGGGCTCGGGCTGCCGAGGGCGGCAGCCCCTACGGCGGAGACCGCCGTTTCCCTGTAGAGGCCCGGCCATGGGCTCCCCGGCGGCCCGTTCATCTGTTCCGCGCCCCTATGTCATCCTGAGCGCAGCGAAGGATCTCGTCCCCGGCGCAAGGTGGGAACCGGTGAGATTCTTCGTCGCTGCGCTCCTCAGAATGACAGCCCCCGGGCCTGAACCTTCGTCTCTCATCCATCATCTCTCGTTTCCCCGGGAAGAATCAAAGGGAGGGCCCGCTTTTCACCTTGCGGTGCCCGAAAAACGCTGCGCACGTTCGTTTGCTTGCGTTTTTCGACCGCTGCGGGAAAAACCGTGCTTGCTTCATCCGCCATCGGCGGCGCAAGCACGGTTTTCCTTCTCTTTGTCGCTTTCATTCGCTTCCTTTCTTTCGGACAAAAGAAAGGAACATCGTTTTCACGCGTCGCGCGCTCTGCCTCTCCGCGCTCACGCGCCGCAGAAGTCCAGGGCGCGGCTGCGGACGGCCAGGGCCAGAAGCTGCTGCACCAGGGCCGGATCCTCCGGGAACTGCAGGCTCAGCAGCGCCTCCTCGGCTTTGAGCCAGCGGCCAAAGCTCTGCCGGGCTTCGGCGAGCAGAGGCCGGGCCTCCTCGTCCGCGGAGAGCCAGCAGGCGTCCGTCTCGGCGTTCAGGGCGGCAAGCCACAGGGTCTTCAGCTCCCGCCGGCCTTCCTCGTCCTCCGCCGCGAGTCCGAGGCCCCGGTGCTCCTCGCAGAGCGTCTCCCGGGTCAGCAGCTCCGTGACGCTGTCCCGGCTCTGCCGCTGACAGGCGGCGGGGCTCTCGGCGGCGTCCAGGCTCTCGGCCTCGCTGAGTACAGCCGCCCAGGCCTCTGCGTCGGCCTGGCGGGCAAAGCACAGCAGGCTCAGCTTGTGCATGGCCAGCTCCGCGGCCTTCTCCGCGCCCAGTTCCTCGCCGCCCAGGCCGGCCCAGAGCGCCCGATAGGCCTCCAGCTGCTCCCGGAAGGCGTCCCGCTCCGTCTCGATGGCGGGGCGCAGACTCTCCTCCGCTTCGGCGAGCCATGCCGCATACTCCGCGTCCAGAGCCTCCTGCCAGAGAGCCAGGGCCTCCTCCGGCGTCTTGCCCTTCGCATCCCTTGCCAGGGCCGCGTGTTCATCGCAGCGATTCAGCGTCCATTCCGCCGTCCCCTCGCCGAGGCCGGTGAGGGCGGGCGCGCAGAAGGGACGCGGCTCCCGCTCCGGCACGGGCGCGGGCTCCTCCGGCGGCTCCAGCAGGGGCACCACGATCTCCACGGTGATGGGGTAATCGGAGAAATCGTCATACATATAACTGATTGAAAACCACGTGTCGGAAGGGTACACGTCGAGCCAGCTCGCGTCTTCTATACTCACGATCTGATCCTCCGGCGTGTCGGAGTACACGGTCCCGCCGCCCGGCCGGTATCTGCGCATGAACCAGAGCGTCAGATCCCGCCGGACCTCGCCCGCCTCCACGTCGGCCTCCGTCACATAGATCGAGACCTCCGCTTCCCCGGGCTTCCCGGGCGCGACCCAGCTCAGATCTCCGTCAAGGAACGTCGTCCATCCGGCGAAAAAGGAAAAGCCGTCTTTATCATATCCGATGCTGTCGAGATTTTTGTAGGTGAAGGTCTCGGTTCCCGTGCTGGTCGCCGTGAGCCCGACCTTCACATGCCCGCCCTCCGGGATCTGGCCAGCGGAGCAGTCCTCCGCCTCCACCACCAGAGATGGGTCAAAGATGGGGAAGCGGTAAATCAGCGGCTCCGCCTCCAGCTCCGCGCCATCCTCCGTCTTGGCGCGGCCGATGACCATGATCTCCAGGAAGCCGTCCTTCGCGTTTTCCAGATCCTCCTCGCTGAAGATATACGGTTCTATACTATAGAAAACACGGTCCGGCCCTGTTTGAGTAGAGGGATAAAGCTTGTAGTGCTTATTGCCATCAAGCGCGTCGCCGGGATCGAAGGGGACGTAGGCTCCCGCGTTCTTGTTCCAGCGGTACAGCTCACATTCCACATCGTAGACCGTGACGTCTCCGGTGTTGATCAGGTTCCACCGGAGCCATACTTTGCAGCCCGGCCGAAAGCGCATGGAATTGATAAACGTCACATATCTGTATTCCAGCTCGATCTTCGCTTTGCCCTCCGCTTCCCCGCCGGCGGGAGAAACGGCGCCGTCCGGGATCTCCGGTTCCTCGGGCTCCTCAGGCTCCTCGGGGGGCTCCCAGCCGTAGTCGTCCTCTGTCTCCTCCTGGGGCAGCGCCCGGAACATCAGCGCGTCGCAGCGCTTGCAGCGAAAGCGCAGCGCCAGGCCGCCGGGATTGTGGGGGTCGTCCACGATCTTCCCCTCGTCCCAGTCGTGGCCCAGGGCGGGGAGGATCTCGGTTCTCTTCTCCCCGCAGCTGCAGGTGTAGGTGACGGAGCCCTCCTTCGTGCAGGTGGGCTCGGTGCGGCTCCGCTCCTGCCAATCGTGGGTGTGTCCGTCCTCGGCCAGGGCCGCCGCCGGCAGCAGCGCCGCGGCGAAGACCAGCGCCAGAGCAAGGCACAGCAGTCTTCTCGTGGTTTTCATGGGCAGATCCTCCTTCCAAAAGCAAGCCGTTCCTTCTCCGCCCCGGGCTCTCCCGCGGGCGGGCTTTTTCTTTCATTGTATCAGCAATGCCGCCGCCGCGCAAGCCCCGCCGCCCCTTTTCCGCCCCGATCCGGACAGGGATGGGGGGAAAACGGAAAACTGTCCCTTGACAGTACGCCGCGAAAAGGCTAAAATAAATCGGATTAATATTAAGGGAGTCTGGGGAGGCTCCTATTGATATTCCGTTTCATGTCCGACGGATGCGCTTGATGGTCCGTCTTGCTTTAGATTTGAAAAGGGAGGGCAGGGGCCGCCAGCTTCGCGCCTTTCCCAGAGAATGAAAAAGCTTCGGGTAAGAGCTCATGACCTCTTACCGCCTGTGAGCGCGGCTTTTTGTCGTTTTTTCCTGCCGGGCGCGGGCCCGGCCGCAGCAAACAGAACAAAAAACCCTTTCTCGCGGCCTGCGCACAGGCGCTTTTCCCGGCAAACCCGGCAAGGGTTCATGATCTCTTTCCCACACCACCGCAAAATTCTGAAAGAATGGAGGTGTGTTTCCCAACAATGTCTTTATGGTATTTATGGCTTCTGATCGGCCTTTTGGTCGGCGCGGGCGGCGCGGCTGCCTTCTTCATCCTGCGGGAGAAGAACGCGGAGCGCAACATCGCCAATGCCGAGGAAGAGGCGCGTCAGATCCTGAATGACGCAATCAAGAGCGCCGAGAGCAAGAAGAGAGAAGCTCTCGTAGAGGCAAAGGAAGAAATACACAAACGCCGCTCCGAATATGAGCGGGAAGAAAAGCAGCGCAGAGCCGAGGTGCAGAAGCAGGAGCGCCGCCTTCAGCAGAAGGAGGAGACCCTGGACCGCAAGACCGACGCCCTGGAGAAGAAGAGCGACACCCTGTCCAACAAGATCGCCGCTGTGGAAGCCCAGCAGGCCGAAGTGGCGCTGATCAAGAAGAGCCAGCTGGAAATGCTGGAGAAGATCTCCGGCTTCACCGTGGAGGAGGCCAAGGCCTACATCATCGCCAACGTGAAGGACGATGTGACCCACGAGATGGCCCTCAAGATCAAGGAAATCGAAGCCCAGTTCAAGGAAGAGGCGGACGAGCGCGCCAGAGAGATCGTGGCTACCGCGATCCAGCGCTGCGCCGCCGACCACACCAGCGAGATCACCGTCTCCGTCGTCCCCCTCCCCAACGACGAGATGAAGGGCCGCATCATCGGCCGCGAGGGCCGTAACATCCGCAGCATCGAAACGCTGACGGGCTGCGACCTGATCATCGACGACACCCCCGAGGCCATCACCGTTTCCAGCTTCGATCCGGTCCGCCGGGAGGTTGCCCGTCTGGCGCTGGAGAAGCTGATCCAGGACGGCCGCATCCACCCCGCCCGCATCGAGGAGATGGTCGCCAAGGCCCAGCGCGAGGTCAACGCCACCATCAAGGCCGAGGGCGAGCGCGCCGTGTTCGAGACCAATATCCACGGCCTGAACCCGGAGATCATCAAGCTCCTGGGCCGCATGCGCTATCGCACCAGCTACGGCCAGAACGTGCTGAACCACTCCATCGAGGTGTCCCACATCGCCGGTCTCATGGCCGCCGAGCTGGGCGTGGACGTGGCCACCGCCAAGCGCGCGGGCCTGCTGCACGACATCGGCAAGGCCATCGACCACGAGGTGGAGGGCAGCCACGTCACCATCGGCGTGGATCTGGCCCGCAAGTACAAGGAGTCCGACGCGGTCATCCACGCCATCGAGGCCCACCACGGCGACGTGGAGGCCCGCACCGTGGTGGCCTGCCTGGTCCAGGCGGCGGACGCCATCTCCGCCTCCCGCCCCGGCGCCCGGCGCGAGAATATCGAGAACTATGTCAAGCGCCTGGAAAAGCTGGAGGAGGTCTCCAAGAGCTTCCCCGGCATCGCCAGCTCCTATGCCATCCAGGCCGGACGCGAGATCCGCATCATGGTCAAGCCCGAGGAGGTCAGCGAGGACCAGATGGTGCTCCTGGCCCGGGACATCGCCAAGAAGATCGAGGAGGAGCTCACCTACCCCGGTCAGATCAAGGTTCACGTCCTGCGGGAGACCAAGGCCGTCGATTACGCCAAGTAAACATCCAAAAGGAACAGGGATCCCTGAAACTTTCAGGGGTCCCTTATACTTTTATGCCAAATTTCACTCCAACTGCCCCCGGCGGCTTTGGGGGGCTTGCCTAAAAAAGGTTGCAATTGTGGATTGCAGGCGATATAATGACACCATAGCTTCCTAAAGCGCACAAGAAAAGAGTTTAAAGGAGGAAAACCATGAAAGGCAAAAAAGCTTCAATCGTCCTTCTGGCCATCGCTCTGGTGCTGATCCTGCTGGGCAGCATCCTGGCCGGCGTGTTCAACGGCGGCAAGGGCGCCGTGAAGGTCACCCGCATCAGCTTTGACGGAGGACACGGCACCCTGAGCGGCCTGCTGTATATGCCCAAGGGCGCCTCGGCCGACAATCCCCGCCCCACCGTCATCGTGACTCACGGCTACCTGAACTCCGCGGAGATGCAGGACGCCAACGCCATTGAGCTCAGCCGCCGCGGCTTCGTGGTCCTGGCGCTGGACCAGTATGACCACGGTCACTCCACCCTGGCCCACGAGAACTACAGCGACACCAGCTTCTTCGGCATGTGGCTGCCCTTCTGGATGTGGTCCATGAACGACGCGGTGCAGTATATGTACGAGCAGCCCTACGTTCTGAAGGACGAGGCCGGCAACGGCATCATCGGCGTCACCGGCCACTCCATGGGCGGCTTCTCCAGCACCGTCGCCATGTGGATGGACGAGGCCCAGGCGGCCCAGACCGGCGTCCGCAAGATCTACTGCGGCCTGACCGAGGGCTCCGACTTCTCCTACTCCGCCTTTGTGGGCGCGGACGTGGCCTCGGCGGACGCCATGGGCGGCGGACGCATCATGGGCAAGGTCGCCGCGCAGTATGACGAGTTCTTCTTCAACGCGCCCGACGCCCCCGCCGGCACCGTCCGCCAGAAGAACTACGTCGCCACCCCCGAGGCGCAGCTCTGGCTGCAGCGGGAGAATCCCGAACCCAACACCTGGTACAAGACCTCTGACGGCGGCCGCCGCATCATCTTCCAGCCGCCCCAGACCCACCCCTGGAACCACTTCTCCGCCACCACCACCGCCCACGCCATCTACTTCTATCAGGACGCGTTCCAGGACTATGCCCAGGATCTGACGCCCATTGACGCCAATGACCAGATCTGGCAGTTCAAGGAAGGCGCCGAGTGCCTGGCCCTGGTGGGCTTCGTGCTGCTGATCCTGGCCGTCGCCTCCCTGCTCATCCAGGTACCGGGTCTGAGCAAGGCCAAGTCCGGCGAGCTGGAGCCGGCTCCCTCCGTCTCCGGCGGCGGCGCCAGGTTCGGCACCTTCGCCCTGCTGCTCTGCCTGATCCTGCTCCCCGCCATTTTCTTCAGCCCCCTGATGGACGGCGGCGCCGGCAGCGACCTGGTCAACGTCCTCTTCTACCTGGGCTGCGCCCTGGGTCTCTCCGGCCTGGTGGGCCTGATCTTCGGCCTGTTGGACAAGCAGAACCGCCTGCGCCTGTCCGTCGGCAGCCTCTTCGTCCTGCTCGCCGGCGCGGCCCTGGCCCTGGTCGCCCACACGCCCATGTATCAGGACGGCCCCTACTGGTCCGCCCTGGGCGTCAACAGCATCGCCTACTGGACCATCGGCTGCGCGCTGATCTCCCTGCTGGCCATGAGCGTGATCTACGTGGGCGCCAAGGCCAAGAACGGCTTCGGCTTCAAGAACTACGGCGTCAGCTTCAATCCCCTGGCTATCCTCATGTCGCTGCTCGTCGCGATCCTGACCTGGGCCATCGCCTACGGCGTGCTGTTCCTGATGGATCTGATCTTCAAGGCCGACTTCCGCATCTGGACCTTCGCCTTCAAGACCTTTGACTTCAACATCTTCCCCGTGATCCTGCGCTACCTGCCCACCTTCCTGCTGTTCTACATCGTGTCCACCGCGGCCATCACCGTGAACACCAACACCGAGAAGATGAAGGGCTTCTGGGGCTACCTGCTGGCCATCGCCCTGAACGCCGGCGGCGCCATCATCTGGCTGCTGTTCCAGTACATCACCCTCTTCAAGACCGGCGTGGCCGCCTTCCCCGGCTCCGCCCTGTCCGGCATCGTGCTGGTGGCCATGGTGCCCACCCTGTCCATCGCGGCCATCATCTCCCGCAATCTGGTCAAGAAGACCGGCAACATCTGGCTGCCCGCCTTCCTGAACGCCCTGCTGATGACCACCATGACCATCGCCAACACCATGGTCGCCTTCAAGTAAGCGGCGCAGGCTTGAAATCAACAATAATCCTGAAAAAACACAGAACTCGCCCCGGCCGTCCGGCCGGGGCGAGTTTTGCGTATTCTGTTGCTTGCCGGCACGGAACAGCCGGCGGTTTAAGCGGACGCTCCCGCCTGACGCGCGGATCTTATTCCACGCGGATGAGCTCCGCCTCTTCCTTCGCGTCGCTGATATCCGAACACCAGCCGCCCCACATGGAGATGATGCGCTGGGTTTTTTCCAGCTGCTCGGGGCTCATCGTGTCAAGGATCGCAAACCAGTCCTTGAACCAGACTTCATAGGCATAGCGGGAATACTTTTCATATTCCTCCTGCGCCAGAGGAGAGAGACGGAGGATGATATCCTTTCGGTTGCCGACCGTCTGGTACTTTTCCACCAGGCCCTTCTCCACAAGCTTCTTGATGTACTTGGAAAAGGTGCTGGGCTGCATGCCCAACTGGCGGGAATACCAGATCATATTCTTGTTCTGATCGCCGTACTCCAGAATATGCTCCATGATCTGCACTTCATAAGGGCCGAAACGAACCTTGTCGCCGACCGTCTGCTGCTTGCAGATCTGCGCATAGGCGTTTCCGGCGCGAAACAGCGCGGCTGTGAAGTCGCGATACTTTCCCATCCACTCCAATTTCATAACAGCATCTCCAATTTTCAAAATCGAAGTCATTATAACACAGCCTCTGTACAAAAGCAAAAGAAATCTGGACAAAAAATTGTTGACAGAGGCAACAATCAATGCTATATTGGATATGGTAATGTGGCCGATGGAAATAAAATCGGTGCACAGCAAAACGAAAAATAAAAAGGGAAAGGAAGGATACCATGTCCAAACGCAACAAGATCGTTCTGTGCGTGGCGCTGTGCCTGTGCCTGATCAGCGGCATCGTGGCCTCTTCGCTCCAGTCCTCTTTCGGCGCAGTCGAGGTTGAGGATTTCAACGTCATTGTTCAGGACGGCAACTATGTGAACGGGCAGCTCTACATCCCCAAAGACGCTTCGGAAGAAAACAAGCTGCCTCTGCTGATTTTCCTGCACGGGAATTTCAACAACTACGACATGCAGGATCAAAACGCCATTGAGCTGAGCCGCCGCGGCTTTGTGGTCATGATCACCGACAACTTCAACATGGGCAATTCCAGCATCACGGAGATCGGCGCCTGGGACATGTCCGAAATCCGGCTGATGGTGGAGTACGCCTGCGCCTGCTACAACTTCATCGATACGGACAAGATCGGCATCTACGGCCATTCTCTCGGCGGCTATGTCGCCCATGACGCAGTCCAGTACTATCTGACCGAGGAGGCCAACGGCGGCGTGTGCAAGGTGGCCGCCATCCTCGACGCGGGCAACGACCCCGCCTACACGCCTTTTGTAAACGAAGCCACCGGCGAGGAGATCCCCCTGGCCGTCCATTGGGGCGTGCTGGCAGCCAAGTGGGACGAATGGTGCTACACCGGGGAAACCGGCAACCCGTCCCTGTATTTGAGCAGCGACGCCGCCCGCAGCTTTATTGAGCAGGCGGAGGGCGTCAAGCTCGACGGAGATGTGGAGAACTGGAAGATTTACAAGGGGAATATCGGCGAGCGGGAGTGCATCCGCGTGATCTACCAGATCCCCGGCTTCCACGCCATGAACCACTTCTCCCGCTACGGCGCGGCTGCGGCGGTGGACTTCTTCTACAACTGCTTCGGCGTGCCCAGCGGACACAGCTACATCGACCCCTTTGATCAGATCTGGCTCTGGAAAGAGATCTTCAACTTCCTGGGCCTGATCGGAATCTTCCTTTTCCTGGCGCCCTTTGGCTCCATGCTCATCCACGGGACGACTTTCTTCGGCGAGCTGAAGGCCGAAAAGCTGCCTGCCGTCCCGCGGCCGAATACGAAGAAGAAAAAGAGCCTTTACTGGATCGATTATCTGCTCAACTGCGCCCTTCCCGCACTGCTGTTCCTGCCGGTAGCCTGGAAGCTGGTGGGCGGATCCAACTGGATCCCCGGCACGGACTGGGGCCCCGCCTCCACGGAGAATCATTGGTTCGGCCTGCCCAACATCAACGAGATGGCCGCCTGGTGCGCGGTGTCCGGCGCGGTTCTGCTGATCCTGTTTGTGATCTGCCGCGCGCTGAGCAAGGAGAAGGACGAGCCCCTGATTCCCGACTACTGGGGCGTGAAGATCTCTCTGCGCAAACTCTGGAAGAGCATCCTGCTGGCCCTGGCCGTGGTCACCGCCGCCTACTTCATCCTCTACTTCACGCAGTTCGTGTTCAACACAGATTTCCGCTTCTGGCTGGTTTCCATGCGCGTGTTTACCTTCCGCGCGGTGGTCTACTCCTTTGCCTACGCGCCGGCCTATGTGCTCTTCTATCTGGTCAACTCCCTGCTGGTCAACGGCGGCAACGCGGTGGAGGGCCGCTCGGAGTGGAAGGTGCTGCTGCTGAGCATCGTTGCGAACATCATCGGCATCCTCATCCTGCTGGCTATCCAGTACGGCACCTTTACCAGCACCGGCAGCCTGCCCTTCAACGCCATGCGCATCCTGCAGCTCATCGCCTTTGTGCTGCTGATCCCGGTGGGTACGCTGATCACCAGACGCTTCTTCAAGGAGACCGGTTCCATTTTCGCCGGCTCGATTGCCGTTGGCCTCCTGTATGCCCTGATGGCCATCGCCACCACGACCAATCTGAGCACGATCACCTTCTATTGGCATTGAGCCTCTTCGGCATCCATCACGCAAAAACCCTCCGTGCGAAACACGGAGGGTTTTTGCATTTCCCTTTTCTTTTTATTCCGCGCCGGCCAGGGCGCCGGCGTCCGCAAAGACCTGGCGGATGCGCGCGGCGTAGAGCTGCGCCTCCCGCGGCGCGTCCTCGCCGGGCAGGGTCAGCAGGAAGCGCTCGCCCCGGTGGGGCAGCCCCGTCAGCACGTCGTAGAGCGCGTCCAGATTCTCGCCGTACCAGTCCTCCCACTGCAGCTTCTCCCGCAGCTCCCGGTAGAGAGAGGGGATGTCCGGGCAGAGGCTGAAGTCCACCGTCACGATCCCGGTCAGATGGTACAGCAGGCCCTCGCAGGCCAGCTCGATATCCGCGCAGGCGCGCTCGAAATCCCGGGTGTACCAGGGGTCGGCGATCTCCTCCCCGGGGAAGCCGGCGTAGTCCATGAAATTATGCAGCTTGCTCTCCGGGTCGCCGCCGAAGAGCCGCCGCATGTTCCAGAGGTTTTCCTCGTCCATGCCGATCAGCAGGTCATAGTCCTGATAATCCCGCCGCCGGAGCCGCCGGGCGGTCTTGCCGGCGCAGTCGATCCCGCGCTCGGCCAGCACCCGGCGCATGGGGGGATAGACCGGGTTTCCGATCTCCTCGCTGCTGGTGGCGGCGGAGGCGGTCTCAAATTCCCCGCCCAGCCCCGCCCGCAGCAGCAGACGGCGCAGCAGCAGCTCCGCCGCCGGCGAGCGGCAGATATTGCCGTGGCAGACAAACAGGATCTTCGTCAAGTGCGATCAGCCTCCTGAAAAGCCGGTTTCTGCCCCGTTTTGCCGCGATTTACCGGGCAGAAAAAGTTGTGAATAAACTGTGACTCTGTCACGGAAAAAGCAAAATACGGCAAATTGCGGCAAGTCAATGCCGTCAATGGTAGTCAAATGGTAGTAAAACCGAGGGGTTCTTACTACCGTCGAAAGCAGGAGCATAAAAGGACAAGTCAAAAATTAAGTAGTTTATTATACACCATCACGACGAATTTTTCCATACAAAAAAATCGGCACTCTGCTGCGGCAGAGTGCCTTGCTGGTTTTGTGGTTAAATAGCTTAAAAATCAAAACCGAGTTCTTCTTTTGCTTTATCCAGCCAGGGAGTAGTATTACCATTTGTGCGGGCAACATATCCGGCAGTCCATTCGCTCTCAGATGGATGAAGGTATTCCGCAAAACCATAGTGCTCCAATTCAGGTCCGTTTTTCCCGATGATCCAGTAGTGCAGAACATCCTCTTCATCAGTAAACTGATAAATATAGGGTTCCGTCTCCGATACCTGATCCGTGATGTCAATATGCTCGTCGTTGACAATAAAGTACATGCGTCCATTCTCAACGCTTACAGGCTCTGTGAGATCGTCCGTGTGCACGTAGACGGTATTTTCGATGCCGCCCGCTGTCTTCTCGGAACGGATCTCCATATTTCCGCCCCAGCCAAAGATTGCCTGTCCTGCAGAATATGCTACGATTCCGAGGGATAGCATCAGCGCAGCCGCCAGAGCCAGCGTAAGGATGCGTTTTCTTACTGTATGCCGCGGTTTATACTGTGTTTCGGTCTGTTCAATCTTCATTTCTGTCAGCTCCTTGATTCTCATCGCGGAGACGACATCTGTTTCTTCCATCGGAACGGAGCTGTCCTCGTATCCGTTCAGCAATTCATGAATTCTGATTTCCATTTCAGCCGCCTCCTGTCACGGTTCCAATCCGGTAAGATACTGACGAAGCTTTTCCCGTCCACGCTTGAGTCGGGTTTTGATTGTGGACGGATTCATTTTCATCTTTTCAGCAATCACAGTGACGCTTTGACAATAGTAATAATGGCGAAGAAAGATTTCCTGATCCGGTTGTGTCATCGAAAGCACTGCTTCCCGTACACGCCGATCCCGTTCCTCCTGATCGATTCTTTCGATCAATGAGTCTTCTTCAATAAACAGAACATCTTCCTCTAAAGGCAATTCCTGAGTCTTCTCCCGAAGTTTCCGCAGAGCGAGGCTTCGGGCTATGCGGCTTAAATACCCTTTTAGATTTATGGGAAGAAGACCCTCCGCACTTTTCCAGAAGGTGACAAACACATCAGCGGTAACTTCTTCCACATCCTCATGACTCATGCAGTCCTGCAGAATGCTGTTTACGATAGTTCCTACATAGTTGCCATATCTATCAATGAACCATCCCAGCGCCTGTTGATCTCCTGACTGTAGCTGCGTTAATGCTTTGGCATCCGTCAAGCATCTCACCTCGATTCTCTTCTATCACGGCCGTTCACTTATAATAGTTCAATTTTAGGCTGAATGGTTTCATTATTTGAAAACTTTTTTTCAGAGGACACCGTCACACGCGTGGTATACAAGTATGACACACATAGTAGCCACTATAAAAAATCGGCGCTCCGCAGTTCGCAGAGCGCCTGATAATTCGCGAATCGATCAGTGATTGGCCCAGACATCGTAATTCGGTCCGGCGTAGAGCCTGTCGTCCGCCTCGCGGATCAGATCACGGATCGGGAGGCTCTGGGGACACTCCCGTTCGCAGGAGCCGCAGCGGATGCACTCGGTGGGGCGATGCTCACTGATCGCACCGTAATACTCCATCCGCGCACCGCGGATGTTCTGATACTGGTGCAGCATGTTCAGGCTCTTGAGCACCTGGGGAATCCTGATCCCGGCGGGGCAGCCCTTTTCCACACAGTAGCGGCAGCCGGTGCAGCCCACGGGTTGCTTGCTCTCGATGATCTCCGCTGCCTTTTTGAGCATTTCCTTGTCCGCCTCGGTAAGAGGCTGGAAGCCCTCCTGCATGAGCTTTACATTCTGCTCCATCTGCTCCATGTTGGACATGCCGGAGAGGACAATCATGACGCCCTCCATGCTCGCCGCATAGCGCAGCGCCCAGGAGGCAGGCGTCATGCTCGGATCGGCGGCCTCAAAAAGCGCCTTGATCTCCGGGTGCTGATCCACCTGGGCCAGGTTTCCGCCCTTTACCGGCTCCATGACGATGATGGGCTTTCCATGCTTTCGCGCCACGTCGTAGACATCCAACCCGCCGCCATTGGCATGTCGGCTGTTGGTGAAGTGATCGAAGTAGTTGGTCTGCAGCTGTATGACCTCCAGCTCTGGGTGCTCTGTAAGGATGCGATCCAGCAGTTCCGCCGTCCCGTGGAAGGACATGCCGATGTGCTTGACGCGTCCACTTTCCTTGAGGGATCGCATGAAGCCCCAGGCGTCCATCCTGTCGATGCGCTCCTTTGCTTCCTCGCTGCCCACCGCGTGCAGCAGCTCCAGATCGTTGTACGCAACCCGTGCGTCGCTGAGCTCCTTCTGGAACGCGGCCTCTGCCTTCTCCCATGTGTTGATGGTGCCGTCGTTGAAGAACAGCTTGCCCACCAGCACATAGCTTTCTCGGGGATACTTGGACAGACATTTTCCGATCATGAGCTGGTTTTCGATGTAATGCCAAGCCGAGTCGAAATAGGTGATGCCGTGCGCCATGGCATAGTCGAACATCTGCTGGCATTCTTCCTCGATGTACTCGCCGTCCTGTCCCTCCGGCAGCCGCATGCAGCCGAAACCGAGGCGCGGGATCGGTTTATCAAAAATACTTTCCATATTCATGCCTCCACGTCGTTCTCGATCTCTTTGATGACTCTGGCCGGGATGCCGCCCGCCACGCAATTGTCCGGGATATCCTTCGTTACTACGGCTCCCGCCGCAATAACCACATTATTACCGATGGTAACGCCGGGGAGGATCGTCACATTCCCGCCGATCCAGACATCGTTTCCAATCGTCACGGGCCGCATGATTCCCAGATGATTGCGCCGTCCTTTGGGAGACAACGGATGATTGACCGTGGTGATCAGCGTACCCGGGCCGATCATGACGTCGTGCCCGATCTGGACGGGGCCGATATCCAGGATCGTAACATTGTAGTTGGTGAGGAAGTTGTCGCCCACATGGATGTTCTTGCCGTTATCACAATTGAATACCGGCAGTACCACAGGGTTTTCGCCGACACTTCCGAACAACTCCCAGATTGCGGCTTCCCGCGCTTCATTATCCAAAACGCTGATCGCATTCAGCTTCTGGCAGCCCCGGATCGCGTGGAGCTTTCGGGCATCCACTTCCTCATCCCAAAAGCTGTATTCCAACCCGGCCTCCAGCTTTTCAAGCTCTGTCATAACGACATGCCTCCTTCTTCAGAATAGCCCGAAAATCCGGTCAGAACAAGACCGGATTTTCGGACACATATTCAGCTTATCCAATGATCTCGTAGGCCGCTTCGATCTCGCCCACGTACTGCACGGAGAAATCCTTGTCGGGATACGTCGCGGTGGCGAAAGCTGGATCGAGGAAGCACTTTTCCTCGATGGGCTGGCTGTAAAGGACCTTGCAAAACAGAACGTATCTGCCCTCGGTATAGGTCGGCAGACCGTCCACCTCCGTCAGATGCAGGCCGGACTTCTCGATCTTGTCAGGCACATCCGCACCAGAATGGGTTCCCAGATATCCAAGGGCGTCCTGGTGTCCGTCGAAGAAGGTCAGGGTAAAACGCCCACTGGCATCGATGAATTTCTTGGTGTGACGCTGGGGCCGGATGAACACGGTGGCGATCTTCTTCTCCCAGTTGTTGCCGAGAGTGAACCAGCCTGCCGTGAGGGTGTTCACCTTACCCTCAGCCGCAGCGGTCACCAGATACCAGTTGTTGCGTGCCGCAACGATGGGGTCGATCTTTTTTGTCAGCTCGGAAAGGTCAATGGCTTTCAGTTCCATAGTGAGTCCTCCTGTATGAATCCTTGTATGTATATTACACTAAAACAAATGAAAGGACAGCGGCGAATCTTAAGAAATGATATGGCTTATTCTAACGAATTGTGGTAAGATCATGCATAAGGAGTTGAGGGATATGAGTAACCGCTTGGAACAGGCCATCGACAAGCTGAGCGAGGAGTTTTCCACGCTGGATCTGAGCTTTCATCCCATGACGGGCGGCAGGCAGGGAGATGTGACTTCCTTCTGGCCAGGCGCGGAGAATGAGAACGTCATGATCTGCGTGTTCAAGGGCCGGAAGATGGTTGAGCCGTTTCACCGGCAGGATTTTTTCTTTCTGAACTATGCCTACCGGCAGAGCTATAACGCCCTGAGCGCCAAGTTTGACAATCCGATCACCATCCACGAAAATGAGTGCTACATTGGGCAGCCCTACAGCGGCTATGCGATCCGCGGGGAAAGCGATAAGGAGATTGTCATCTTCGGTGTGCTGATCCGCAAAGAGGCCTTTTTTCGGGAATACCTATCCACCATCGCCGCTGACAGCGCCATGCTTCGTTTTTTCCTGGAGCCGCAGACCAACCGCTTTTCCGATGAATTCATCCATCTGACCTTTTCCAAAGATCATCCCGTCCGCAAGCTGCTGGAGCTAATGGCAATGGAATACGCCGAACGGCGGGAGGACACACAGAGCATTCTGAAGCCCATGCTCCTGGCCTTGTTCATGCACATTGCCCGGCGCTATCGTTTGGAACATGTACAGGTCGAACCGCCAACGCTCTCCGGGCAGATCATCCAATATATGGCCGACCATGCCGACGCAGTGACGCTCAAAGATATTGCCGCCCATTTCAACTACCATCCCAACTACATCTCCGCGCTGCTCCCCAAGGAGACCGGCCGAACCTTCTCCGAACTGCTGTTGGAAAAACGGATGGAGAGGGCAGCTATCCTTTTGAAAGGCACCACCCTCCCTATCGAGGAGATTGCCGCTATGCTGGGCTACAGCAACAGCAGCAACTTTTATAAGGCATTTAAGAGATATTACGGCTTCTCGCCGAGAGAATACTGGCAAGAAGCAAACTAAAAAGCAATCAGACTGCCACTTTAGTACGGATGGACGGATGATTTCAGTCGCTGCACTTTTTTGAAAAGGCCGGGCAGATAAGACCGCCCTTGAAGAGAATAAAAGTTCCTCTTGCGCATATGATAAAATTGTGATAGAATTTTGATAGTCAAAAGGAGGGATCAAGATGATCAATATTCGTCCAGTTTCCGATCTGAGAAACAAATATCCGGAGATCGAGGAAGAAGTCATGAGCACCGGCGCGCCGGTCTTTCTCACAAAGAACGGTTACGGTTCCATGGTGGTCATGAGCCTGGAGCAGTATTCGGCTCTGACAGACGGCATTGAGCTGGCCTTGGATGAGGCAGATAAAGCCGCTGCCATGTCCGACGTGCGTTACACAGCCGATGAAGTGTTCAGCCGTGTGCGGAAAGGCGTCCATGGACAGAAGGCATTATGAACTACGGATCCTTCCGCTGTTTGAGGAACAACTGAGTGAGACGGTCTTTTATATCTCTGAGCGGCTGAAAAACCCCATCGCCGCGGACAACTTCATTGATGCGGTCGAGGCCGCAATCTATGAACGCCTGCAAGCGCCGGAAGCTTTTCAGCCCTATCCGTCCAAGAGAGACCGTGAGCATACCTACTATGCGATTCCGGTCAAGAACTACTTCGTGTTCTATGTTGTGATCGGAAATGTTATGGAGCTTCGAGCGCTCGTATATAATCGGCGGGATCTATCAAAAATCATATAATCAAGTTTCGTTAGTTCCTGTGTATGCCGGTATCCTTGCCATCATGATACCCCCTTGATGTAGTGCTCCGGTTTTCCTACATCAAGGGGGTTCTTGCCTGTTGGCCGTTTTTGCCGCTTTGATTCACTGGTACATCGGGGATACTTTGTTCTGGTTTCAGGCAAGCGCGTCCCGGATCAGCTCCCAGGCCTCCCGGGCATAGCGGTGAGCTTCCAGCCAATAGGCCTTCTGGCAGATTTCGATGGTCACATACCGGTCATAGCCTGCCTGGGCCAGCTCCTGCAGGTCCTGCAGCAGGGGAAGGTTCCCCTCCCGAAAGCCAATGTGCCCGCATACGCTGCGGCCCAGACTGTAGACGCCGGGGAGTTTCTTTTCCCCGGGGGTCTTTTCCCGCAGCAGAGTGTTGCCCAGATGGACATGGCGGACGTTTTCCAGCCCCAGGATGCGGAGATCCTCCTCCACACTGTCATCGAACTGGGCAAGCTGCACGGTGTCCAGCATGAGCTTGAAGTTGGGGTGATCCACCAGCGCCAGCACCTCCCGCTGCTGCCGGGCGGTGTTCATGAAGAGCGCGTCGGTCTGCGCCTGGGTCTCCAGGGCCAGAACGACGCCGTTGTCTGCGGCGGTCTGGGCCAGCTCCCGGGCGGAGAGGACAAAGCGGTCCCGGATCTGTTCCGGCTCCTCCTCCATGGTGCCGTTGCCCGGGCAGAGCAGCACCGTGGGCGCACCCAGCAGGGCCGCCGCTTCCAGGCAACGCTTCATATGCTCCAGGCTCCAGCGGCGCAGGGAGGGTTCTGCGGAGCTGATGTTCACGGGATAGTTGTTCTGCTCCGGACAGAAGCAAATGACCTTCAGTCCCGCATCTGCGATCTTCCCGGCAGTCGCCCGCAGGTAGTCCGGGCTCTGGATGCCCGGAAGGAAGTGGGGCTTTGCGCCCCAGATCTCGATGTTCGTAAGGCCCAGCTCCTGCACGGAGCGGAGAAAGGCGTCGAAGGACCAGGCGGTGTAGTGGTAGTTCCCGATGGCGATCTGTTCTTTTTTCAGCTTTTGCATGGATGCATCCTCCTTCGTGAAAAAGGGGAGAGATCCCGGACAGGGTCTCTCCCTTTCGTGCCTGCTATCAATCTGCCAGGAGCCTGGCGGCCTCGGCCTGTACGGCCCTGACCTGCTCCGGCGTCATATAGCGGATCTCGCTGTTTTCCATGGAGCAGTCGGAGCGCTGGATATAGACGATCTTGGAGTCCTTCTGCGTGATGGAATAGAACCACTGGCCCATGCCCACATGGGCCACCTTGCCGATCTCCATGGGGGTCAGCTCAATGTTGTAAAAGGCGCCGTCCTTTTCATCGGCGGTGATGAGCAGAGCCTTGCCGCCCACCAACACGAACTGCTCGTCGGTGGTATAGTGGATCTCCAGCTTTTCCACGCCTGCGATGTCGTTGTCGGGCTTCCAGTTTTTGATGCTGACGCTCCATTCGTCGTTCCGGTAGACCTGCTTGATGCCCTCGGCGTTGTTTTCAAAGATTTCGGGTTTCATGGTCATGCTCCTTTCCGTTTATTCATAAGGGTTGAAGATCTGAATGATCCTGGTGGCCTGGGCCTTGCCCCGGGCCATGCAGGCGGGCACGCTCTCTCCCAGGCTGAGCCCATAGGTGAAGCCGGCAATGTAGGAGTCTCCGGCCCCCACTGTGTTGCAGACCTCCACCTTCTCCGCGCTTTCCCGATAGAAATTTTCCCCGTCCCAGGCCAGGCTCCCGTGCTCGCCCAGCATGGCGATGACGCAGCCGGCGCCCTTGGCCTGCGTTTTCACCAGGAAGTCCCGGATATAGTCGTCGTCCCCGTCATAGGAGAAAAAGGCATAGTCCACATAGGGCAGCACCAGGTCGTTGGTTTCCAAAGTCAGGCGCTTGGAGAAGTCATAGACCCAGATCTGGCCCGGCCGCTTGAGGGCGGGCAGATAGCGGTGCACCTTGCACCAGCGCTCACAGTAGACGATGTCGAAGTCCCGGACGAAGGCCTGGTCCTCCTCGCTCAGCTCGATCTCCTCCATGGCGTTGCCCACGAAGGACAGATGGACCCGGTCCCCGTTTATGATGGCCATTTTGGCCATGCCGGTGGGGCGCTGGGACTGGCGGATCACCCGAAGGGGGATGCCCCGCTCGGCGCACTTTTCCCGCAGGGCATCGGCAAAGAAGTCGTTGCCCAGAATGGTCATTTCCGTGACGTCTCCGCCCATGGCGCGGTAGTTGAAGGCAAAGTCGATGCTGTTGCCGGTGGTATAAAAGCGGTCCTGCTTGTAGTAGACGTCAATGCAGTTATCCGCCATGGCGATGGTTCTTTTCATGCTGCGCCTCCTTAGTCACCCATGACATAAACCAGGTATTTCCGTTTCTTGATCCCGTCGTATTCGCAGAAGTAGATGTCTGCCGCATTGCCCAGGACCAGGGCGCCGTCCACCAGGGGCAGGACGCAGTGGTTGCCGGTGAGCAGGGATTTCAGGTGTCCCGGGCTGTTCCCGCCGATGGTGCCGTAGCTGGGCAGATAGTGGTTGTGATTGAAGGGATAGTCCGAGGGGATCAGCCGTTCCAGCTGCTCCTCGATGTCCTTCTCCACACAGGGGAGACTTTCGTTGATGGTGATGCCGGTGGTGGTGTGCAGGGTGATGACAAAGGCAACCCCGTTCAGGATCCCGCAGTTTTCGGCAAAGGCCTTCACGGTATCGGTGATGCGAATCAGTTGAAATTCCGCATCGGCGATGACGGTAAAACGTTCCAGAGCGGTTTTCACGGCTGATCCTCCCTTCCCAGAAAGCGCAGGGCGTTTTTCCGGCAGAGCTTTTCCATCACGTCCGGCCGGAGCTTCAGAGCGTCCAGGCCCCGTTTGGCCCGCACCGGGCGGATGCGGGGACTGTCGGAGCCGAACATCAGCTTGTCGGCCAGGTTGTGTTCCACCCAGTATTCACCCATGTCCTCTTTGAACACCTTGTGATAGAGCTGCACCGGCCCGTCGAAGTTCATCAGGGCGGTGTTGGCATAGGCATTGGGGTATTTGATGAGCAGGGCTGCCGTCTCCTGCACCCAGGGCCAGCCCACATGGGTCAGGCAGAAGTTGACCTGGGGAAAGGCGGCGATCAGCTCCTCAAAGTCCGCGGGGCGGGCGTAGCGGGAAAAGGCGTCCCGCTCCAGGCAGAGGCCGCTGTGCAGCACCACAGGCTTTTTGTACTCCCGGCAGATCTCACACAGGCGGAAGATCCGCTCGTCATAGGGATAGAGCCGGCATTTTGCGGTGTTGAGGCAGAGCCCCGCCAGCTTCAGCTCTGTGAAAGCCCGGCGCAGTGTTTCCTCCGCATCCGGGCAGCGGGGATCCACCGAGGCAAAGCCGATGAAAAGCCCCGGCTCCAGCTCCACCAGCCGGGCGATCTCCTCGTTGCTGATAGCGCTTTGGCCCTTGTCATAGGAGCAGTCCTCCCCCAACAGGAAGACGCCCCGGATGTCTGCCAGGGCCAGCTGCTTTTTCAGCAGATCCAGATCCACCGGGGACATCAGGTGGTAGTTCATCTCGTCGCAGCGGAAGCGAAAGCGCGCGGGATCCTCACAGATCGGCGCGAAGAGGGCCGGGTGGATGTGGGTATCGATCACCATGCTCATGGGCGCCAGTCCTTCCATTCCTCGGTGTTGGCCACAAGCCAGTCGATGCACTGGTCCACGGCCTTGTCCGGGTCGATGTAGTACTGCCGGTCGGTGAGCTCAAAGCAGCACACGCCCTGGTAGTTCAGGCGGCGGAGATCCTCATAATACTGCTTCATGGGAAAGCTGCCGTGGCCGGGCACGGTGTGGCCCCGGTCGTTGAAGTGTACGTAGCCAAGCTTGTCCCCCAGGCTTGTGAAGTAGTCGTCCAGGCTCTGCCCGGCGAAGGTCATCTGGTCGGTGTCCACCATGCCCAGCACATTGGCATAGTCCAGCTCCCGGAGCATCTGGGCAATGTCCTCACTGGTGTTCAGGACCTGGGTGGTAGTGTCCTTGCACTCTTCCAGAAAGAGTCTCACGCCCTTGCGGGAGCTGTACTCCGCCAGCTGCAGCAGGCTCTCCCGGGTGTTGTCCCAGGCCTCCTCCCGGGGCGCATCAAAGTAGCCGTTGCCAATGCTGATCTGCACATTGGGGCATTCCAGATACTCCGCCGTGTCGATGGCCCGCTGGTAGTAGCGCAGGGAGGACTCCCGGGTCTCCCGGTTTTGGGTGGCAAAGTTGCAGGGATAGGTGCAGTTTTCCGGGGTGATGGCGTAGACCTTGAGGCCCCGGCGGCGGATCTCCTGATCCAGCTCGATAAGATCCTTCAGGGCATAGTCGAAGGGGTTAAGCTGGGGAGCGCTCATGTAGAGATCGAAGGTATCGAAGGGGGAGCGCTCCAGCTTGTCCAGAAACTTTTTGGGGCTGTAGCGCAGATAGTGAAGGGTCATGGGAATGAATTTCATCAAATTGCCTCCAAAACATTGGTCAGATAGTCCAGATAGGCGTCGGTGGCCTTGTCCGGGTCGATGTAGTATTCCCGGCTGCAGAGCTCACAGGAGAGCCAGCCGTCGTAGCCTCGTGCCTTCAGAGTATCAAAGTATTCCTTCATGGGCAGGCCGCCGGTACCGGGAATGGTGTGGGCGGCGTCGCTGAAATGGACAAAGCCGTAGCGCTCGCCCAGATTGTCAAAGTAGTCGTTGATGTCTTCGCCGGCCAGGGCCATCTGATCCGTGTCCGAGAGGCCCTTCAGATTATCCGCGCCCACATCGTCCAGGAAGCGGCGCAGCTCCTTGCTGGTCACAATGAGATTGGTGGTGGTGGTCTTGCAGGTCTCCAGGAAAATGTTGACGCCCTTGCGCCCGGCATAGGTGCAAAGCTGCTGGAAGGCGTCCACCTGGCGGGCCCAGCCGGCTTCCCGGTCGCCGTCAAAATAGCTGGAGCCGGGACACATCTGGATGTTGGGGAAGTCCAGGAAGGCGGCGGTGTCGATCATGCGCTGGTAATAGCGGATGGTGGACTCCCACATGATGCGGTTGGAGGTGCCCAGATTCACCGGATAGGCGCAGTTTTCGGCTGTGAGCACGTAGGGGGTCAGGCGGCGATCCTTGATGTCTCGATCCAGCTGGATCAGGTCGCTCAGCCTGTAATCAAAGGGATTGAGCTGAGGGGCGGTGCAATAGATATCCAGACCGTCCAGAGGCGAGCGCTCCACCTTGTCCAGGTATTTGCGGATGGGGTAGCGGAGGTAATGATAGCTCATCAGGGTAAATTTCATAGCGTTCTCCTTCCTCCCGCCTCCGGGGCGGGTGCCTGTGTGCGAGTAAAAAAGGCGTATCTGCGGATCTGCTCTGGTGCAGTTGACCGCAGATACGCCCTGTGCGAAGGAAAAGAGAGGAGTGAAGAGAATATCTAACAGATATTAGGTATTCGTATGAGGCGCGATCAGAAGATAAGGGAGCCCAGCAGGTAGGCAGCGGCAGCATCCACAACGGCCATCACCAGGCCGGGCAGCAGATAGCTGGTGTTGAAGACGAACTTTCCGATCTTGGTGGTGCCGGCGGTGTCGAAAGCGATGGCGGCCAGGCTCTCGGAGGCGGCGGGGATCAGGAAGTGAGAGCCGATGGTGGCCCAGCCGGCCAGCAGCACGGGAGGCGCGATGCCCAGGGCCAGGCCCAGGGGAACCACGATGGCGGTGGTAGAGGCCTGAGAGGTGGTGATGTTGCCCACCAGGTAGCAGGCGATGATGAAGATCCAGGGGTACTTGTTGGTGAAGCCGGCGACCACTTCGGTCAGGTAGCTGGACTGGGAGCCGATGAAGATGTTGACCATCCAGCACAGGCCGATGACAATGACGGCGGCGAAGACGCCGGACTGGAAGACCTGGGTCTTCAGGATCTCGTCGGGCTTCTTGTCCTTCATCAGAAGGGCGATGACGGCGGCGGCCACCAGCATGAAGATCTGGATGATATCAGTCATGCCGAGGGCCTTGTCGTTGCCGAGGACGGGACGGAGGGCAGGAACAGCGCCGAGCACCACCACGCAGACCATGGCGCCCAGGAACACGCAGACGGCGATCTTGCTGGCCTTGCTGAACTTGGAGAAGTCGATGACTTTCTCTTCCTTCTTCTCCTCCGGCTTGAGGGTGCCGTCAGCCACACGGCGCTGGAATTCGGGATCGTCGGCCAGCTCCTTGCCCTTCTTCAGCATCACGAGGCCGGCGGCCAGGGAGCCCAGAAGGGTAGCGGGGATCATGACCAGCAGGATCTTGACAAGGCCGATACCGGAGCTTTCCATGAAGCCGATGAGAGCGGCCATGGCAGCGGCCAGCGGGGTGGCGCAGACCGCGTTCTGAGAGGAGACGATGGACGCGGCGATGGGACGCTCGGGGCGGATGCCGTTTTCGATGGCCAGCTCGTTGACGATGGGCAGCAGGCTCCACACGATGTGGCCGGTGCCGCAGCAGAAAACGAAGACCCAGGAAACGATGGGGGCCAGGATGGTCACGGCTTTGGGGTGCTTGCGGAGGATCTTCTCCGCAACGGCTACCAGGTAGTCGATGCCGCCGATGGCCTGCATGGCGCCGCCGGCCAGCACAACGCAGAGGATGATGCGCAGAACCGTGAGCGGAGGATCGGACATCTGAGCGCGGAAGAGGAAGGTGAAGATGAACACGCCGATGCCGCCCGCCAGGGTGAGGAACACGCCGCCCTTCCGGACACCCCAGAAGATGAGAGCCAGGAGGACGATCAATTCGATCCAGAACAGCATAGTTTTTTTACTCCTTTCTTTTTGTACCAGGCGGAGAGCGTTCCCAATTTCCCCTCTCGCCTCCCGTAATGCTTAACCCTGTACGGGGCAGGGGTGATTACACGGACTGACTGCGGTTATCGATGATGCGCCCGGCAATGGGCACGCCGTAGCCGAAGGCACCCTCCATGCCGCAGACCCCGGCCGCAAAGGCGGCGCCGGCGTTCATGGCCTCCACCAGCGCCAGGGAGAGATCCTCGCTGCCGTCAAGGCGGATCTCTCCGGCGGCCTGCTTCTTCAGCAGGGTGCTGAGGAAGGTGGCAAAGTAGGAGTCCCCCGCGCCCATGGTGTCGAACACATCGTCGGAGAGCACGGCGGGTGCGTAATAGAAGCGGTCCCGGTAGAGGAGCCAGGAGCCATCCTCCCCGATGGTGCCCAGCACCAGAGGCACGCCGTAGGAGGCTGCCTTCTTCATTTCCCGCTCTCTCGCCTCCTGATCCAGGTGGGCGCAGGAGAGCAGAGCGACCTTGATATAGGGGCAGATCCTGGCCAGGTACGCGTCGGTCCAGCGGAGGGAGAAGTCATAGGCGATGGGCACCCCCGCCGAGGCGATGAAGGGCAGGTCCTCCTCCACATAGGCGTTCAGGTCGGAATAGACCAGGTCAAAGCCTTTGATGTAATCCAGATCTTCCGCGGTAAAGCAGTAGGGATTGACAGCGGCCACGCCGCCCTTGTTGGAGCCGATGAAGACCCGGTCGCTGCCTGCCAGGGTAACGCAGGCAAAACCGTTTTCCCCCTCGAAGCTGCGGCAGCGGCTGCGGTCGATGCCCAGGGCATCCAGGGTGTCCTGCAGGCACTGCGCCACCTCGTCGGAGCCGAACTTGCCGAGGAAGGCGGCCTCCACGCCGTTCATCACGGCGTAGGCACAGGTGTTCACCGCCTGCCCGCCGGGGTACATTTTGCCCCGGGAGAGATACTTGTCACAGACGTCGTCGCCGATGGCCAGAAGTCTTGCATTTCTCATCGCTCTCATCCTCCCGGGATCAGTACTCCACCTTCCACATGTAGCGGCGGGTGCTCAGCGGGTGGCAGCGCTCCTCGGCCAGGGCGTGGTTGTAGATGGGGTAGACGTTGTTGAAGAGGGAATGGTTGAAGTAGTCCACCACGTTTGCGTCGATCACGGAGAGCCCCAGCTCCTTGGCGTCCAGCACCTCCAGACGCTTGCCGTAGCTGCGCAGGAAGCGGAGGGCCCGCTCGTCCAGCTCCCGGGTGCTGCCCTCGCTGATCTGGATCACGAAGGGGACGTTTGCATCGGTGACCTCAAAGGGACCGTGGAAAAATTCGCCAGTGTGGATGCAGGCGGACTGGATCCACTGCATTTCCATGAAGATGCATATGCTTTCCATATAAGCCGCGCCCCAGGCAGCGCCGCTGCCCATGGTGTAGATAAAGCTGTCGTCCCGATACTCCCGGGCAAAGGCCAGGGCGCGCTCGGCCACCTGGCGGCGGGCCTTGCGGATCACAGAGCTGATCAGCTCCAGGCCCCGGTAGTAGGCCTCGTAGTGGGCATAGCCTTCGCTGCGCTGCACGGTCTCCACAGCCAGGGTCATGGCGCAGAGGGTTTTTTCGCCTGCGTAGTCGATATCGCCTGCCAGGTGGTCCGGGCTGGCGTCGAACTCATAGCGCACGATATAATCGCCGTAGGGGATGATCTCGGACTCCTCCAGCCAGGTCAGCAGGATCACGGCCGCGCCCTTCTCTTTGCCCAGCTTTGCTGCGGCAATGGTCTCTGGGGTATTGCCTTTGTGGCAGGAAAGGCATATAATGGAATTCACACCGAAGTCCCTGGGGGTGCTGTGCAGGAACTCGTTGCTGCTGACAGCCGCGCTGCGCAGAACGGTGCTTTCCCGCTGCATAAAGTTTGCCGCCGGAACCAGAGCGCCGTAGGAACCGCCGCAGCCTACGAAGTACAGGGACTTGACTCCGCCGACCGCTTTCTTGTCCTCAAATACCTTCGCAACGATCTCCCGGATCTGTTCTGCCTGCTTGACCATTTGTAGTTCCTCCTTTTATCTCGAAGAGTTTGTATTGCTTTGTATTGCTTTGTCTGGCTTCATATTATTCTTCAGCAATACAAATGTCAACATTTTTTTTTCGCCCTGTTCAATTTTTGACTTATTCCACAATTTTGTATAGATAAAACTGTGAAATTTCACGAAACCATGTGCTGGAGCACATGGTTTTTTCTGTTTTCTCCAGTGAATTGCGAAAAGATCTCTGCCTGGAAACGCGGAATATGCTTTACAAGAGTGGAATCATTTGCTATAATTTGTATTATCATCAAGAGGGAAAAGGAAGACGTCATGGATCAAATCAATAAAAGCAGCTCCGTTCCGCTGTACCAGCAGCTCTATGAAAAACTGAAAGACGAGATCAGCGGCGGCACTTACCCCGCCGGCAGCCGCCTGCCTACAGAGGCAGAACTGAGCGAAACCTACCAAGTCAGCCGGGTCACGGTGCGCAAGGCCATGGAACAGCTGGAAAAAGAAGATTTCCTGGTACGCAAGGTCGGCAAGGGCACCTTCGTGCGGGAACGCAAGTTTTCCCGGCAGCTTTCCGCGGTGATGGGTTTTTCCGAGATGTGTCGCAGCATGGGCTTCACCCCGGGCTCCAAAACCATCAAGATCGCGCTGGAGGACCCCTCTCCCAAGGACGCCCAGCGTCTGGGCCTGGATCCAGAGGGGAAGATCCTGGTGATCGACCGCATCCGCTATGCTGACGGCATGCCCGTGGTGCTGGAGACCACCAAGTTTGCCGAGGACTTTTTCTTCCTTTTCGACGAGGATCTGAACAATCGCTCCCTCTATGAGGTCATCCGCCAGAAGAAGGGCATCGAGTTCACCAACTCTGTCAAGCATCTGGAGGTAGTCTTCGCCAACTACCAGGAATCCCGCTATCTGGGCATCTCTGTTGGCTATCCGCTGCTGAAGATCAGCAGTGTGGTGAACGATTCCACCGGCGAGCACCGCTATATCAGCATCCAGCGCTGTGTGGCGGATAAATTCGAGATCGTGATCTGATACAATAGAAAATAATAAGCAGGAAATAAGCAGGAAAAGCCTCTGTCCTCTCCGAAAAGAGAGGGCGGAGGCTTTTCTATAAAAAGTCGGAAAGCCACTTGACAAGCGGTCCTTCTTATAGTATGTTTTTGTTATAATACAAAAGAAGACATATGTAACAGGGACAATACAAACAGGAGGGAACGATTATGTGGACACAGGATATGTTCGGCGTAGAGAAGCCTATCATCGCGCTGCTGCATCTGGACGCCATGCCCGGCGATCCGGGCTTCTGCGGCAGTCTGGACTCCGTACTCGCCCACGCCCGGGCGGACCTGGAGGCGCTGCAGGCCGGCGGCGTTGACGGCATCCTCTTTGCCAATGAGTTCAGCAGACCCTATCAGTGCGTGCCGGATATCGCCATGATCTCGGCCATGGCCTATATCATCGGCAATCTCCGCGCACAGATCGACCGCCCCTTCGGCGTGAATGTGGTGAAAAACCCCATTGCCACCATAGACCTGGCGGCAGCGACCGGAGCCAGCTTTGCCCGCAACAGCTTTTCCGGCGCCTATGTGGGGGAATACGGCCTGTTCTCCACCAGCAGCGGAGAGGCTGCCCGGCACCGGATGGCCCTGGGCATCCCCGATATGAAGCTGCTGTACAAGGTAAACCCCGAGTCTGACGCCTATCTGGCCTCCCGGGACCTTCGCGTGGTGGCCAGATCCATCCTCTACGGCGGCTTTGCCGACGGGCTTTGCGTCTCCGGTGCCGCCGCAGGCAGCGAGCCGGACGACAGCCTCCTTGCCGCGATCTATGAGGTGGCCCGGGGCAGCGGTGTGCCGGTTTTCTGCAACACCGGCTGCAAGCAGGAAAACGTGCAGGAGAAGCTCAAATACTGCGACGCCGTTTGCATGGGTACGGCCTTCAAGGGGCCGGACGGACGGGTTCAGAAGGACCGGGTCAGCAGTTTCATGGAGAAGGTTGCCCGGATCCGCGCCTCGCTTTGAGCGGAGGGAGCCGGTATGGAGAAGCGTTACTATCTGGGCATTGACATCGGCACCTTCAGCTCCAGGGGGATCCTTCTGGATGAAAGCTATTCCGTGGCGGCCGATGCTTCGGTGCCCCACGGCATGGAGAATCCCCAGCCCGGTTATTTTGAGCACGATGCCCTGCAGGTGTGGTGGGGGGATTTCTGCACACTCAGCCGCCGACTCCTGACCGAGAGCGGCATCGACCCCCGGCAGATCGCCTGCGTAGGCGCCAGCGCTCTGGGGACCGACTGCCTGCCGGTGGACGAAAACTGCGAACCCCTGCGCCCTGCGATCCTCTACGGCATCGATGCCCGGGCCTCCCGGGAGGCGGAGTGGCTGACTGCCTATTATGGACAGGAGCGGGTGATGCAGCTTTTCGGCCATCCCATCTGCTCCGGCGACACCGCCACCAAGATCCTCTGGATCCGCAACAACGAGCCGGAGATCTATGCAAGGACCTATAAGTTCCTGACGGGAAGCTCCTTCCTGGCGGCCCGGCTCACCGGACGCTATACCATCGACCAATTCCTGGCCAAGGGCTCTTTCCGTCCTCTATACCGCCCGGATGGCAGTGTGAACGAGGAGGAGTGCGCCCTGTACTGCCGTCCGGACCAGATCGCGGAGGCGCTGCCCGTGAACCGGGTCATCGGCGGTGTCACGGAAAAGGCGGCGGCGGAGACCGGGCTCGCTCCGGGTACGCCCGTGATCGTGGGAACCGGGGATTCCACCGCCGAGGCCATCAGCGTGGGACTTGTGGAGCCGGGCACGGCCTTTTTCCAGTACGGCTCCTCCATGTACTATTATTATTGTATGGACCGGGCGGTGAGCAGCTATGTCTCGCCGGAAGGAAACGGACGGCTCAACGGCAGCAAGGTGTTCACGGTCCCCGGCACCCACTGTCTGGGAGACGGCACCAATGCCGCCGGCACCTTGACCCGCTGGGTGCGGGATCTGCTCTACAAGCCGGAGCTCCTTGCAGAGGAGGAGGGCGGCGAAAACGCCTATGCGGTCATGGCCCGGGAGGCTGCGGAGATCCCCTGCGGCTCGGAGGGGCTCATGATGCTGCCCTATATCTATGGGGAGCGGAGTCCCCTGCAGGATCCCCGGGCGACGGGGATGCTTTTTGGCCTGCGAGGAAACCACGGCCGGGCCCATATCAACCGGGCAGCGCTGGAGGCGGTGGGCTATTCCACGCTGCAGCACCTGATCCTATTTGAGGAGCTGGGCCTGCCGCCCAAACGAATCATCACCGCCGGAGGCGGCACCAAAAACCGAACCTGGATGCAGATCGTCTGCGATATTTGCGGCATGCCGATCCAGATCCCGGAGAGCTGGCAATGCTCCGCCTTCGGGGACGCCATGCTGGCAGCGCTGGGCGCAGGCGCGCTGGATAGCTTCAGCGCTTTACGGCAGGCGCTTCCCGCCGGGACCGTGCTGCAGCCCGATGAGACGGCCCATCGGCTGTACGCCTCCCGCTATCCCATCTTCCGGGATCTCTATCGCAGCAACCGGGAGCAGATGCATGCGCTTTCTGCGGAGGCGTGATATGGAAAACAGGGAAGCGATCCGCTGCGTTCTCTTTGATTTTGACGGGGTAGTAGCCGATACGGAGCTTTCGAACATCGGGTATCTGGATAGGGCTCTGGCTGCCTTCGGCCTCCGCCTGAACGAGGAGCAGCGCCGGGCCCTGATCGGTGTGAATACGCTGGATGTGATCCAACCCCTGCTGGCGGCGGCGGAGCCCCCCGTCAGCGAGGAAGAGCTGGCCCGGGTGCGAAAGCAGCAGGGGAACACCTATGAAGACAGCCCGCAGCTCTGCACGCTCCCCGGCTTTCGGGAGCTGCTGAGCTGCCTGCGGCTCCGGGGAGTCAAAACCGGACTTGTCAGCTCCACCAGTTCCCGGCTGATCCTGGCTGCGCTGAACCGTCTTTCCCTGACGGGGCAATTCGACCTGATCCTCTGCGGGGATATGGTGGAGCGGAAAAAGCCGGACCCGGAGTGCTACCGCAGGGCCATGACGCTGCTGGACATTCCCCCGGAGGCGTGCGCAGTGGTGGAGGATTCGCCGGTGGGGATCAGCGCCGGTCGGGCCTCCGGGGCCTATGTGGTGGGCTATGAAGGCGGGCAGATCCGCCAGGATACCGGCCTTGCCCACGCCAGGATCGCTCATTTTTCCGAATGTGCGGAGCTTCCGCCTTTTCGGGAGCTTCTGAAGGACACAGAGAACGAGGAGGAGAGAGCATGACAAAGAAACTGGGCTTCGGCCTGATGCGGCTGCCCCTTCTGGACGAGAGGGACGAGGCCAGCATTGATATCGAAACTTGCAAGCAGATGGTGGACCTGTTCATGAGCAGAGGCTTCACCTATTTTGACACAGCCATCATGTACTGCGGCGCAGCCAGCCAGCGGGCGGCCAAGACCATTCTGGTGGACCGTTATCCCCGGGACAGCTTCACCCTGGCCACCAAGCTGCACAGCAACTTCGTCCATGCGCCGGAGGATCCGGAGCGGATCTTCCGGGAGCAGCTGGAGCAGACCGGAGCAGGCTACTTCGACTATTACCTGCTCCACGGGATCAAGGCCAACAGCTATCCCATCTATGAAAAATACGACTGCTTCAACTGGCTGCTGGAAAAGCAGCGCCAAGGCCTGGTGCGGCACGTGGGCTTTTCCTTCCACGACACCCCGGAGCTGCTGGATCGGATCCTGAGAGAACACCCGGAGATGGAATTCGTGCAGATGCAGCTCAACTATCTGGACTGGGAAAGCGAATGGATCCAGTCCCGCGCGGTGTATGAGACCGCCGTGCGGCATGGGAAGCCCGTGGTGGTCATGGAGCCGGTCAAAGGAGGCACCTTGGCCAGGCTGCCCGCGGAGGCCGAGTCACTTTTGAAGGCGGCGGAGCCCGACCTCTCCATTCCCTCCTGGGGGATCCGCTTTGCGGCCAGCCAGGAGCATGTGTTCATGGTGCTCTCGGGCATGAGCACGCCGGAGCAGGTGCTGGACAACACCGGCTATATGCAGGACTTTCAACCTCTTTCACCGGAGGAGATCGCCCTGACGCGCCGGGCTGCAGAGATCATCAACCGCCAGGTAGCCGTGGCCTGCACAGGCTGCTCCTACTGTACCGACGGCTGTCCCATGCAGCTGGCGATCCCCAAGTATTTCTCCCTCTATAATGAGGACATGCGGGAGAACCTGGCACAAAAGGGCTGGACCGCCAATTACGCCAATTATGCCAAGCTCACAGCCGACCACGGCAGGGCGGGAGACTGCATCGGCTGCGGCCAGTGTGAGGGGGTCTGCCCCCAGCATCTGCCCATCATCTCCCTGATGCGGCAGGTCTCCGCCCATTACGACGGCTGAGGGGAGCGAGCCTCTCAGACTGCGGCCGGGCAGAGCCCGGCGATCCGCTGCAGACAATCAAAAAACGGAGCGCATCGCAGATTTTCCCTGTGGTGCGCTCCGTTCTTTTTTGTCATACCAAGGCTCAGTATTCAGTAGTAAATCGGTAGTAAAAATCAGATCATACCGTGGCTTTTCGTGGTGAAACGGCGCAAAAGGGGGCCGGTTCGTGCCCTGCCGTGGCAGACAAACAGGATCTTCGTCAAGTGCGATCAGCCTCCTGAAAAGCCGGTTTCTGCCCCGATTTGCCGCGATTTGCCGGGCAGAAAAAGTCGATAATAATCTGTGACTCTGTCATGGAAAAAGCAAAATACGGCAAATTGCGGCAAGTCAATGCCGTCAATGGTAGTCAAATGGCCGGTAAATCGGGCTGTGCGCGGTCGGGTGAAGGGGGAAAGCGTAGAGACAAACAGTAATTGTCAGTCTATAAGCTCTGATAACACCTTGCTGTAATCGTCCTCGATCAGGCTGAGCTTCTCCCCGGCCTGCCCGAAAGCGTTGATGTACCACCGATTGCTCGCTTTCAGAACCTCGGGCGTGCAGTCTGCTTCGATCAGCCTGGATTCTATCTCCGACTCGTGCCCGATGATCTCGGTAAAGTGCCGATCGATATAGGCTTCCGTCATCGCAAGGCAGATGAAGCGGATAAAGGGCAGATACGCTTCGTCAAAGTCTGCTCTCCAGTCGGCCGGAACGTAACAGCCCTCCACGATCAGGTTTTGTCTGTTCTCGATCGCGGTTTTCATGATCTCGCGGACAATGGGCCACAGGTATCCCGTGAGGGAAGCATCGTCTTCCGGGCCAAGCGCCGTGTACCCGCTTCGGATCAGTCCCATCTTCAAATGGTCGATGGAGAGAGACGGATACCGGTGCTTTTCGAGCAGCCGCTGGGCCAAAAGCGTTTTTCCGGTGTGCGATGCGCCGGTTATCAGTATGATCATGCCTTCATCCTCACAAAGCAGACTTGCCGGGAGCCTTCCGCCGCAGCCGCGAAAGGGAATAACTGATTATACACCGCCGCAGCGGATTTTTCCACTATAAAAAACGGCACTCTGCTGCTGCAGAGTGCCTTGCTGGTTTTGTGGTTATACGGCTTTGAACAGTTTCTGAAAATCCTTCGCTTTGCCCGTACGCTTTTCCTGCTCCCGGCGGCGGGGCTTTTCTCAAAAGCGGCAGACCTTGGCGCCAAGCATCTTCGCCAGCGCCTCCAGCGTGCGGCCGTGGCGGCCCTTCATCACCGCGAAGTGGGGCTCGAAGCCCAGCAGCACGCTCTCCTCCACCAGCTTCCGGCTCTCGGTGTCGGTGGCGATCACCAGGGAGGTGCCGATGAACTGCCGGGGCTTGTCCAGTCCCTCGCCCTCGGCGATGAAGAAGCGGAAGCTGCCGTCCGCCTCCCGGCCGATGCGGAAGATGGTGGCCCCGGAGAAGGCTTCGCAGCCGAAGTTCATGGCCGGGCCGATCTTCCGGTTGGGGTGCACGCCGATCTCGGCCCCGGTGTCCCGGCGGGCCAGGGAGCAGGCGGCGGCGCCGCAGTGCCAGAAGGTCAGGCTGCTCTCGCTCTCGTCCAGGGAGACCGGGTCGCCGAAGAACACCGGCTCGCCGCTGAGGCGCATGCCGATCCACATGGATAGGGCGCCGTAGACGTCCGCCTCGCAGGCGGCGGCCACGCCCCGGTCGTTGAGCATGGACAGCACCGTGCACACCGGGGTGCCGTAGGCGGTGAAGAAGTCCGGCCAGCAGCGGCTGGCCAGGGCGCCCACGCCGTGGCTGTCCACATAGTCGCAGTAGGCCTTCAGCAGGCGGGCGTGATCCAGACGGTTGCGCTCCGGGGTCTTGTCCAGGCCGCAGGTGGCATTCTCGGTCTCCCGCAGGAAGGCGGCGCAGTCCTCGTCGCGAAAGCTCTTGGCCGCGTCGATGAGCTCCCGGGCCTCGATGGCCTCCAGCTCCACGCCGAAGGTATTCATGAGCTCCGCGTCCAGCGCCCGGCCGAAGCCGAAGCCCTGGGGCGTGTGGCCCACGGCGGCCAGCTTCAGGCCCCGCAGCTCCGCCTTCACCCGGGCGGCGGCCACGCAGGCGCGGACAGTTTCGTTCACCTCGTCCTCCTCCGGCGCGCCGAAGGTATAGGCGAAGGGGCGGTCGTCGAAGGCCCGCAGGGCGTTGGCCGCGGAATAGGCCCCGGTGAGGGAGTTGAGGCGCAGGCGGCCCCCGTCGATCACCGGCTCCCGCAGGGTCCAGAGCAGCAGCGGGCAGTCAAAGCGGCGCAGCAGCTCGGACATGTAGGCGGCGTTGGCGAAGGTCAGGTTCTGGAACACGATCAGATCCGGCTGCAGCCCGTCCAGATACGCGCGGAGCTTGTCGATGCTCAGCAGCATCTCCTCCGGGCAGACGAAGGCGGGGTCCAGGCCCCGGAGCAGGCTTATGCTGCGCTCAAACTGATCCCGGGCGCTCTCCAGATGAAAGGTGGGCACTCCCACGGGAACATAGACGGGCGTAAAGGCTTTCATAGCATGATTCTCCTGTCGGCATGATTTTTCCCTATCTTATCCCCGGCGCGGACAATTGTCAAGGATTGCCACTTGGCTGTTGACAAAGCGGGGGAGGGGGACTAAAATCAAAATGTTGAGCAAAACTTCAATCACGCAACATCAATTCAAAGGAGGATTTCACATTGGACCGTGATCTGAGAGAAATCTGCAAGGATATCCGCTGCGACGTCATGACCTGCATCGGTCATCTGGGCGTGGGGCACATCGGCGGCTGCCTCTCCCTGGTGGAGCTGCTGGCGGTGCTGTATTTCAAGGAGATGCACATCGACCCGGCCGAGCCCAAAATGCCCGGACGGGACCGGCTCGTCTGCTCCAAGGGCCACGCGGGCCCGGCGGTTTACGCCACCCTGGCCAACCGGGGCTACTTTGACAAGGCGGAGCTGCTGACCCTGAACCAGAGCGGCACCCATCTGCCCAGCCACTGTGATATGAACCTGACCACCGGCATCGACATGACCACCGGCTCCCTGGGCCAGGGCTTCAGCTGCGCCGTGGGCGTGGCCCTGGGCTCCAAGCTGGAGGGCGACGGCGCCACCATTTATGCCATCGTGGGCGACGGGGAGAGCCAGGAGGGCCAGATCTGGGAGGCCGCCATGTTCGCCGCCGCCAAGAAGCTGGACAATCTCATCGCCTTTACCGACTACAACAAGCTGCAGATCGACGGCCCGGTCTCCGAGGTCAACGACATCGCCCCCCTGGCGGAGAAATGGTCCGCCTTCGGCTGGAACGTGATCGACGTGGAGGACGGCAACGACGTGGATCTGGTGGAGGCCGCCGTGGAGCACGCCAAGCTGGGTCTGGGCGGCGGAAAGCCCACCATGGTCATCCTGAACACCAAAAAGGGCTGCGGCGTCAAGTGGATCGAGGATCTGGGCGCCGGCAACCACAACACCAACATCAGCGAGGAGCAGGCCGCGGCCGCCATCGCCGAGATCAGAGGGGAGGTCTGAACCATGGAAATGAGAGCTGTTTACGCCGAATGCCTGGCCCAAATGATGGAGCGGGACAAGCACGTGGTGGTGCTGGACGCCGACCTCTCCAAGGCCAGCGGCACCCGCAAGCTGTACGAGCGCTTCCCCAACCAGATGTTTGACTGCGGCGTGGCCGAGCAGAACATGGCCTCCATCGCCGCGGGGCTTTCCAGCTACGGCTTCAAGCCCTGGATCGAGAGCTTTACCCCCTTCGCCACCCGCCGCATCTGCGACCAGATCGCCATCTCCATCTCCTACGCCAAGCAGAACGTGAAGATCGTGGGCACCGACCCGGGCATCTCCGCGGAGCTCAACGGCGGCACTCACATGAGCATGGAGGATATCGGCGTGGTCCGCTCCATCCCCGGCCTTGTGATCTTTGAGCCGGTGGACGAACGGCAGCTGCGCGCCGCCATGCCGGTGCTGAACGCCTACGAGGGGCCGGTGTATATGCGCCTGTTCCGCAAGGTCCAGCCCGTCGTCTTCCCCGAGAACTATACCTTCGACCTCTTCAAGGCGGACCTGCTCCGCGAGGGCAAGGATCTGAGCATCTTCGTCTCCGGCATGCTGACCAAGGACTGCCTGGACGCCGCGGAGCTCCTGAAGGCCGAGGGCATTGACGCGGAGATCATCAACGTCCACACCATCAAGCCCGTGGACCGGGAGACCGTGCTGGCCTCCGCCCGCAAGACCGGCGCCGTGCTGACCGTGGAGAACCACAACGTCATCGGCGGCCTGCACTCCGCCATTCTGGAGACGCTGGCCCAGAAGAAGCTCCCCGTCTGCGCCGTGGGCGTGCCCGACCGCTTCGGCGAGGTGGGCAAGATCCCCTATCTGCGTGAGGTCATGGGCCTCACGGTGGAGAACATCGTGGCGCAGGCAAAGAAGGCCGTCAGCCTGAAGTAAGAGGAATTCGAAATTTGGAATTCGGAATGCGGAATTGGAGAAACCCGGTTCCGCATTTCGTTTGCCGAGGGCGGCAAAGCCCCCCTTGCCTAAAGGGGGGTGGCCGAGCGTGGCGAGGTCGGGGGGATACGCGTTATCGAACAAAGCCCCGCCATAACTGCTTGATCGTCTGACAGTATCCCCCAGTCATCCGCCTCGCGTGAGATCGGCGGATGCCAGCCCCCTTTAGGCAAGGGGGCCTACAAGGAAGGAGAACCCCTATCGGCGCTTCGCGCCACTTCCCCCGGAGGGGGAAGCTACAAGGAAGGAGAACCCCTATCGGCGCTTCGCGCCACTTCCCCCGGAGGGGGAAGCTATAAGGAAGGAGAACCCCTATCGGCGCTTCGCGCCACTTCCCCCAGAGGGGGAAGCTATAAGGAAGGAGATTGGAATGAAAATTGCTATCGGAAGCGACAAATCCGGCTTTTCCGCCAAGGAAGCCATCAAAGCTTATCTCACCGAGTCCGGCGCGGACTTTGACGATCTGGGCACCCTGGATCTGAACGAGGTCCATCCCTACTACCAGGTGGCCGGCGACGTAGCCCCCCTGGTGCAGAACGGCACCTACGACCGGGCCATTCTCATCTGCGGCACCGGCGCCGGTATGTGCGTGGTGTCCAACAAGTTCAAGGGCGTTTACGCCGTGGCCTGCGAGGGCGTGTATTCCGCCAAAATGGCCCGGGCCATCAACAACGCCAACATCCTCTGCATGGGCGGCTGGATCGTCGGGCCCGAGCTGGCTGTGGAGATGACCAAGACCTTCCTCAGCACCGCCTGGTGCCAGGATCTGGAAGACTGGCGCGCGGCCAACATGCACAAGTTTGCCGTGCAGGTCGCCGCCATCGAGGACAAGATCTATGACAAGTGAGTTCGTCTATGCCCAGCCGGTGAAGATCTTCTTCGGCGCGGGCAAATTCGCCCGGCTGGGCGCGGTCCTGGAGGAGCTGGGTATTGAGCGGGCCGTGCTCTGCTGCGGGCGGCACTTCGCCCCGGAGGCGGAAATGCTGATGGCCGCCGACGGGCGCATCCGGGCCGTCTTCTCCCGGGTGGAGCAGAACCCCCAGCTCTCCGGCATCGAGGAGACGGTGCGGCTCTGCCGGGAGCAGCAGGCCCAGGCCGTCATCGGCATCGGCGGCGGCAGTTCCCTGGACACCGCCAAGTGCGCCGCGGCCGTGGCCCCCAACCCGGGCGAGGCCCTGGACTACTACGAGGGCCGCCGGGCCCTTGACGCGGGCAGCCGGCTGACGATCCTGGCCGTGCCCACCACCGCCGGCACCGGTAGCGAGGTGACCCAGGTCTCCGTGGTGAGCCACGGGAAGGAGAAAAAGACCATCAACAACCCGGCCTTCATGCCCAGCGCCGCCATCGTGGACCCGGAGCTGACGCTGGGGGTCCCGCCCCGGACCACCATGAACACGGGTCTGGACGCCATGGCCCACGCCCTGGAGGGCTACTGGAGCAAAAATCACCAGCCCATCCCGGATCTGATGGCCGTGGAGGCCGTGCGCCTGATCCTGGAGAATCTGGAGCGGGCCTTCCGAAACGGCGGCGATCTGGAGGCCCGCAGCAGGCTTTCCTATGCGGCGCTGCTGGGCGGGCTCAGCTTCGCCCTGCCCAAGACCGCCGCCAGCCACGCCTGCAGCTATCCCCTGTCCGAGGATTACCACCTGCCCCACGGGGAGGCCTGCGCCTTCACCCTGGACAGTCTGGTGCGCATCAACGCCGACGGGCGGCTGGAGGAGCTCTGCCGCCGGGTGGGGCTCGCGGGCACGGAGGAGCTGGCGGAGCGGATCCGGGCGCTGAAGGAGCTGGGCGGCCTGCGCAGTCGGCTCTCCGAGCTGGGCGAGGTGGATCTCCCCAAGCTCTGCCGGGACTGCGCCGCCCATCCCCTGATGCAAAACAACCCCGTCCCCCTGGACGAGGAAAAGCTGCGGGAGATGTTTGAAGCGCTGCGATGAAAGAGGATCTGAAATACACGCTGATGGTGGCGGGCATGGTGCTGGCCTGGTCGGTCTACTATGCCGTCAGCAAGATCATCGTGGACGCCACCGGCTCGCCGCTGCTGGCGGGGCTGCTGCTTCGCGCCGCGGCCCTGGTCTTTCTGACCGCGCAGCTCTTGCTGGACGGCAGCTTTTCCCGGCTCTTTCACCAGGGGAAGGCCGTGCTGATCCTGGTGCTCATCGGCGTGTTCGGCTTCCTTCTGGACCTGTTCGCAAACCTGGGCTACGCCGGCGGCTCTCTCAGCACCGGCACGGCGCTTTTGAAGACGGACGTGCTGATGGTAAATCTGGCCACGGTGATCCTCTATCGGAAAAAGCTCTATCTCTCCGACTGGCTGGGCACCGGGATCATGCTGGCGGGGGTGCTGCTGGTGCTGGGCGTGGACTTCGGCGGCATGGAGCTGCATGTCACGGACCTGTTCTTCCTGCTGTCCGCCGCCTGCGTCACCGCCAACGCCTTCATCATCAAGGCGGCCCAGGAGCGCTATCACGAGGACGCGGACATGATCTCCTATTACAACAACTTCGTGGTGCTGCTGCTCTTCGGCGGCAGCGCCGCCCTGGCGGGAGATATCCGCCCCGAAGCCATGGGGACGATCCCCGGCTTCTGGTGGCTGGTGGCCCTGGGGGGCCTGGCCCAGACGGGGATCTATTTCTTCTACTATCGCAATCTGAAGCATTTCGAGGTGTGGCTGGTGAAGCTCTATCTGCTGCTGATGCCGGTGCTGAGCTGCTTCATCGGCGTGTTCTTCCTCAACGAGGAGCTGACGGCGAAGAAAATGCTGGGGATCCTGGTGGTGCTGAGCGGCGCCGCGCTGATTCTGCTGCGGGGGCGCATCCGGCGTCACGGACGGCCCCTGCGGGACTGAAAGGAGACGGAACATGAGCATGTTGGAACAGCTGCGGGAGAAAAATCCCGGCCTGCCGCTCTATCGCGTGGAGGATGCGGCCTTCGCCCCCTACGGGCGGGTCCTGGGCGGCGCGGACGCCGCCCTGTCCGCGGCCCTGGCCGCCACGGAGCTGCCCGCGGAGGGAAATCTGTACCGCGCATCAGTCCCGGAACTGGAGGCGCTGCCGATCACGGCGCGGATCCGCCGCCTCGTCTTTGGGGAGATGGAGACCCAGGCGGGCTTCTGCAACGGCCGGGGCTTTACCCTCAACGCCCTGGAATACCACAAGTGCAGCGAGCTGAACTACAGCACCACCGGCCTGGTGCTGCTGCTGGCCCTGCCGGGAGACCTGGAGGGGGACAGTCTGGACGCCGGGCGCATCCGGGGCTTCTACCTTCCGCCGGAGACCCTGGTGGAGATCTATCCCCGGGTGCTGCACTTCGCCCCCTGCCGGGTGCGGGAGACGGGCTTTACCTGCCTGGTGGTGCTGGAAAAGGGCGTCAACGCCCCGCTGGAGCAGGTGGATCCCGCCGCGGCCGGGGAGGAAAAGCTGCTGTGGATGCAGGGCAAATGGCTGCTCTGCCACCCGGACTCGCCCCAGGCCCAAAAGGGCGCCTACGTCGGCATCCGGGGCGAGAACCTCCGCCTGGAGATCTGAAAAACAACGAAAAAAGCCGCGCAGAGGAGCGTTCCTCTGCGCGGCTTTTTATGTTGTGCGTTCATCGGGTCCTTGTGACGGTGACGATGGCGGTGGCGGTCTCCGGGTCGTAGTGCTCCACCCGGAGGCTGTAATCCAGCGTGCCGCCGTTATTCATCCGCGGCGCGTTGGGGAAGGCCTCGGCGCAGCGGGTCATGCTGAATTCCTCCCCCGGGCCGAAGAGGTCGTTCACGCAGACGGGGGTGTAGATCGCCCAGGAGATGGGGGTGGAGAGCCGGAACTTGGAGCTGCCGTCGGCGGGGATCCAGTCGATCATGTGATAGAAGCGAGAGTCCCCCGGAAGCAGCGGCTCCAGGCCGTTGGTGTTATAATATGCCGTGATCAGGCGGGCACCCGGATCGTCCAGCGCGGTCTGCATCTCCTCCAGCGTGAAGGCGGGGAAGTAGCGGGAGCCGGAGCCATCTGGCTCTTGCCGCGCCATGCGGCTGTCCACGTGATAGACCCGCACGCCGCCTTGACTCTTGGGCGTGGCGCTGCGCACCAGGCGCGGCTCCGTCAGCAGCGCCCAGTCGTAGCCGTTGGCGCCGATGGGGGCCAGCACGTCCACCAGGATATACTCGTCGAAGGGCGTGCCGTTCCAGCCCAGGGACGTGGGGATCAGCAGGGGCTGGTCGGGGCTCAGCTTCAGAGTGACCTGCTCCGTCCCCTCCTCAATCAGCCAGGGCTCCACCCAGCCGCACAGGAAGCGGGAATAGGGGTTCCAGTCTCCCATGTCGTTGGACTGCATGTCGAAGCAGCCCAGCGCGTCGATGATGCTGTCCTCGTAGGGGTAGAAGTCGTAATAGTCCATCAGGCCGAACACGTGCCCCAGCTCATGGATCAGCACCCGGGCGCCGGTGCCCTGGGCGCAGGGCTCCAGCGGCTCTGACAGCAGGGCAGCGCTCATTTCGACGAAGAGCCGCATTTCCGGCCGCTCCGGATTGGGCTTGTTGGACATGGTGCCCATGGAGCCGCCGCCGAAGGCGTAGTATTCGCCGCCGTCGCCCACGGTTTTCGTCACGTCCTCGCCGGAGAGGAGGACCACGCCGTCCACGTAGCCGTCGCCGTCCCGGTCCAGCTCCTTCGGGTCCCCCTCGAAGGCCGCAAGGCCCTGGCGGAAGACGGACTGATCATAGTCGTAGCCGCCGTCCCAGGTCTTCCGGTACAGCTCCGCGGAGCTGAGCCCGGGATCCAGATAGACGAAGTGAAATTCCAGCTCCACGGCCCCACAGGAATTGTAGTGATAGTAGGCGGCGGCGGAGCGCAGCTCATCCTCCCGGCCGTAGTCCCCGCAGAAGAGATCCTCAAAGGCCGCCCGGTCCAGCTCCGGCCCGTCGGTGCAGGCGACGTAGATCACCAGCACGGCGTTGACGCCGGTGGATTGGAAATTCTCTTCCTCCAGGTCGGAGAGGGTGAGCAGAGGCTCCGCCCGGGGCGCGGCGTCCGTATACAGGGCCCGCAGGGTCAGATCCTCCGTCACCGGGTTCGCGGCGAAGTCCCAGGCGGGGCCGTAGTCCCCGGCAAACCAGCCCTCCAGCTGGCGGCTGCCGCTCTCCGCCGCGGCGGGCTCGGCCAGCAGGGCGCCGTCCTGTGCCACCAGCAGACGGGAGCTCTCCCCGTCCTCCAGGCGCACCAGATGGCAGCCGGCCTCGGCGTATTTGCCGCAGTTGACCCAGCCGGCTTCGGTTTTGAGCCAGCAGCTCCCCTCGGCGGCGTCCAGATAACAGTCCCCCGCCGCGCCCGAGGCCTCCTCCGGCGCGCCCTCGCCGCTTAGGGCGGGCTCGCCGCCGCACTGGGAGAGCCAGGCGGCGAAGTCCGGCGCGGGCGCCGGCGTCGGGCTCGGCGCGGGGGTCTCTGTTGCCTCCGGAGCGGCCGGGGCCGGTTCTGCGCCGCCGCAGGCGGAAAGGCCCGCCAGCAGGGCCAGGATCAGCAGAATGCTCAGCGTTCTTTTCATGGTCACAGCTCCTCTCGCGGTTCCGGTGCTCAGAGCCGGAAGATGGCCGGGCGGCCGGAGCACAGCAGCTCCCTGCCCCGCACCGGCACGGGCTCGCCGCCCAGCAGGTTTTCATAGACCCCGTCGGGGATCTCCAGCCGCCCCTCCAGCTTCACGGCCCCGGGCGCGGCGTCCAGGGAGAAGACCCCGGCGCAGCCGCCCCGCCGCAGCACGGCGATGCGCTGTTCGTCGTCGGCCTGGCCCCAGAAGGCGTCCTCCGGGGCAAAGCAGCGCTTCTTGATCTCCCCCAGGCGGCGCAGCAGGGGGCTCAGGTCCTTTCCGGTGTCCCGGTTGATGGGCTCCTGCTCGAAGAGGCTGGGGAGATGCTCGTCCGCCCACTCCTGCCCGGCGTAGAGCAGGGTCGTCCCCTTGAGGAAGTAGAGCAGCGCCGTGTAATTGACCAGGGCCTCCCCGTCCCGGATCACGGAGGCGATGCGGGGATTGTCGTGGTTTTCCAGGCAGCGGAGCTTGTTGTAGTTGGCGGGGAAGACCGCCTCCTGATACTCCAGCAGGTCGATCCACTGGGACAGGGGCGCGGATTTCCGCAGCACCTTGTCGGAGACCTCCCGGATGTCGTAGTCGTATTCCAGGTCGAAGGCCTCATAGGCCTCCGTGTCCCGCATGGCGTTGAAGCCCAGGCGCCTTGCCAGGGCCGCAAAGCTGCGGTGCACGGTCTCGGCCAGCCAGATGCAGTCCGGGTTCACCTCCGCCACGGCGGCCCGGGCGGCCCGCCAGAAGTCCAGGGGCACCAGAGAGGCCACGTCGCAGCGGAAGCCGTCCACGATGCCGGCCCAGAAGCGCAGGCTCTCGATCTGGTAGTCCCAGAGGGCGCTTACCCGGTAGTCCAGGTCGATCACGTCCGCCCAGTCCCCGAACTTGTTGCCGGGCTTGCCGCTTTCGTCCCGGTAGTAGAACTCCGGGTGCTCCCGGAAGAGCACCGCGTCCGGGGACGTGTGGTTGTACACCACGTCGATCATCACCTTCATGCCCCGGGCGTGGATCTCGTCCACCAGGGCGCGAAAGTCCTCCGTCGTGCCGTAGGCCGGGTTCACGCTGCGGTAATCCCGGTTGGCGTAGGGGCAGCCCAGACTGCCCTTTTTGCCCTCCACGCCGATGGGGTGGATGGGCATGAACCAGATGATGTCCGTCCCCAGGGCCCGGATCCGGTCCAGGTCGGGGATGACGGCCCGGAAGGTCCCCTCGGGGGTGTGGGCGCGGACGTAGATGGAATAAATCACCTGCAGCTGCAGGCGGGGGTCCGTGTTCTGTGCCATGGCGATCCTCCTTTTTTTGGGGCATGCTGCGGCGAAACTTTTTGCGGCGTTTCGCCGTCTGATCCGTGTTATCCTCATTATAAAATACGGTCCGGAAAAGTCAAGAACGGCCTGCGGAGTGCGATTTGCCCCTTCCCGGACTGTACAAGGCGCGAAAAGCATGCTATAATCAACAAAACAGCATCCCGAAAAGGAGGCTATTCCATGAAGAAAAAACCGATCAAGCTGGCCAAGCGGGTAGGCGCCTGCGTAGGCGCGGCGGCGGTCTCGGCCACCATGCTCACCGGCTGCAACTGGTTTCACCCCGACCGCGACGAGGTGGAGACCGTCTACGGCCCGCCCCCCGATTGGGAGGACGACTACCGCCCCGGGGACGACGAGCCCGTGGACGTGTACGGCCCGCCCTCGGACTGGGATATTTACGATCCTGCGGAGGACGAGCCCGCGCCGGTCTACGGCCCGCCTGAGGACGACTATGACCCGGCGGACGATCCCGTGGAATGCATCTACGGCCCGCCGGAGGACCTGGGCTGGGACGACTGAGGTGAGACCGGGATGAAAAGCATCAAGGAACGGCATCTGGACCAGATGGAGGCCTACGTCCGCACCCTCTACGGCAAGCCCCAGCTGCGCAACCTCTTCCTGGAGCTGACCCTGCAGTGCAACGAGCGCTGCTTCCACTGCGGCAGCTCCTGCACGCCCCAGAAGCCGGAGGATCTGCTCACGCTGGACGAGTACAAGGCCATCCTGGACCAGGTGAAGGAGGACTTCGACCTGAAGCGGGTGCAGCTCTGCATCACCGGGGGCGAGCCCCTGCTGCGCCCGGATTTCTTCGAGATCCTGGGCTATGCCCATGAGCTGGGCTTTCACTGGGGTATGACCAGCAACGGCATCCTCATCACCAAAGAGGTGGCTCACAGGCTGGCGGAGGCCGGCATGGGCACGGTCTCCATCTCCATCGACGGCCTGCGGGAGACCCACGACAAGCTGCGGGGTACTCCCGGCGGCTACGACCTTGCCATGCGGGGTATCCGGAACCTGATCGACGAGAAGGCCTTCCACGCCATTCAGGTGACCACCGTGGTGAACCACGAGAACATCGGCGAGCTGGACGAGCTCTTTACCATCATGGACGGGCTGGATATCGACTCCTGGCGGGTCATCAATCTGGAGCCCATCGGCCGGGCGCTGGACTGGCCCAGCCGGATGCTCACTGACGAGGATTACCGGCGCCTCTTCTCCTTCATCCGGGACAAGCGACAGCAGGGCTACCCCGTGACCTACGGCTGCAGCCACTACCTGGGCCCGGCCTGGGAGCGGGAGACCCGGGACTGGTACTGGATCTGCGGCGCGGGGGTCTACGTGGCCAGCATCATGGCCAACGGGGACGTGGGCGCCTGTCTGGACATCGAGCGCCGGCCCGAGACCATTCAGGGCAACATCCGGGAGAGCCGCTTCAAGGACCTGTGGGAGAATCGCTTCGAGCTTTTCCGCCGGGATCTCTGCGAAGGTTCGGAATTCTGCGCCGGCTGCGAGCACGCCGGCCACTGCCGGGGCGACGCCCACCACAGCTGGAACTACGACAAGAACGAGCCCATGCTCTGCTTCAAAAATCTGCTGTTTTGAGCAATACACAAATTAATCGGCTCCTCACGATCGCGCAGGTCGTGAGGAGCCGTTTTTTGCCGCCGGGGTCACAGCAGGCACAGAAAGCTCAGGCTGAGGGCGGAGAACATGAGCCAGGCGCGAAAGCTCTTTTTCCCCGTGAGCAGCGTCCAGAGCGCGGCCAGACAGCCAGCGAAGAGCACGCAGACCAGCCAGGTGCTCTGCAGCCGCAGAGGCGTGAAGCCGAAGCAGTCGATATACAGGGCCAGCTTGGAGAAGGCAACCACCGCGAAGAGCAGGCTCTCCGCCAGCAGGATCAGACAGAGGATCAGAGTCGGCCGGTGTTCCCGGACCGGGCGGCGGCTCACCCGGGTCACCAGCCAGAGCAGGACGAAGTTGATGCCCATGACCCGGCAGAGCTCAAAGAAGCCCTGGCGCGCGTACTCCGACACGATGAAGCCCTCCGGCAGGCTGCGGGTAAAGGCGCCGAAGAGATAGCGGCTCTGCACCGCGAAGAACAGCAGGTACAGCAGGCAGAAGGCCCCCGTCAGCACCGACCAGACCAGGTTCGGCACCTTGCGCAGGCGCTCCAGCCAGCGGCAGAGCTCCTCGCCCCGCTGTCGGAGCTTCTCCGGCTCCTCCCGTCCGGCGCCGGCCAGCAGACCGAAGAGGAACTGACCCACCGGCAGGCTCAGCAGGAAACGGTAGAGGCAGGTCGGGTCCTCAAAGCGGAACCAGTCGCCCACGCGGCCTATCAGCTTGCCGAAGCCGGCGTCCGCGTCGCTCAGCAGGGAAACGGCCAGGGCGAAGAGCGACAGGGCCACCAGCAGCGCCAGCATCGACCAGAGCAGGGTGATCCCCTTTACCCTGCGGCGGCTGCGGAGGGGCCGGCCGACGGCGAAGATCACCGTGCGCAGCCGCAGGTAGAAGTGCTTGAAGGGGATGAGCAGGAAGCCGTGCAGGGCGTCCAGAGGCAGAAGATGGCCGCTTTTTCCCTCGCTGAGCCGTCCGCTGCGGCTCAGCACCCACCACATAGCGGCCAGGTGCAGGAACAGGGGCAGCAGCAGAAAGGCCCCCTCGCCCCAGACGGCGTCCCGTTCCAGAAGGATGCCCGCCAGGATCAGCCCCATGCAGCCCAGCCATACCCAGCTCTCCCGGGGACGCTTCACGTCCCGGAACAGCAGCTCCGCCAGCGCAACGAAGCCCAGCGTAAAGACCAGGGACCAGACCGGCCGGCCGCCGTCGTCGGCTCCGCCCAGAAACAGCGTGCTGCTCCAGAGATAGATCCAGGCCAGCACGTAGCTGACGAAGGCGGCGATGATCTCCCGGCGGGAGGCGGAGAAGGCTTTGGAGGCCGGGAGGGGGGAGGCGGCGGGCGCCGCAGCCTCCGGCTGCGCGAGAGGCGTCCCACAGGCGATGCAGAAAGCGGTGCCGGGCTCGGCCACAGCCCCGCAGAGGGGGCAGCGCCCGGGCGAAAAGGGCGCAGAAATTTCTCCGGCGGGCGCGGAGCCCCCCGGCAATGGGTGTTCGTTCATATGAAATTCTCCTTTCCGTATTGGCCCCCTTGCCGAAAGGGGGCTGTCAGCCGCCGTCTCACGGAAGGCGGATGACTGGGGGATATTCCTTGTTCTTCGTATCCCCGCGCCCGTGTGCCGCCGAGCCTTGCTCGGCGCTGCGGGGCATCTCCTCGGGCAAGGAGGGCCTTGAGGTCAGTGATCTCCTTGCCCGGGGGCGTCGTCGATAAATTCCAGCAGATCCCCGGGCTGGCAGTCCAGCTCATGGCACAGGGCCATCAGCGTGGAAAAGCGGATGGCCTTGGCCTTCCCGGTCTTGAGGATCGACAGATTGGCGGGGGTGATGCCGATGCGCTCGGCCAGATCGCCGCTCTGGATTTTCCGGCGAGCCATCATCACATCCAGGTTGACGCGTATTTCCATATCAGATCATCAAATCCAGTTCGTTTTTCATTTCCAGGGCCTTTTGGAACACGTTGCGGACGATCCGCACGATCAGCGCCATGAAGCCCGCCGCAGCCACCGGGATCAGAAACGGCGTATAGACCACAACGCCCATGGCGCAGATGAAGGCCGCCGCCGCGCAGCACAGACTTACCCGCTGCAGCAGACGGATGTTCGCCTCGGTGAAGACCTGGCCCCGACCCAGATTCCGCAGCAGCTTCCACATGGACCAGAGCAGGATCCACCCGAACACGCTGCACAGATACAGCGCGATCAGGATCCCCAGGCTGTTCTGCCGCGGCAGATGCCGCAGATTGCCGAACCAGCGGACGATCCACCAGCCGCCGATGTCCAGCGCGGCCAGCAGCCCCGCGAAGATCAGCACGCCCAGCTTGGAGAACAGAATACTTTTGCTTTTCAGCCAATCCTGCATCTCTCTCCCTCCTATCTGCCGCAAGCATAGCACAGGAAACATCGTTTGTCAACGATAAAATATCGAAAAACAATAAATACGCATACCGGGGGAGGGTCAGCACGGCAGAAAAGAGAAAGCAGAGCGAAGCTTCGCTTTGCTCTGCTTTCTGTATAGATGGGGGTTCAGTCCTTCAGCAGGATCCGGGCGGCGATGTCCACTGCCTCGTCGATGAGGGCCTCGGTGTGGGTGGCCATGTAGCTGGTGCGCAGCAGGCACTCGCCCGGGGCGCAGGCGGGGGGCAGCACGGGGTTTACATAGAGTCCCGCGTCGTAGAGCTCCCGGTTCTTCTCCAGGGTGCGGAGCTGCTCATAGGTGTAGATGGGCACGATGGGCGTATCGTCCGACTCCCGGATGGGGATGCCGGCGGCCTTCAGCTTCCCCCGGGCGTAGCGGGCCAGCTCCAGCAGACGCCGGGGCCGCTCGGGATGGGCCTTCAGATAGCGCAGGGCCGCCAGGGCCGCCGCGCAGGCGGCGGGCGGGATGGAGGCGGAGAAGATGAAGGGGCGGGAGTTGTGGCGCACGTAGTCGCAGACCTGCTCGGAGGCCGCCATATAGCCGCCCAGGCTGGCCAGGGACTTGGAGAAGGTGCCCATGATGACGTCCACCTTGTCCTCCAGGCCGAAGTAGCTGGCGGTGCCCCGGCCGCCCTCGCCGATGACGCCCAGACCGTGGGCGTCGTCCACCATGACGCGGGCGCCGTACTTCTCCGCCAGAGCGCAGATCTCCGGGAGCCTGGCGATGTCGCCGCCCATGGAGAAGACGCCGTCGGTGACGATGAGGCGGCCCGCCTCGTCGGGCACGCGGGAGAGCAGCTTTTCCAGCTCCTCCATATCGTTGTGGCGGTAGCGCAGCATCTTGCCGTAGGAGAGCTTGCAGCCGTCATAGATGCTGGCGTGGTTTTCCCGGTCGCAGATCACATAGTCGCCCCGGCCCACCAGGGCGCTGATGATGCCCAGGTTCGACTGGAAGCCGGTGGAGAAGGTGACGGCGTCCTCCATGTGCACGAAGTCCGCCAGCTCCCGCTCCAGCTCCAGATGCATCGCCAGGGTGCCGTTGAGGAAACGGGAGCCGGAGCAGCCGCTGCCGTACTGCTCAAAGGCGCGGATGCCGGCCTCCACCACCGAGGGCTCCGTGGTAAGGCCCAGGTAGTTGTTGGAGCCCAGCATGATGCGGCGCTTGCCCTCCATGACGACCTCCACATCCTGCCGGGATTCCAGAGCGTGAAAATAGGGATAGATCCCCAGGGCCCGGGTCTCGTTTGCCAGGGTGTAGTTTCTGCATTTTTCAAAAATGTCCATATCGACAGATCCTCCAGAGAGAGTCCAAATCCTTAAAAAGATAGAAGTAATATACCAGCATAGGGCATTTTTTGTCAATCGCTCTCCGCGGATTCTCCCATTTGACAAAAAACGACCTGCCCGAGGGGGTGTTTCGGGCAGATCGTGGGGATAATCACGAAAGGGGAGGGCTCTCCGGCGCGGCGACGGCGGCTTTTTTCCGCCGGAACAGCTTTTTCCAGGGGACATAGACCGGCAGATAGGAGAGCAGCACCACGGGCAGGGCGCCGACCACGTCCAGGAAGGAGTGCTGCTTGGTGAAGCACACGGAGGCGCAGATCACCAGCTGCAGCAGGATGAAGAGCAGGGAGAAAAGCCAGTGCCGGCGGAGCTTGCGGGAGTGCAGCACGGCGGCCACCATGCCCAGCGCCACCGCCACATGCTCCGAGGGGAAGGCGTTGCGGGGCGGGTCGGTGAAGTAGATAAAGCTCAGCATCCAGGTGAACAGGTTCTTCCGGGGCATAGCCGCGTAATTGTCTGCGATGGACGCCGGCCAGCCCACGGCCTCCTGCACCGGGCGGCCGGGGAAGTAGTTGGGATAGATCATAAAGACCGCGCCGGCGATCAGGATATTCACGATCATGAACCACATGAACTTGCGGAAGGAGGGGACGTCGTAGAGCAGGGTGAAGAGCACGATGAACGCGCCGCAGAGGAACCACAGCTCATAGGGGACCACAAAGGCCTCCAGAAAGGGGATCTTGTCGTCCAGCGCGCAGTAGATCGGGTGGTATTCCCAGGGGAGGCGGCCGGAGATGGTGAAAAAGGCCAGCTCCAGCGGCCAGTACAGCAGCAGGAGCAGGTGCCGGTATTCCGGCCGCATGATATCGCGGGGGTGATGGAGCAGATCCCAATACTCCCGCCAGGAGATTTCTTCTTTCATTTACAAATAAATCCTTCCTTGTAGGCTCCCCTGCCTCAGGGGAGCTGGCACGGCGCGTCTCACGCAAGCGCCGTGACTGAGGGGGTTCCTTCCTTATAGGCTCCCCTGAAAGGGGAGCTGGCGCGAAGCGCCTGAGGGGTTTCCTTCCTTGTAGGCTCCCCCTCCGGGGAAATTGCGGCTTCGCGCCGCCGGTGGCGGAAGAAGCGAAGCCGGAATTACCGCAGCGGTCGAAAAACGCAAGCAAACGAATGTGCGCAGCGTTTTTCGGGCACCGCAAGGCGGACGCTGTCCGCGAAGCAGACTGAGGGGGTGTCGGTCTTGGGGGATCCGGCGTCCCGCAAAAAGCCCGATAATACCGAAAAAGCCCGTCGTTTCAGACGACAGGCTTGTTTCGGGTAATCAGATAATTACACAGCGCGGGTGACCTTGCCGCTGCGCAGGCAGCGAGTGCAGACGTAAACATGCTTGGGAGAACCGTCCACGATGGCCTTGACGCGCTTCACGTTCGGCTTCCAAGTACGGTTGGAGCGTCTGTGAGAATGGCTGACCTTGATCCCGAAGGCCACGTCCTTGTCGCAGAACTGGCACTTTGCCATAAGTTGAAGCACCTCCTTGCTTGTGTTTACTGCTTTCAGCCCGAAAGACAGCTTTTACATAATAGCAGAGGTCCCGGGCAAATGCAAGAAAAATTTTTGCATTTTTTGCATTTTTCTTCCCGCCGGGGGAGGATCCGGGCTTCCCGCGAAAAAAACCGTGCGTTTTTTCCGCGGCTGTGGTATTCTGAGGATGGGCGGCGAAGGGCCCGACGCCCCTGCCCGACGACGCAGCACGCCGCTCGATTTGAGGTGAAGCCTGTGAGACTTCTGTATGCCGAAGATGAAAAATCCCTGGCCAGGGCCGTTTCGGCCATCCTGGTCAAGAACAACTATTCCGTGGACCTGGTGTCCGACGGGCTCAGCGCCCTGGACTATCTGGAGACGGGGAACTATGACGGCGCGATCCTGGACGTGATGATGCCGAAGCTGGACGGCTTTGAGGTGCTGCGCAGGATGCGCGCCCGGGGCGACGGCACCCCGGTGCTGCTGCTCACCGCCAGAGCCGAGGTCGACGACCGGGTGACCGGGCTGGACAGCGGCGCCAACGACTATCTGACCAAGCCCTTTGACATGAAGGAGCTGCTGGCCCGGATCCGGGCCATGACCCGGGTGCATTCCGTCCAGGCGGACAAGACCCTCTCCTTCGGGCAGGTCACGCTGGACTGCGCCGGCTACGAGCTGCGGGGCCCCGGCGGCGGCACGAAGCTGGCCGGCAAGGAGTTCCAGATGATGGAGATGCTGATGCGCAATCCCGGAAAGCTCATCTCCACCGAGAGCTTTATGGACCGCATCTGGGGCTTTGACAGCGAGGCGGAGCTGAACATCGTGTGGGTGTATATCTCCGCGCTGCGCAAGAGGCTGAAGGGGATCGGCGCGGACGTGGAGATCAAAGCCCGGCGGGGCCTGGGCTATTATCTGGAGGTGCAGCCATGATCCGTAAGCTCCGGAAAAAGTTCGTCTCCGCCGCCGTCGCCGCGGTCTTCCTGGTCCTGCTGGTGCTGATCGGCGCGATCAACGTGCTCAACTACCGGGGCCTTGCGGCGAACGCGGACGCTACGCTGCAGATCCTGGCGGAAAACCGGGGGGCCTTTCCCCGGCAGATGTTCCGGGAGCAGGACGTCCCGCCCGAGCCGGAGCTCCCGCCCGCCGAGGGGCAGGACGCCCCGCCGGAGCTCCCGCCCGTCGAGGGGCAGGACGGCGGCCCCTTTGACCAGCGGCGCGGCGGCAGCGGCGAGCTGGCCTATCAGTCCCGCTATTTCACGGCCTGCTTCGGCGCCGAGGGCGCCCTCACCCGGCTCAATCTGGACAATCTGGCCTCCATGAGCGAGGAGGAGGCCGCCGCCCTGGCCGAGGAAATGTACGCGGCGGGGAAGGAAAAGGGCTTTTGCGGGGATTACCGCTTCCGCCGCACGGTTCTGGACGGGGAGACCATGCTGCTCTTCCTCAACTGCGAGCGGGAGCTTGCCACCTTCCGCGACTTTCTGCTTGCCAGCGTCGGCATCTCTCTCTCCGGGACCCTGGCGGTCTTCCTGCTCCTGCTGCTCTTTTCCGGGCGGATCGTGCGCCCCATCGCCGAGAGCTATGAGAAGCAGAAGCGCTTCATCACCGACGCCGGACACGAGCTGAAAACCCCCATCACCATCATCCGGGCGGACGCGGATGTGCTGCAGGCCGAGCTGGAGGAGGAAAACGAGTGGATCGCGGACATCCGCAGACAGACAGGCAGGCTTGCGGAGCTCACCTCCGACCTGATCTATCTCTCCCGGATGGAGGAGGAGAACGCCGTGCTGCAGATGCAGGAATTCTCCCTCTCCGAGCTTGTGGACGAGACGGCCCGCTCCTTCCAGGCCCTGGCGCGGACGAAGAACCGGCGCTTTTCCGCCTCCGTCGCCCCCGGGCTGCGGGTGAACGGCGATGAAAAGGCCCTGGCCAAGCTGGTCTCCATCCTGCTGGACAACGCCATGAAGTATTCCCCGGAGGAGGGGAGCGTGGAGCTCAGCCTGGAGCAGAGAGGCAAAAGCGCCCGGCTCACCGTCCGCAACACCACGGCGCCCATGGAGAAGGGGAACGCGGAGCGGCTGTTCCGGCGCTTTGCCAGGGAGGACAGCTCCCGCAATTCCGAGTCCGGCGGCTTCGGTCTGGGCCTGGCGATTGCCAAGGCCGTGACGGAGGCCCACAAGGGCCGGATCCGGGCCGAGTCCGAGGACGGCCTCTCCCTGACCGTGACGGCGGCGCTGCCGCTGAGCTGAACCCGGAGGAAAACAGAATACGAAACAACGGGACCCGAATCCTCGGGTCCCGTTGCTGTTGTCTGTTGACTTGTGTCTGTTGTCCGGCTCGGGCGTCAGCGCCGTCCGCCTGGCCCGCCGCCCGGTCCGCCGCCGAAGCCGCCGCCGGGCCCGCCGCCGAAGCCGCCGGGGCCGCCGCCC
>JAFRQP010000021.1 GCA_017428565.1 Oscillospiraceae bacterium
GATACATAGTCATGATCGCGAAATCCAGCTTATCCAGATACTCACGCTCAAAATGGGGGAAATCCGCTTCGGTAAAGGCCTCGGTCAGCTCGATCTCCCGCTCTCCCCGGCGGCAGCAGAACACCACGTGGTCGCCGTTTTTGATTTTGCCGACAGGCTCACCCTTCTCATCCACGAGAACCATGGGCTCCAGGGAGTAATCGGTCTGCCCCTGGGTATAGGCCTTCTCCACCGCCCTGGCCAGCGCCTCGCCTCCGTGAAAGCTTTTGTCAAACATACTGTCTTCCTCCTTCAACGCAGCGGCGGGAAAATGTCCAGCAGCTGTGAAAAATGCGTGATAAACCGATCCGGTCGGTTCTCATCGGTGACGGTCTGCGCTTTCTTGCCGGGGTACTGCACCGCCACCGTCATACCCAGGCCTGCGGCCTTGGCGCCGACGATATCCCGGTTCAGATTGTCCCCCACGTAACAGGTGCGCTTGGGATCTGAGCCGCATTCTTCCAAAGCGTAGTAATAGATAGCGGGGTGAGGCTTTCGGATCAGACACACAGAGGACTGCTGCACGCTCTTGAAATAGGGGCGCAAGCCGTCACGATCCAGCCACTCATCGACCTCATGCGTGCCCACCAGATCGCTGACGATGGCAAGCGTATAGCCGCGGGCGAATAGCTCCTTCACGGTCTCGACGCCGCCGTCGGTGACCACCCGCTCGCCTTTGGTGCGGCGATAGGCATAGGTCATCTCATCCGCTGCGGCCTCCACCCGCTCCCGGGGGAAGTCATACGCCAGCCAACGGGTCCAGAGCTCCTTCACCGGCGCCTCGCAGTAGAAATGCAGGGCCCATTCCCGATACTTGTCATAGCGGGGCTCGATCACATTTTTATAAAACTTGATCGGGTCTTCATCGGTGCCCAGGCACCGGGTAATGCAGGCCTTGGCCTCCAGCTCATAGGCCGGATCCTTGCGGATGACCCGGAAGGTGTCCCCAAGATCCACAAATATCGTATTGATGTTCTGATCCATCACATACCTCCCTGCAGAATCGGCAGATCCAGAATGTCCAGAAAGCGATGCACAATGTAATCGGGGCGATTGGCGTCGGTGATGATCTTTTTCTTTAGCTTTTCCGGGCTGATGAAGAGGATGTTGGCCCCGATGCCCGCCGCGATAGCGCCGGTGATGTCCCGATCCAGATTGTCCGCCACAGAGGCGCATTCGCCGGGTTCCAGGCCGAGCTGCTCACAGCCCAGCAGGTACATCCGCGGATCAGGCTTGCGCAGGCCCGTCACCGGAGAAAGGATCACCGCGTCGAAATACTTGTCCAGCTCGTCAGCCTTCAGCCACTCTGGAATTTCGTACTCGCCGATGAGGTTGGAGATGATGCCAAGCTTGTAGCCCCTGGCGTGGAGGGTCTCGATGACCTCCCGTCCGCCCTCCACCACATGTCGCAGGCCCTTGACCTGGCGGTACTGGAAGGTGATCTCGTGGCAGATCCTCCGAACCTTCTCCTCGTCCAACTCCGGCAGGAGCCACTTGTGCCAGAGCTCGAAATCGCTGCTCTCCTTCATCTCGCCCAGGGCCCAATCCCGATAGGGCAGATAGCGCTGCTCCACCATGTCGATGAAGGCGTCGACGTCCTCGTAGCCCGCCAGTTCCGCCATGCGCCGTTTGGCCTTTTCCTGGTGCTCGGGCACGTTTTCCGCAATGCGGAGGGTGCCGCCCAGGTCAAAAAATACACCTTTGATCTTCTTCACGGTCGTCTCCTCATGCTCTGTGCGGGAACAGATCCAGCA
>JAFRQP010000022.1 GCA_017428565.1 Oscillospiraceae bacterium
GGCGGCGACATCACCCGCAAGAAGAAGCTGCTGGAAAAGCAGAAGGAAGGCAAGAAAAAGATGCGCCAGCTGGGCACCGTCCAGATCCCCACGGAGGCCTTCCTGGCCGTCCTCAAGCTGGACGAGTGAGGATCCTTTGCCATCTTAAACATTTCTTAAAACAATACCCTCTTGGTTCTTAAAGACCGGGAGGGTATAATGCACTTGAAAGCTGAGGGATGCACATGAGCTACAACATTCTGATCTGCGACGACGAAAAGGATATCGTCTCCGCCCTGAAGATCTACCTGGAGGCCGAGGGCTATCGGACCTTTGCCGCCGCCAACGGCAGGGAGGCCCTGGCGATCCTGGACCGGGAGGACATCCATCTGGTGCTGCTGGACATCATGATGCCTGTGATGGACGGGGTCAGCGCCCTGGCCAAGCTCCGGGAATTCTCCAACGTCCCGGTGATCCTGCTCACCGCCAAGAGCGAGGATACCGACAAGGTGCTGGGCCTCAACGTGGGGGCGGACGATTACGTCACCAAGCCCTTCAATCCCGTGGAGCTGCAGGCCCGGGTCCGCTCCCAGCTCCGGCGCTATCTGCATCTGGGCGGCGGCGCGGTGCGGGAGAGCGTGATCAGCATCGGCGCGGTCACCCTGGACGACGGCAGCAAGACCGTCTCTGTGGACGGGGAGCCGGTGAGCCTCACCCCCCGGGAGTATGAGATCCTGAAGCTTTTGATGCAAAACCCCGGCCGGGTTTTTCACCCCCGGGATCTCTACCGCAAGGTCTGGAACGAGGAGCCCTACGGCGCCGAGAGCACCGTGGCCGTCCACATCCGTCACCTGCGGGAAAAGCTGGAGATCGACCCCGCCAACCCCCGCTATATCAAGGCGGTCTGGGGCCAGGGGTACAAGATCAGTGAAAAGTGAAGCGTGAAAAGAGAAGAGAGATTGTAGGGGCCGACGCCCTCGGCGGCCCGTAAACCGTAGGGCCGACCATTGGTCGGCCGCATCGAGGGGCTGCGGTCCAATCGTAGGGGCGATTCACGAATCGCCCTCCAAGGAGGTATATCGCTATGAAAAAACTATACGGCAGCTTTGCGGCCAAGCTGATCGCGGTGATCCTGCTCTGCGTGCTGGCGCTGGGCTTTACGCTGTCATTCATCGGCACGGTCCAGGTGTATGGTGGGAACGTCTTCAGCTCCGGCTATCAGAGCTTTCTCTACCGGATGGTCGGCAACAAGGCGGAGGGGATGATCAACGAGATCGGCTGGTCGATCACCCGCGGCACGAAGCCGGAGAACGCCTCCCATTACAGCGGCCTGCAGATCCGGGTCCTGGACGGCAGGGGGCAGGAGCTGTACTCCGACTTTGAAGGGGCTGAGATCATCCTGGAGATCACCAGAAGCTTCAGCCCGGATTACAGCCTCTATTCCGTCGGGGAAAACGAGTACGAGTTTTCCGACGGTGAGACGACGGTCGCTCCCCGCCCGACGTTTGCTCCCGCCACACCGACGCCCTCTGCCGCTTCCGATATGCCCGCGACGGAAGAGCCGGAGGAGACGGAAGAGGTGTGGGTCGTAAGCCTCCTGCCGAGCGGAGAAACGCAGCAGTTTCCCAGCGAAGGCGAGGCGAGAGACTGGCTCCGGCAGCATGAGATCACCGTGACGGGTTATGTGCTTGCCGAGCAGCCGGAGCAGAGCGCGTTTGAAACGCAGATCTACCAGGCGCAGCTCCTCTATTCCTGGCGCCATGACTTCCTCTGGTGCGCCATCCTGTGCTTCCTGCTGGGGATCCTGGTCTTCATCTTCCTGCTCTGCGCCGCCGGCCACCGAAAGGGGACGGAGAAGATCGTGCCCTCCTATGTGGAAAAGATCCCCTTTGATGTGTTCACCCTTCTGATCATCGCCGCCATTGCCATTTTCATGACGCCGATCTTGGCGGGCTTTGACTGGCCGGAGATCCTGTTCGCCCTGATCCCCTGCATCCTGCTCATCGGGCTGAGCTTCCTGCTCTGGTGCCTGAGCTTTGCCGTGCGGGTGAAGCTGGGAACGCTGTGGAGCGGCTGTCTGCTTGTCCGTTTCTTCCGCTGGCTCCGGCGGGGCGTCACGGCCGTCTTCCGCAATCTGCCCATCCTCTGGAAATGGGGGCTGGGCCTGGCCGCGGCGGCTTTCATCGATCTCATCTTCCGCATGAACGCGGTCTGGTCCCAAAACCGCACCGCTTTCTTCTGGCTTCTCTTCTGGCTGCTGATTGCGGGCGTCACCCTCTACGCGGTGCTGGCCTTCCGCCGCTTGCGCCTGGGCGCGAAAGAGATCGCTTCCGGCAACATGAATTATTCCATTGACGAGAAGAACCTGGTTCTGGACTTCAATGACCACGCCCACGACCTGAACCACATCCGGGACGGGCTGAACGAGGCCGTGGAGCAGCGCATGAAGTCCGAGCGCTTCCGCACGGAGCTGATCACTAACGTCTCCCACGACATCAAGACGCCGCTGACCTCCATCGTAAACTATGTGGACCTGCTGCAGAAGGAGGAGCCCAAGACGGAGAAGCAGCAGGAGTATCTGGAGGTCCTGTCCCGCCAGTCGGCAAAGCTCAAAAAGCTCATCGAGGATCTGATCGAGGCGTCCAAGGCCTCCACCGGCAATCTCTCCGTGGATCTGCAGCCCTGCGACCTTTCGATCCTGCTGGATCAGACCGCGGGGGAGTACGGCGAGAAGCTGGAAAACGCGGGCCTGGAGCTGGTTCTGCAGAAGCCCGAGACGCCGGTAACGGTGCAGGCCGACGGGCGGCATCTCTGGCGGGTCTTCGACAACCTGCTGAACAATATCGTGAAGTACGCCATGCCCGGTACCCGGGTGTATCTCAGCCTGCAGGAGCAGGCGGGGGAGGCCCGCGTGACCTTCCGCAACATCTCCCGGGAGCCGCTGAATCTCAGCGCCCAGGAGCTGACCGAGCGCTTTGTGCAGGGGGACGCCTCCCGGCACAGCGACGGCAACGGTCTTGGCCTTGCCATCGCCATGAGCCTGATGAAGCTGCAGAAGGGCGACCTGGAAATCGAGGTGGACGGGGATCTCTTCAAGGTCAGCCTCCGCTTCCCGAAAGGATGAGAAAAATGGAGAAAACGAACAAGCTGAAATTCCTGCCGGTGCTGTTTCTGATGTGTCTTTCGCTCTGCCTTTTGGCCGGCTGCGGCACGGAGGCCCGGGAGACGGAGCAGGAGTCGGAGCTGGTCTATACGGCGGAGTTTCACAAGATCCCCCTGAACGGGGATCGGGACCTGCAGCCCCTCTGCTTCACGGAGGAGGGCTTCTATGCCGCAAGCGAAGAGCGGCTCGCCGTGGGGCAGATCCCCGAGGGGGAGACGCCGGCGTATGAGGGGCAATACGACAGCTTTGGCCAGAGGCTGTTTTTCGTCAGCCGGGACGGAGAGCTTCGGCCCCTGGACTTCACGCTGGAAGCCCCTGCGAAGCAGGACGAGCGCAAGAATTATGCATGCGGCGCGAATATCGAGATCCTGTTCCCCCGGGAGGACGGACGGCTCGCTCTGGTGGAGCAGTATTACGAATCCTGGTGGGACGGCCCGGAGGGAATGCAGCAGAACGACCCCGCGTATTATGATTATTATCAGATGGAGAACAGCTGCCGGCTCAGCTTCCTGGACGGGAGCGGCGCGGTCCTCTCCTCCGCTCCCCTGGACTGGGAAACGGGACCGGACAGCCCGTGGATCGACTGGCGCAGCGGCGTCATGGACTCCTCCGACCGCCTGGTGGTCCCGTCGAATGAGACGGCCTTCGTGTTCTCTGCCGACGGCGCGCTGCTGCGGCAGGTGGAGCTGAACGGCTGGGCAAGTCAGGCGCTGCTGCTGCCGGACGGCCGGGTGGGGATCGCCTGCGCGGAGGGCGCGGGATTTCGGATCGCGGTGCTGGATCCGGACAGGGGAGAGCTCGGCGAGAGCTTCCCTATGCAGAACTGGCCGGAGCGCTGCTACACCGGCGCCGGGGACTACGCCTTCTTTTACACAAGCGGAACGAAGCTCTACGGCTACCGTCCGGCCGAGAGGCGGGAGGAGCTGATCCTGGACCTTCTGGACTGCGATCTTGGCACGGAGGGGCTGCTTTGGCTCCGCGCAAAAGAGGATGGCGGCTTTTTGTGCTACTGCGCAGAGCAGCAGGAGCTTGACCAAGTAGAGATCAAAAGAACGGAGCGCTCCGCGCTGCAGGAAAAGCGCGTGCTGACCCTGGGGACCTTCTCGCCGGACGAAGTGAGCCCGCTGGTGCTCCGCTTCAACCGCAGGCATCCGGACGTCCGGATTCAGATCCTGGATTATTCCGAATATCTGTCCGGGTCTTCCGTGGAAGAGATCCTGGGAGGGATGAGCCGGCTCAACGTGCAGATCATGAGCGGAGACATGCCGGATCTGCTGGTGCTGCAGGGGCTGCCCTATGAGCAGCTTGCGGCCAAGGGACTGCTGGAGGACCTGTACCCCTATCTGGACAAGGATCCGGTTTTGCAGAGAGAGGATTTTCTGCCCAGCGTCCTGAAAGCCATGGAGATGAACGGAAAGCTGTACCAGATCGCGCCCGGTTTTTCGGTCTATACCCTGCTCGGCGCCCCGACTGTGGTCGGCACCGAACCAGGCTGGACCATCCGGGAGCTGGAGGCGGCGGCCGACGCCATGCCCGAGGGCTGCTCGATCCTGGGCCCAACCAGCACGCGGGACCTGGTGCTGCTGCAGATGCTGTATACGGGCATGAACGACTATGTGAACTGGCAGGAGGGCAGCTGTGACTTCGACAACGAAGATTTCTGCGAGCTGCTTCGCTTCTGCGCCCAATTCCCGGCCGAGTTGGATCCGAACGGGGAATACGGCTCGGAGCTGATCCGGGTTGCGGCGGGCGAACAGATGCTGATGGAAAGCGTCGTCGGCAGCCTGGAGGATCTGGGCTACTGCGACCAGTTTTTCGGCGGCGCCTGCACCTATATCGGCTTCCCCTGCCGCAGCGGCTGCGGCAGCTATCTGCAGCTGAGAAACTGCCTGGGGATGAGCGCCGCCTGCTCCGACAAGGAGGCCGGCTGGGAATTCCTGCGCATGTTCCTGGAGGAAGAGTACCAGAGCGATCAATACGGCCTTCCCCTGCGCTGCGACGTGTTCCAGGCGCAGCTGGAGGACGCCATGCGCATCAATTACATGCAGGATGAAAACGGCCGGTACCTTCTGGATGAAAACGGCCAGCGCATCCCCCTCTCCCGCGGCGGCATGGGCATGGCCGACGAGAGCGGCGGAAGCATCAGCTTTGAATACTACGGGCTTACCCGGGAGCAGGCGGATCGTTTTCTGGCGCTGCTGGAGATCGTTGAGGCCATGCCCGGAAGCAGCACCGAGATTTTTCAGATCGTGAACGACGAGGCCGCCGCCTTTTTTGCCGGCGAACGCAGCGCAGAGGATACCGCAAAGGTGATCCAGACCAGAGTCAGCCTGTATCTCAGCGAACAGGGCTGATCGAAACAGAAAAACACCGGGCGACCGAATGGCCGCCCGGTTTACATGTTTTCATGGGAAACGCGCCGCGAATTCCTCCGGCGTCGTGCTGCGGTAGATCCCGATGCGGTGGATCAGCAGGGGATCGTCCCCGGTGACATAGACCGGGCCGCCCATTTTGACGCCGAAGCGGTAGTCTCCCCGGCAGATCTCCAGCGTCTCCTCGTTCTGCCGCCCCCGGGGATAGGCGATGACATAGGGCTCCCGGTTGGTCAGCTTCAGCAGCTCCACCTTGCTCCAGCAGAGCTCCTCCACCTGCCGCTCCCGGTCCAGCGTGTCCAGATCCGGATGGTAGCGGCTGTGGCATTGGATGGAGACCAGGCCGGAGGCCTGCATTTCCAAAAGCTGCTCCCGGTTCAGATTGTGGGGATTGTCCAGATAGCCGCTTACGATAAAGAGGGTGGCCTTCATCCGGTATTTTTGCAGCAGGGGGAAGAGCTCGGTGTAGTTGTCCAGATAGCCGTCGTCAAAGGTCAGCAGGATCGGCTTTTCGATCCGGTCCACGTGCTTGAGATCCTCAAACCAGATGGGCGTGTAGCCCCGCTCCCGCAGCAGCGCCAGCTGCCCGTCCAGCGCCTCCGTGCCGACTGCCAGCTCCGCGCCGTGGCGCAGATCATCCCCCACGCCGTGATACATCAGCACCGGCACGGAATAGCCCGCCGGCACCTGCCATTCGCCCGCCGCGGAGCTGCACCAGAGCCGGGCCTCGCCGTCCTCCCGATACAGAGAGATCCCGTGGGCGGCGCAGAAGTCCTCGATGCAGAGATAGTCCCGCCCCGCCCGGGGGATCGGGTCGCAGGAAAGGCTTTCTCCCGCCCAGAAATCCTTGTCCAGCGCGTCCAGGAATTCCGCCGCGACCGCGTAATGCCGGGTCCCGTCCGCTGCGCCGAAGCCGGGAGAGGCGAGCAGCTTGCCGTCCACATAAACGTCCAGCTCCTGCCCGGCGGGGAGAGACGCCTCCGCATCTTCCGCGGTCGAGAGGATGGCCCGCAGCATGCCCCCGTCCCCGGGGGAAAGGAACGCAAAAAAGGCAGAAAGAGAGAGCAGGAGAAGGAGGGAACGCCAATTCGGTCCCGTTTCCATTCTCCCGCCCCCTCCTGCGCTCCCCGCGGAGCTTATGTATAGAGGATCAGGGCGATGGTTTCCAGCGGCTCGTCGCTGATGCATTTGAGGGAGTGGCCCTCTCCGTCGTGCACGATGGTCACGTCTCCGGCGGAGACCTCCCGCAGCACCCCGTTGTCGCTGTAGAGGCCGATGCCCTTCAGGATCAGGTAGACCTCCATGTCGCCGTGGTGCACGTGCCAGGCGATCTCCGTGCCTTTCTCCAGCACCGTATGGGAGAAAACGCGGCCCTTCCCCAGCATTTCGTCCGGCCCGTTCAGGATGCGGTGGAACAGCACCTCGCCCTCGCCGCCGAACATCTTCTTTTTCTCGTGGATGCGCTCGTCATATCGTCTGATCATGATTCGTCCTCCTTACATTCCCAGTTCTTCATCGATGAGGATCACTTCGGCCTCCATGTCCATCATGGGGGCCCAGAGCACCAGCAGCGCCCGGCAGATCCGGTCCGCGCTGCGGCAGTCGTGGCATTTGCCGTCGACCTGGCAGGGCTGCTTGCCGGCGAAGCGTTTGCAGTTTTCCACCGCGGCCACGTTCCTGGCCCGCTCCAGGGCAGAGGAAAAGTCCGGGCAGAGCTTGTTGATCCCGGCCACGACGTAGAGCTTCTTGCTGCCGAAGACCTGGCCCGCCAGGCGGTTGCCCCGCCCGTCGATGTTCAGGATCTCGCCGTCCTCGGTCATGGCGTTGGCGCCGGTGATATAGACCGCTGCGGCGTTGGCCTTCTTCAGCGTCTCCGGCCCGGGGACGCGCCAGTGCCAGAACACGGTGTTCTGCTCGCTCAGCTTCTCGTACAGCCCCAGCTGGTCCGCGGTCTTGCTGCCGCCGATGCCCACCGTGGTGTTGCGGATCTGCCCGCACAGATAGGCGGCGGCCTCTTCTCCCGCGGCGAAGTGCTGCACGGAAAAGCCGCGGAGCTTGAAATTGTGGATGGCTTTCTCAATGTCCAAATGGATCCCTCCCGGCTTGATGGTGCTTTTATTGTACTATCAAGCCGGGCTTTTTGCAACGGATTTTCCACATCAATCATCCAGGGCCTTCGCCAGATCCCGGGCGGAGAAGGCAAGCCTTCTGGCAAATTCCGCGTCATCCGCCTTCACCGCGATGCGCAGGGCGCTCTTCCGGCTCTCCGGGCAAATCTGCAGCGCGTAGCCCGCCCGGCGCAGCCGGATGCCGTCGGAATAGTCCGCGGGCAGCTCCAGCATCCATTGGGAGAGCCTGCCCATCAGCCCTGCCCGGTCCCGGCAGGGCAGCTCCAGGAGAAAGCCCTCCGGCGCGCCCTCCTCTTCCTCGGGCTCTTCCGCCGGGCAAAAGCCCTCTCCCGGCTCGATGTTCAGCTTTCCCGTCAGGGCGTCCGCGCAGCATTGGTAGTAGGAGAGGGGGGTGCCCACGTCGCACCAGTAGCCCTCCAGCGGCACGCCCAGCAGCAGCTCCTTCCGCCGGATCAGAAGGGGGAACAGGTCCTTCCCGAAATCAAAGCGCCGTCCCGCGGGGATGGCGTCCAGGGCCCGGGGGGAGAGCACATAGATCCCCGTGTTGACCAGGTCCGTGACCACCTGGGGCCAGCGCGGTTTTTCCACAAAGGCGCGGATGGCCCCCTCCGCGTCCGTGACCGCCAGCCCGTAGCGCAGAGGCGCCGCGTCCCGGCGCAGCGCCAGGCTTGCGGCGGGGCCGCGCTCCCGATGGCGCCGCCAGAGCGCGGAGAGATCCAGGTCGCAGGCCGCATCCCCGGAAATCACCAGCACGTCCTCGTCCCCGATGAAATCCGCGCAGTTCTTCACCGCCCCGGCGGTGCCCAGCTCTCCCTCCTCCACCCGGTATTCCAGACGGAGGCCCAGGCAGCTGCCGTCTCCCAGAACGGAGCGGATGTCCTCCGGGCGGTATTTCAGCGCGGCGCAGACCCGGGTGAAGCCGTGCTTTTTCAGCAGGCGCAGGATATGCTCCAGCAGCGGGCGCCCCAGCAGGGGGACCATGGGCTTGGGGAGCGGGCCGGTCACCGCCTTCAGCCTTGTCCCCTCGCCGCCTGCCAATACGATCGCCTTCATTCGCCACCTCCGCGCAAACACCCCGGTTTCTACCCGGAAGTATCCCCCACCTTGAGAAAATTATTAGTTGTAAAGCGCGGCAAGTTTTGGTATAATACCTCAATGGTTTAATGGGCGTATTATTGGAGTACAGGAGGTGCGGCGCTTGAAAACCAACAAGTCCTTTAAGCGGCTTTCCGAGCCGGGCGTCCAGATCTATCTCTTTTTCATGATCCTGTTTGCGGTCGGCGCGCTGTATTTCAAGCAGTATCTGCTTGCGGCGGCCGAGGGCGGCGTGATCCTGGTGCTTCTGGCCTATTCGCTGATCGCCCGCCGGATCCGGGAAAAGCAGCTGGAGGCGTTTATCGAGTCTGTGACCTATGACACGGAAAACGCCAAAAACAGTACGCTCCTGCATTTCCCGCTGCCCATTGCGGTGTTCAAGCTGGACGACGCCCGGATCGTCTGGGGCAACGACATGTTTTTCTCCATGTGCGGCGTATCCAAAAAGCGCATCGATTCCCGGATCTCGGATCTGGTGCCGGAATTCAACGGGAAATGGCTCATGGAGGGGAAAAAGTGCTATCCCAGCATCCTGGAGCTGAGCGGCAAAAAGTTTCAGGTCCACGGGAATCTGGTCCGCTCCGAGAAAAGCGGGGAGGAGGAAGGCTTCCTTGGCGTGACCTATTGGGTCGATGTGACCGAGTATGAAGCGGTGCGCCTGGAATATGAGGGCTCCCGCCCCGTTCCCGGCATCATCGTGATCGACAATCTGGACGAGCTGTGCAAGAATCTCCCCGAGCGCGCCCGCAACGACCTGCGGGACCAGGTGGAGGATCAGCTCCACCAGTGGTGCGACGCCTACCACGGGATCCTGCGCCGCTATGACCGGGACCGCTATCTGGCGTTTTTTGAAAAGAGGAATATCGACGCCATGCGGGCGGAGAAATTCCATATCACGGAGCAGATCCATCGGGTGGAAAGCCCCAACGGGGTGGACGCCACGATTTCCATCGGCCTGGGGGAGGAGGCCTCCAACCTGGGCGAGGCGCTGCAGTTTGCGGACATGGCCGTGGAGCTTGCCCTGACCCGGGGCGGCGACCAGGCTGTGATCAAGAACCGCCTGAGCTTTGAGTTCTTCGGCGGCCGCGGCCTGGAGGTGGAAAAGCGCACCAAAGTCAAGTCCCGCGTCATGGCCAACACCCTGGCCGAGCTGATGCGCGACTCCTCCAAGGTCTTTGTGATGGGCCACCGCTTTGCGGATCTGGACGCTCTGGGCTCCGCTGTGGGCGTGTGCTGCATGGCGCGCTCCTGCGGCGTGAAGGCCCACATCGTGCTGGACCAGGATCACAACGCCTCCAAATCTCTCCTTGCCCGTCTGCGGGAGGAGAAGGAATACAGGGAAGCCTTCCTCAGCACCCAGGAGGCTCTGCTGACTGCCGACGCAAGGACGCTTTTGGTGGTTGTGGATACCAACCGGCCCGAGCAGGTGGAGGACGCGGATCTGCTTGCCGCCTGCAACCGGGTCGCGGTCATCGACCACCATCGGGTGGCCGCCACGTATATTCAGAACGCAGCCCTGGGCTTTATCGAGCCCTACGCCTCCTCCACCTGCGAGCTCTTGACGGAGATCCTGCAGGAGGTCACGGACCAGACCCAGATCACCCGCTGCGAGGCGGAAGCGCTGCTGGCCGGCATTGTGCTGGACACCAAGAGCTTCTCCCTGCGCACCGGCGAGCGGACCTTTGACGCCGCCGCCTGGCTGCGCCGGGCGGGGGCCGACACCACGGAGGTCAAAAAGCTCTTCCAGTCGGATATGGAGGACACCATCGCCCGCTACAAGATCCTGCAGAGCGCCACGCTCTATCGCAGCGTGGCCATGGCCGCTCCCAGCGAGCCGCAGAAGCGGATCGTGGCGGCCCAGGCGGCGGACGAGCTGCTGAACATTTCCGGCGTCGACGCATCCATCGTCATCGCGCCGGACGGGAAGGGAAAGATCTACGCCTCCGCCCGCTCCATCGGCGAGCTGAATGTGCAGATCCTGATGGAGAAGCTGGGCGGCGGCGGCAACCGCAGCGCGGCGGCGGTGCAGTTCTCCGGCATCAGCCTGGAGGACGCCCAGGACAAGGTGCGCGCCGCCATCGACGAATATCTGGGCTGAGAAGAAAAAAGCGGGGCAAAGCCCCGGTCGCGGATGCAAGCGCTCCTCCCCCTCGGGGAGCCTATAAGGAAAGGAGACCCCTCAGTCTGCCTTTGGCAGACAGCTCCCCTTGCAGGGGAGCCTATAAGGAAAGGAGATAGGAATGAAAGTCATATTCAATACCGATGTGAGAGGACAGGGCAAGAAGGGCGAGATGAAGGAAGTCTCCGTGGGCTACGCCCGCAACTATCTGATCCCCCGGGGCCTGGCTGCCGAGGCCACGCCGGACCACCTCAACGCCCTGAAGCTGAAGGAGAAGGCCAAGGCCGCCCAGGCAGCCAAGGAGAAGGCCCTGGCGGAGGAGTACGGCAAGAAGCTGGGCGGCGTGCAGGTGATCGTGCGCGCCAAGGCCGGCAGCTCCGGCAAGCTCTTCGGCGCCGTCACCAGCGAGGCCATCAGCAAGGCTCTCAAGGAGCAGTTCGATATGGACATCGAGAAGAACAAAATCGTCCAGAGCGAGCCCATCAAGGCCTTCGGCAGCTATACCGTCAAGGCGAAGCTGGGCTACGAGGTCAGCGGGAATATCAACGTTCTGGTCGTAGAGGATAAATAAGCAGCCTTTCTCTTAGTATTTGTGTGAGGAGCGCGCCAAATGGACGAGCTTTTAGGAAAGAAAACACCCTATTCCGCCGCGGCGGAGCAGGCGGTCATCGGCTCCATGCTCATCGATCCCCAGTGCATCCCGGATGTGCTGGATAAGCTGAAGGCGGACGAATTCTATCTCAAGCGCAACCGGGACATCTATGAGACGGTCTACGCCATGTTTGCCTACGGGCAGACCATCGACCCGGTGACGGTACTGGATCAGATGAAGGTCCGCGGGGTCTACGAGGACACGCTGGACAGCTACATGGCCGAGGTCATGCGCATGACGCCCACCTCCGCCAACGTCCTGGAGTACGCCGCCATCGTGCGGGACCGGGCCTTGATGCGCCGCCTGGGCGAGACCGCGGATGAGATCAACAAGATGGTGGGCGAGGGCACCGGCGAGGCGGACGCCATGCTGGAGGCGGCGGAGCGGAAGATCTACGCTCTGCGCCAGGGCCGCAACGTGGGCGGCCTGCTGCCCATCTCCGGCATCGTGCAGAACGTGTTCGACAATCTGAACGAGGCGGCGGCCTCCGGCAACCGGATCCCCGGCATCCCCACCGGCCTGCCCGATCTGGACCGGATGATCCTGGGCCTGAACAAGTCGGAGCTCATTCTGGTCGCCGGCCGTCCCGGCATGGGCAAGACCAGCATCGCGCTGAACATCGCCCTCCACGCCGCCATGCACGAGGGGAAGACCATTGCGATCTTTTCCCTGGAAATGTCCCGGGAGCAGCTGGTCAGCAGACTGCTGTCCAAGGCCGCGCTGGTCCCGTCCCAGAATCTGATGACCGGGCAGCTCACGCCCCAGCAGTGGCGGGATATCACCGACGCCGCCCAGCAGCTGAGCATGACGGACATCCGCATCGACGACAATCCCACCCTCACCGTTTCGGAGATGAACGCCCAGTGCCGCCGGATCCCCAAGCTGGATCTGGTGATCATCGACTATCTGCAGCTGATGCAGTCCGCCGGCAGCGGTCATTCCTGGTCCAACGAGAGCCGCACCCAGGCGGTCAGCGACATCAGCCGCATGATGAAGATCATGGCCAAGGAGCTGAACGTTCCCGTGATCTGCGCCAGCCAGCTCAGCCGCGCCAACGAATCCCGCCAGGACAAGCGCCCCGTGCTCTCCGACCTGCGGGAGTCCGGCGCCATCGAGCAGGACGCGGACGTGGTCATCGGCCTGTACCGCGACGGCTACTATAACCGGGAGTGCGAAAACCCCAATCTGGCCGAGGCGATCATTCTGAAAAACCGCAAGGGCTCTACGGGCATGGTGGAACTGAACTGGCTGCCGGAGTACACCTCCTTTGTCTCGGTGGAGAGATGGCACGAGGATGAATAGAGACTTTGAGCTGCTCCCCGCGGGCAGCCGGGTGCTCTGCGCCGTCTCCGGCGGCGCGGATTCCGTCTGCCTGCTGCACTGGCTGCGGGGGCAGACGGATCTGCAGCTTTTCGCCGCACATTACGAGCACGGCCTGCGCGGCGAGGAGTCCCTGGGAGACGCCGCCTTTACGGAAGAGCTCTGCGCCGCGTGGGGGATCCCCTGCGCGGTCGAGCACGGAAATGCGGCCGCCTACGCGAAGGAAAAAGGCCTCGGCGTCGAGGAGGCCGCCCGGGAGCTCCGCTACGCCTTTCTGGAGCGGACCGCGGACGCGCTTGGCTGTGACCGCATCGCCACGGCCCATCAGGCCGACGACAATGCGGAGACCGTGCTGCTGAACCTGTGCCGCGGCGCGGGAGCGGCCGGTCTTGCCGGCATCCCGCCGAGGAGGGGGCGGATCGTGCGCCCCCTGCTGGATACCACCCGGGAAGAGATCGAAGACTATCTGCGGGAGCACGCCCTTCCCCACAGGGAGGACAGCAGCAACGAGAGCGAGATCTATCGTCGCAATCTCCTGCGCCATCGCGTTCTTCCGGTGCTGCGGGAGCTGAACCCCCGGGTCTCCCGGGCGATTTTGCGCTCCTCCGCCCTTCTGCGGGAGGATGAGGCCTGTCTGGACGCCCAGGCGGAGGCCTTCGTTGCCGCCCATTATTCCGGGGACAGTCTGCCTCTGGGGGAGCTGCTGGAGCTGCCCCGGGCACTGTCAGCCCGGGTCCTGCGCCGCCTTTGTCCCAAGAGCCTGGCGCTTGCCCATGTGGAGGCGGCGCTGCGCTTCTGCGCGGGAGAGGGCCTTGGCCTTCTGGATCTGCCCGGCCTGCGCCTTCGCAGGGAGCAGGGGAGGCTTTATCTGGCGGAGGAAGCGCCCGTGACCCTTCCGGAGCGGCCCCTTCGCCCCGGGGAGAGCGTTTTCGTGCCGGAGGCCGGGCTGATCCTCCACGTGGACTGCCTGGAATACCGGGGAGAAATTTACGACTTATTCAAAACTTATCTCTTCAAATGTGAGAGTATTTGTGGTACACTAACCTGCACAGGCCGCCGGGCCGGAGATCGCTTCCACCCCCAGGGGAGAAGCTGCGGCAAAAGCCTGCACGATCTCTTTCGAGAGGCCGGCCTGACCCAGCGGGAGCGGGACAGGACCCCGGTCATTCGGGATGAGAGGGGCGTCCTTGCCGTGCCGGGCTATCCTGCGGACGAGCGGGCCCGCCCCGAGGCGGGCGATCTTGTTTTGCGCGTACAAATAGAGCATACAGGGGGACAAGATGGAGAGAGCGATTGAACGCGTTCTGATCTCCGCGGAGGAGATAGAGCGGCATGTTGCGGAGATCGGAAAACAGATCTCCAGGGACTTTGAGGGGAAAGATCCCATCTTCGTGGGCGTGCTGAAGGGCTGCTTTATCTTTATGGCGGACCTGATGCGCCACGTCAGCATCAACTGCTCCATGGATTTCATGGCGGTCTCCTCCTACAAGGGGACCACCTCCACCGGCGCCGTGAAGATCAACAAGGATCTGAACGAGGACGTGGAAGGGCGGCATCTGATCCTGGTGGAGGACATTCTGGACTCCGGGGTCACGCTGAATTATCTGAAGAACTATCTGATGGTGCGCCATCCCGCCTCCATCTCCATCGCCACGCTGATGGATAAGCCGGCCCGCCGGAAGGCGGAGGTCTATGCGGATTATTCCTGCTTTGAGATCCCCGACGCCTTTGTGGTGGGCTACGGCCTGGACTATAACGAACGGTACCGGAATCTGCCGTATATCGGCGTGCTGAAACCGGAAATCTATAGCTGAGAAGATATTTTCCGGCAACGCATGCCCGGTGGAGACCGGTCGGAGCGGTCTCTGAACAGACAAGGAAGTGACTGCATTTGAAACAAAACCGCAACAGATCCCGCGACCTGGGCTTTTATCTGATCATGCTGGCCATCCTGGTGGCGGTCGTCATGCTGCTGACCAGGACGCAGAACCCCGATCAGGTGAAAAATTATTCGGATCTGGTTACCATTTTCCAGGAAAAGCGCGTAAAATCCTTCCATTTCGTGCCGGACAGCAGCGGCGGCACCATTGTGCTGGAGGTGCGCGACAAGACCCCCGCGTCTCCGGACGATGAGAGTGAAAACAAGATCACGGAAATGTCCTACGACCTGTACAACTTTTCCGTGTTCTACGAGGACTTCCACGAGCTGATCCTGGAGCAGTACGAGGAGGGCTATATCACCGAGTTCGAGTATGAACCCGGCGGCGCCATCCCCTGGTGGGTCAGCTTCATCCCCTATGCGATCCTGCTGGTGGGCGCCTTTGTCCTCTGGTATGTGATGATGAACCGGATGGGCGGAGGAGGCGCCGGCGGCGTCGCCCGCTTCAGCAAGGCGCGCACCCGCCTGGGCAGCGAGGAGAAGAACAAAAAGACCTTCAAGGACGTTGCCGGCTGCGATGAGGAGAAGGAAGAGCTGGCGGAGATCGTGGATTTCCTGAAGGACCCCAAGGCCTATACCGCCATGGGCGCCCGCATCCCCAAGGGCGTGCTTCTGGTGGGCCCTCCGGGCACCGGCAAGACCCTGCTTGCCAAGTCCGTTGCGGGCGAGGCCAACGTGCAGTTTCTGTCCATTTCCGGCTCCGATTTTGTGGAGCTCTACGTGGGCGTGGGCGCCGGCCGTGTCCGCGACCTGTTTGACCAGGCCAAGAAGGTGGCCCCGGCCATCATCTTCATCGATGAGATCGACGCGGTGGGCCGTCAGCGCGGCAGCGGTCTGGGCGGCGGACATGACGAGCGCGAGCAGACCCTGAACCAGCTGCTGGTGGAGATGGACGGCTTCGGCAGCAACGAGGGCGTGATCGTCATGGCGGCCACCAACCGGGCGGACATCCTGGACAACGCCCTGCTGCGTCCCGGCCGGTTCGACCGGCAGATCTACGTGGGCCTGCCCGACGTGAAGGGCCGCGAGGAGATCCTGAAGATCCACTCCCGCGACAAGCACCTGGCGGAGGATGTGAACCTAGGCAGCATCGCCCGGGGCACTGTGGGCTTCGCCGGCGCGGATCTGGAAAACCTGATGAACGAGGCGGCGCTGCTGGCGGTCCGCCGGAAGCATCGCTTCATCACCATGGAGGATATCGACGAGGCCATTCTCAAGGTCCAGATGGGCCCGGAGAAGAAGAGCCGCAAGGTCACCGAAAAGGCGCGGCGGCTCACGGCCTATCACGAGTCCGGCCACGCGGTGGCGGCCAAGTTCTGCCCCCACGCCGACCCCGTGCACTATATCACCATCATCCCCCGCGGGCCCGCCGGCGGCTTTACCCTCTATCGGCCCACGGAGGACGCGGAGGACTTCACCACCCGCGCCGAGCTCTTTGAGCGGATCGTGACCGCCCTGGGCGGCCGGGTCGCGGAGAAGCTGTTCCTGGACGATATTTCCACCGGCGCCTCCAGCGATATCCAGCATGCCAGCTCCATGGCGCGGGACATGATCACCAAGTACGGCATGAGCGAGCGGCTGGGACCCATTTCCTACGACAGCTCCGGCCATTCCATCTTCATCGGCCGGGACTTCGGCCAAACCAAGAGCTATTCCGAGGAGACCGCCGCCGCCATCGACGAGGAGGTCAAGGCCATCTTCGACCGGGCCTCGCAGATGTGCGAGCGGATCCTCACCGAGCACGCCGAGCAGCTGAAAGCCATCGCGGAGTACCTGCTGGTCCATGAGACCATGGAGGGCGAGGAGTTCAACTACTTCTTCGAGCATGGTGAGTTCATGCCGGAGAGTGAAAAACAGGCCCGCAAGGCCCGCAGCGACAGCACCATCGAGCGCCCCGCCCGGAAGATCGCCCGCTTTGACGAGCCGGCGGAGAAGACCGAGCAGAAGCCCGAGGAAAAGCCCGGGGAGAAGCCGCAGGAGCCCGCCACGGAGCCCCCGCAGGAGCCTCACTCCTGGGACGATCCCTTCCCCTGGGACGGGGACAAAAAAGAATAAGCAAAAAAGAGACTGTTCCTCGGAACAGTCTCTTTTTTGCTTATTTCATCCCGCGCAGGATGCGGAAGCGGAATTTGTTGAAGGGGTTCAGACCCGGATAGACCTGCTCGATCAGATCCTTCAGCTCCAGGCGGCACTGGGTCAGCTCGTCCTTGCGGATCATATGAGGGCTGAAGGCGACCTTCTCGGCGGTGTCGACGATGATCTGCGGCAGCTCTCCGCCGAAGCGGGATGCCCGGTTGGCGTAGCGCCAGCAGGCCAGAACGGCCCTGCGTCCGTCCGCCTGGTTGACCTGGCTCTCGAACAGAAGTCTTGCCAGGAGATACCAGAGGATCAGGGCAAGCGCCAGACAGGGGAGGATCAGCAGCGCCTTCCAGCTCCGGGAGCCGCCGTCTTCCCCGGCGCCGCCTCCCGTCTCCTCCGGCCCGGAGGAGCCTCCTCCTCCGCCGCCGTTGTCGCCCGGCGTGGGCTGGGGGGTGGAGAGCTCGGGCATGGTTCCGCTCTCGGGCAGGAGCAGCTCCGGCGAGGGCTCCGGCGTGGGATCGGGAGCGGCGGGCATCTCAAGGGTGGCAAAGCCGGAGCCGTGGGTCACCTCCACCGGCACCCAGCCGACGCCGTCCAGATAGACCTCCACCCAGGCGTGGGCGTCCTGGGCCAGAACATCGGTGGGGATGCCGGGATAGGTCACCGCCACAAAGCCCTCCGTCACCCTGGCCGGGATCCCCAGCGCGCGGTAGAGCACCGTCGCGGCCGAGGCGTAATGGATGCAGTAGCCCCGGTGGGACTGGGTCAGGAAATAGATGGCATAGTCGTCGGAGGGGTAGGCGCCCACATCCAGGTCGTAATCTCCCAGCTGCTGGACGTAAGCGGCCACCGCCGTGATGATGTCCGGATCCTCCGCCCGGAGCCCGGCCTCCGCGCAGATCGCCAGCGCCGCCGCCCGGGTTTCCTCCGGCAGACGGACGTAGGCGTTGTGGGCGTGAAGCTGATAGACCTGCTCGGAGGACGCGGCGTCCCCGGGCAGCGTCAGCCCCTCAAACAGACCGTGATACTCGGTGTAGCTGATCTTGTAGTTGATCTGATCCTCCGAGGCCACAAACACGTCGGAGCCGGAGGACACGGCGGCGTAGTAGGGGATGCAGAGCGTGTCGAAGTCCACCATGGTGCGCACCTCCACAGACCTGGAGACGCCCTCCGGCGACTGGGACACCGCAAAGGCGGTAAAGGGCAGGGAGGAGCCCGCGCTCAGCTCCTCCGCGGGGAGCCAGCCGGTCCCCTGATAATCCCCGTAGCATTTGGTGCGCAGATAGAGCTTCCCGCCCGTGTCGGAGCGGAGCTCGAACAGGGGGATCAGGGCGCTTTCGTGGTCGTACTCCTGGCTGAGCCGCATGCTGCTGTCCTCCGCGTCCCAGGCGCTGTGATAGCGGGTGCGGGGCTGATCGGACTCCGCCTGGTGCTCCGGGTCGGAGAGATAGACGTCCGCTTCCGAGCTCCGTCCGGTCAGCAGATCGAACCAGTGGGTGTAACGCTCAAAACGCTGGCTGAGCTTCAGATCATACTCGGTATAGACGTAGTTCTCCGGCCGGTGCAGCAGCAGAAGGCCGCCCAGCACCAGCGCGATGGGCAGGATGCAGCAGAGCAGAGTGCGCCCGGCGCTTCCGTCCGGATTATAGCCCGGTCCGGTTGCAACCAGCAGAAACCAGAACAGGAGGATCCCGGCGGAGGCAAGAGCCGGAACGCTGCCGTTTACGATGATGCAGCAGATGAAGATGGGCAGGGTCTCCAGCATGGAGAGGGAGATGCGCAGATTCCGCGAGGTCAGCGCGGAGATCAGATAGGCCGCCAGAAAGAAGGCGACCAGAAGGAACACCAGCGAGTGGGCCTGGGTGTAATTGGCATAGGGATAGGCGCTGCCCGGGTGGGTGATATGGGAATAGAAGGCGCCGGAGATCCGGTCGATCAGATCCTGGGCTTCCGGCCAGGGGTCCCGCCCGAAAAAGCGGTACGCCCCGTAGAGCAGCAGCGCGCAGAGCGGCATGCCGATCCAGATCCCCCGCTTGAAGGTGCCGGCGTACCACAGCAGCACGCAGGCCAGCAGCAGCCAGATCCAGAAGGAGGGGGCGACCCGGCAGCCAAAGCTGTCGATCATCAGGGAGACCAGGGAGAAGATCCCCAGAACCAGCAAAACCAGGTTGGTCAGGCGGTTCAGCAATCGGTTCATTTGACCGCCACCTCCCCGTCGGTGATGAGGAAGACGCAGCGGGCCCCCGCGGGGTCGAAGGGACAGGGCTTGTCCATGGGCTTTGCCAGGATGGTGCAGAGCGCCTCAACGCCCTCCGCTTCATTTCCCACGTCATAGAGACTGTCGGCCACGAAGGTGTGGGGCAGCTCCCGGGCGCAGAGCTCCAGAGACAGCCAGTACAGCAGCTCCAGCCCCCGGTCCTCCTTGCCGATCCGGCCGAGGATCAGGTAGATGTCCTGATTGGCGCTGATCAGCGGCTCGCGGACGATGACCTCGTCCGTCTTGGAGCTGAGCTTCCAGTGGATGCTGTTCACGGTGTCGCCGGGGCGGTATTCCCGCAGATCGTGCTCCTCCGAGTAGCCGCCGCCGTACTTGGGCTTGAGCTGCACCGCGGCGTCCAGCACTGTGTCCAGATCCGGCGCCACCGCGGGCGGGACGCACTGGGGGAGCACGGTGGTGATCAGCATGGGCGGGCATTTGCGCCGCAGGGCGATGAGCCCCAGCAGATCCCGGCACTCCACGCGGACCAGGCGACAATGGAGCTGCCCGCAAAAGTCCGTGGGCAGGGGCATCTCTCCCCGGCTGGTGACCAGCCCCATGTAGTGGAAGCAGTTCTTCTTGATCTCCCCGGTGAAGCGGTTTTCCACCTCCAGCCACACAGAGACCCTCCGCAGCGGCAGCAGGGAGCGGTTCTCAAAGCGGATGGTGATGTGCCCTTCTTCGTTCCGCGTGAGGGTCTCCGGCGCCTCCAGCTGCAGGCGCATCCGCAGCATGGAGGGGAGGGACAGCAGCAGCGTCGCCAGCGGGACCCAGAGCAGACAGGCGAAGAGATAGGGACCCAGCCAGCCCACATAGGCCATCCGGAACAGCCAAACCACGCCCAGGATCAGCAGATAAAACAGGAAACTGATGGTCGGCATGGCGTCAGCGGATGGCCGGGGCGGGAACCGACTCAAAAATTTCGTCCAGCACCTTGAAGCGTTCCTCCGAGCGGGCAAGCTCCGGCGCCCAGATCAGCCGGTGCTCGATGCACTCGCTGAAGATGAAGCGCACGTCCCGCGGCAGGACGTAGTCCCGGCCCTGGATCCAGGCCGTGGCCTTGCTGAGGGCGGTCAGGGCCAGGGTGGCCCGGGGGCTGGCCCCCTGCAGGATGCGCTCGTCCTTCCGGGTCCGCTCGCAGAGGGTGACGATATATTCGATGATGCTGTCCTTGATAAAGACGGCCTCGGCCTCCTTGCGGATCTGCATCATCTCCGCGCGGCTCACGACCTGGTTCACCTCGTCGGTGCTCATGCCGGTCTGCTTGCGGCGGACCATCTCGATGGCGTCCGCATGGTCGGGGTAGCCGATGGAGAGGCGGAGCATAAATCGGTCCATCTGGGAATCCGGCAGCATCTGGGTGCCCTTGGCGCCGGTGGGGTTCTGGGTGGCGATGACCACGAAGGGCTGGGGCACCGGATAGGTGTTGTTGTCCACGGTGACCTCGCCCTCCTCCATGGCCTGCAGCAGCGCCGACTGGGTGCGGCTGGTGGCGCGGTTCAGCTCGTCCGCCAGGAAGAGGTTGCAGAGCACGGCGCCCTTCTGATAGCGCATTTCTCCGGTGTTTTTATCGTAGATGGAAAAGCCCGTGATGTCCGAGGGCAGCACGTCCGGCGTGAACTGGACCCGGTTATAGTCCAGTCCCAGCGCCTTGGAGAGAGAGACGGCCATGGTGGTTTTCCCCACGCCGGGAATGTCCTCCATCAGGATGTGGCCTCCGGCGATCACAGCCAGCAGGACCTTGATGAGCACATCGTCCTTTCCGACGATGGCCTTGCTGATCTCCTTGACGATCAGTCTGGCTTTTCCGACAGAATTGATGCTAGTCATAGAAACCTCCCTGTTGTGCTTCCGTGGGTTTTCCCCGAAGGGTGCCCGGAGCAAACAAATCATGTTATTATACCACAGGTTTCGACATCTTACAAGATGCAGAAGTGGGGGATAGATGCTTGTAAAAACACAATATCTGTGATAATATGCAAAAGAATGATTCCCCGTTTTCGAAAAAGTGGGAGAAAATAAAGGAGGAAGCCTATGTCCTGCACAACAGTTCTGGTCGGCGGAAAGGCCAGCAACGACGGCTCTACCATGATCGCCCGTACCGACGACGGGCATTTTGACGTGAAGAAGCTGGTGGTGGTGGAGCCCCGCCGGCAGAAGAGAAAGTATAAAAGTGTCATTTCCCATGTGGAGATCGAGCTTCCGGCCGATCCCCTGCGCTATACCGCCTGTCCCAGCGTGGACCCCAAGGACGGCGTCTGGGCCGCCACGGGCATCAACGCGGCAAACGTGGGCATGACCGCCACCGAGACCATCACCTCCAACCCCCGGGTCCTGGCGGCGGATCCCCTGGTGGAGCTGAAAAAGGCGGCCGGGCGGGGCGAGAAGGAGATCCCCGGCGGCATCGGGGAAGAGGACATCGTGGTGCTGGTGCTGCCCTATATCCGTTCCGCGCGGGAGGGCGTGCTGCGCCTGGCCGAGCTGCTGGAGAAATACGGCACCTACGAGTCCAACGGCATCGCCTTCAACGACGAGAAGGAGATCTGGTGGATGGAGACCATCGGCGGCCACCACTGGATCGCCCGCCGGGTGCCGGACCGGGTGGTCGTGGTGAACCCCAACCAGTTCGGTATGGACGCCTTTGACCTGGACGACGCCTTCGGCGCGCAGAAGGAGCATCTGTGCTCCCGGGACCTACGGGAGTTCATTGCGGAAAACCACCTGGATCTGAATCAGAACGGCGCCTTCAATCCCCGGGACGTTTTCGGCTCCCGCCGGGACATGGACCATATCTACAACACGCCCAGGGCCTGGTTCATGGGCCGCTATCTCACCCCGAAGAGCCACCGCTGGGACGGCCCCGACGCGGAATTCACGCCGGAGAGCGACGACATTCCCTGGAGCTTCGTGCCGGACCGCAAGGTGGCGGTGGAGGACGTGAAATATATGCTCTCCTCCCACTACCAGGGCACCCCCTACAACCCCTACACCAATCAGGACACCGGCAAGCGGGGCATGTACCGCTCCATCGGCATCAACCGCACCGGCGTCACCTCCGTCTGCCAGATCCGCCCGGACCTGCCGGAGGCCGTCAAGGGGCTGGAATGGATCTGCTTCGGCTCCACCACCTTCGACGCGCTGCTGCCGGTCTATCCCAATGTGGCGAAGATGCCGAAGTATCTGAGCGATGTGGCGCTGGACGTGTCCACGGAGAACTTCTATTGGGCCAGCAGGCTCATCGGCGCCCTGGCCGACGCGGGCTACAACAACTGCATCCAGCAGATCGGGCGCTATCAGGACGCGGTGGTGACAAAGGGCCGCCAAATCGTCCGGGACTACGACGGGCGCATCGCCGCCGGCGAGAAGAGCGAGATCCTTGCGAAAGCCAACGAGGAGCTCTGCAAAATGGCAAAGGAGCAGAGCACCCAGACGCTCAACAAGCTGCTGCACGAGGTCAGCGCCCGCATGAAAAACGGCTTTAATCTGGCCGACAACTGAAAGAACAACAGGCAGGAGACAAAAAGATGTTAGAGATCCGGAATCTGAGCTTTGCCGTCACCGAGGACGACAGAAAGAAAGAGATCATCCACGACCTGAATCTAAGGATCGAGGACGGAAAATTTACGGTCATCACCGGCCCCAACGGCAGCGGGAAATCCACCCTTGCCCGTCTCATCATGGGCATTGAAAAGCCCATCTCCGGCAGCATCCTGCTGGATGGGGAGGATATCACAGCGTTGGATATCACCCAGCGGGCCAAAAAGGGCGTCAGCTTTGCCTTTCAGCAGCCGGTTCGCTTCAAGGGGATCCAGGTGAAGGACCTGCTGCGTCTGGCGGCGGGAAAGCGGATCTCCGTGTCCGAGGCCTGCGCCTATCTCTCCGAGGTGGGGCTCTGCGCCAGGGACTATATCGACCGGGAGATCAATTCCTCCCTCTCCGGCGGCGAGCTCAAGCGCATCGAGATCGCGACCCTCCTGGCCCGCAGGACCCGGCTCTCCGTCTTTGACGAGCCGGAGGCGGGCATCGACCTCTGGAGCTTTCAGAATCTGATCCGCATTTTTGAGAAGATGCGCAGCGAGATCCGGGACAGTTCCATCGTGATCATCTCCCACCAGGAGCGGATCCTGCAGATCGCGGACGAGATCCTGGTGCTGGCCGACGGGCGCATCAGCCAGCGGGGAACGCCCGCGGAGATCATGCCCAGGCTGATCGGCCAGACCGCGCCGGTCAGCGCCTGCCAGAAGCTGCAGTGAGGAGGGGAGAGAAACATGGTAAAGCTTGACGCCATCCAGAAGCGCCTGATCGAGGAGATCGCCGACCTGCACGGCGTGCCCGCCGGCGCCTACAACTTCCGGGCCAACAGCCAGCTGGCCGGCCGCAATTCCACCGCCAATATCGAGATCGTCTCCAAGCCCGACGGCAGCGGCATCTACATCCACGTAAAGCCCGGCACCAAAAACGAGAGCGTGCACATCCCCGTGGTCCTGTCCGAGAGCGGGATCAAGGAGACGGTGTACAACGACTTCTACATCGGCGAGGGGGCCGACGTGGTCATCGTGGCCGGCTGCGGCATCGACAACTGCGGCAGCCAGGACTCCGAGCACGACGGCGTCCACCGCTTTTTCGTGGAGAAGAACGCGAAGATCAAATACGTGGAAAAGCACTACGGCTCCGGCGACGGCAGGGGCCAGCGCATCCTGAATCCGGTGACGGAGGTCTACCAGGAGGAGGGCAGCGTGGTGGAGATGGAGATGGAGCAGATCAAGGGCGTGGACTCCACCGAGCGTACCACCCTTGCCGAGCTCAAGGGCGACGCCCGCCTGGTGGTGAAGGAGCGTCTCATGACCCACGGCAGCCAGAACGCCGTCAGCACCTATCAGGTGAACCTGAACGGCGCACAGGCCACGGCGGACGTGGTGTCCCGCTCTGTGGCCCGGGACGAATCCACCCAGACCTTCAACGCCCGCATCACCGGCAACGCCCCCTGCAGCGGGCACACGGAGTGCGATTCCATCATCATGGATCACGGCCGCATCCTGGCCATTCCCTCGCTGGAGGCCAACGACGTGGACGCCATGCTGGTGCATGAGGCCGCCATCGGCAAGATCGCCGGCGACCAGCTCATCAAGCTGATGACCCTGGGCCTCACCGAACAGGAGGCGGAGGAGCAGATCATCAACGGCTTCCTGCGCTGAGCTTTTATACAGAAATACACACCCCCGACGGGAAAGGGATCACCTTTTTTCCGTCGGGGGTGTGTTCGCTTTTTTTGGCTCGCCCGCCGATAGGGGGGAGCTGGCGCGGCAGCGTCTGAGAGGGGAAAAACGGTGATTCATCCACGTTTAGTCGTTCAGAATCAATGGATAATCTTTTCCATCAATGGAGACACGATAGTCCTCTCTGTTCCCGCTAAAATGTGTGATATAATTCTTTGCGCCTTCAAAGGCAGTTGTTTCTATGAAAGATGAGCCCACGTTGTCACAGATCTCATGCTCTTCATCGGATCGGATCGAAACCATGATGTAATAGTCTTGAGTTCCGGCCTTGTGATAGACCGTGGCAAAACATCCGTCAGTCAGAGAATAGTTGTTCATTTTGGTAGAAAAAGTATTTCCAATTTTCCATCTTTGGCTCGCTTTTTCGACTATGACAAAATTTAGTTTGCCATGATCCATTCCAAACACCAGCGCAGTTTCATCCCCCGAAATGACCTCAGGGGAGAGATTACGGTATGCCGGATTCGAAAGAAATGCTTCTTCCGGCGAAGAATATGAGATGAGGAAATTCTGCACAAGGAAGTATGCAGCTCCGACCAGAATGATGCAGGCAACAGCAAAGATTGCCGATTTGGTTCCTGCTTTCTTTTTCAGGAAGAAGAATGCCAAAAGCGATAATCCTAAAATGAAAAGGATAATAAACAAAAGCTGATTCATTGAGCTGTTCCCCCTTTGAGGTCACGTTGGCAAGCAGACAGCCTATTTTGTTAAGCTAAAGAAATAATGTTGTACCCTACATGAATATAGAACGTCTGAACCCTCGAAAAGGTTTCACCAATGAATGAAAAGTTGGAGAAAAAAGTTCTTCTGGTAATGTCAGCCAGCTTTACTCTTACACCATCTGCAGGATCTTCTCATATCCCGCTTCCGCCAGGGGCATGGCCTTTGCCAGCAGCGCCTCGCCCTTTGCCCGGCGCTCTGCCTTGAAAGTCTCATCCTTGATGGAACCCAGGTTAATCAGCACGTTCAGCCAGGCGCCCCGGATGGCGGCGGAGAGGCTGAGAAAGGCGACTCCCAAGTCGCTGGCGGAGCTGGTGTTGAAGCCCCGCTCCAGAAAATCGTGGGCCAGGACGACGGCTTCACAGCCCAGTGCCATGCATGCCAGGGGCGTTTCCGTGCAGGCCTTGAGCCCCTCCTGGATGGAGGCGGAGCGTTTTGCCTTCTCCTCGTCCGTCTCCCTGGGCAGGGCAAAGGCGGCACTGACCAGGTTGAAGGCCTCGGTGTCCCGCTCCATCACGTCCAGGAGCTTTGCCTTGAGTTCATTCCCGCGGTTTTCCGCCCGGGCGGCGAAGTCCGCGTATTCCACGTACTTTTTCCGCCCCTGGGTCAGACAGCCCACCATGGCGGTCAGCCCCGCGCCGAGAGCGCCCATCAGCGCCGCGGCGGAGCCGCCGCCGGGAGCCGGCGCGTCGGAGGCCAGGGTGTCCGCAAACTGCGTCACGGTCATTTCTGCTAATTTCATGCCCATGCCCCCTCAGTTCTCCATGTCGATCAGGTGATACTCCATGATCTGCTTCTTGCAGTCAAAGCTCTCGATCTTGAGATAGTACTCGGCGCAGTCGATCAGCGCCTTGGCGGGGGTGAGACCCACGACCTCGGTCCCGATGATGCGGGCGCCGTAGCGGTCCGCCAGGGCACGGATCATCTCATAGGCGTAGAAGAGAGGCGTGTCCTCGTAGTTCACCATGTTCATGGAGACCTGGGCGATGTTCCGCTCCTCCAGCATGATGCCGATGGCCTTGCAGGAACGGAAGCCCCCGGAGGAGCCGCGGATGGCCTTGGCGATCTTCTTGGCGATCTCCACGTCGGAGGTGTCCAGGTTCACGTTGAAGGCGATCAGCGGCATGCGCGCGCCGATGGCGGTGATGCCGGCGGTGGGGTGGATCTTCCGCTCGCCGTAGTCCGGGGCCCAGTCCGGCTGCAGCAGCTTCTCGGGCATGCCCTCGAACTGCCCCTTCCGGCAGGAGGCCAGATTCCGGCGCTCGGGCCGGGTGGCGGAGTCTTCATACAGGAAGGAGGGCAGCCCCAGCTCGTCCCAGCAGCGCCGGGCCACGCGCTTGGACATCTCCACGCATTCGGCCACGGTCACGTCCATCTGGGGGACAAAGGGGATCACGTCCACCGCGCCCATGCGGGGGTGCTGCCCCTCGTGCTTCCGCATGTCGATGGTCTCCACGGCCTTTTTGGCCAGCTGGAAGGCCACCTCCTCGATGGCGGCGGGAGAGCCGATCAGCGTGAAGACGCAGCGGTTGTGATTGCCGTCGGTCTGCACGTCAAAAAGCGTGCAGCCGGGCACCGCGTTGGCCGTGTCCACCAGCCCCTGAAAAACCGCCTCGTCCTTTTCCTTGCTGACGCTGAAATTGGGGATGCATTCCACGAGTTTTGCCATGCTGCCTACCTCCAAAAACTTATTTCCTGCATGAGTGTATCACAGGCTCCCGTCCCTGTCCAGCCTCTTTCCATTTTCCCCGGAAAGAAAGCACTTTCTCTTGCACTTCCCGCGGATTGATGATATAAATAGATTTTGGGGTCATTCCCCGCATCATATCGAAATATCCGCATAAGCGGACGAAGGAATATGCTTTTGGAAGGGAAGGAGAACAGCAACATGAACCTTGCAGACGAGGCCATGACCATCAAGCTGGACTATGAGCTGCCGGAATATCCCAAGATGGACCCCGGCTACCGCCGTGCTCCCCGCCGGGAATCCAAGCTCTCGGAAGCTGACAAGGCCCTGGCCATCAAGAACGCCCTGCGCTATATCCACCCGGATCACCACGCACAGATGGCCCTGGAGTTCGCCCAGGAGCTGGAGGAGAAGGGCAGGATTTACGGCTACCGTTTCCGCCCGGAGGGCAAGCTCTCCGGCAAGCCCATCGACCAGTACAAGGGCAAGTGCGTGGAGGGCAAAGCCATCCAGGTCATGATCGACAACAACCTGGACTTCGACGTGGCCCTGTACCCCTACGAGCTGGTGACCTACGGCGAGACCGGCCAGGTCTGCCAGAACTGGATGCAGTACCGTCTCATCAAGAAATATCTGGAGGAGCTGACCGATGAGCAGACCCTGGTGGTCATGTCCGGTCATCCCCTGGGTCTCTTCCATTCCCATAAGCTGGCGCCCCGGGTCATCATCTCCAACGGCCTCATGGTGGGCACCTTTGACGATCAGGAGCACTTCAACCGCGCCGCCGCCCTGGGCGTGGCCAACTACGGCCAGATGACCGCCGGCGGCTGGATGTACATCGGGCCCCAGGGCATCGTCCACGGCACCTTCAACACCCTGCTGAACGCCGGCCGCCTGAAGCTGGGCATCCCCCAGGACGGGAACCTGGCGGGCAAGCTCTTCGTGTCCTCCGGGCTCGGCGGCATGAGCGGCGCCCAGGGCAAGGCCGCCGTCATCGTGGGCGTGTCCTCCATCATCGCCGAGGTGGACGAGAGCCGTATCCAGACCCGCTACGAGCAGGGCTGGGTCACCCACCGCACCGAGGATCTGGACGAGGCGGTGAAGATCGCCCTGGAGTACCAGAAGGAGGGTAAGGGCTGCGCCGTGGCCTATCACGGCAACGTGGTGGACCTGCTGGAGTACCTGCTGGAAAAGAACATCCACGTGGATCTGATGAGCGATCAGACCTCCTGCCATGTGCCCTATGACGGCGGCTACTGCCCCCAGGGCCTGACTTTCGAGCAGCGCACCGAGATGCTGGACAAGGACCCCGAGGACTTCCGCAAGCTGGTGGACAAGTCCCTGCAGCATCACATCGAGCTCATCGAGAAGTTCCACGAGCGGGGCACTTACTTCTTCGACTACGGCAACAGCTTCCTGAAGGCCGTGTACGACACCGGCGTCAAGTCCATCTGCAAGAACGGCGAGAACGACCTGGACGGCTTCGTCTTCCCCTCCTATGTGGAAGACATCCTGGGCCCCTGCCTCTTCGACTACGGCTACGGTCCCTTCCGCTGGTGCTGCCTGAGCCGGGACCCCAAGGATCTGGAGAAGACCGACAAGGCCGCCGCGGAGTATATCAAGGAGCACAACCGCCGTTACCAGGACTACGACAACTACGTCTGGGTCCGGGATGCCATGGAGAACAAGCTGGTGGTCGGCACCCAGTGCCGCATCCTGTACCAGGACGCCATGGGCCGCATGAACATCGCCCTGAAGTTCAACGAGATGGTCCGCAACGGCGAGATCGGCCCCGTGATCCTGGGCCGTGACCACCACGACACCGGCGGAACCGACGCGCCCTTCCGGGAGACCTCCAACATCAAGGACGGCTCCAACATCATGGCCGAGATGGCCACCCAGTGCTACGCCGGCAACGCGGCCCGCGGCATGAGCTACATCGCCCTGCACAACGGCGGCGGCACCGGCATCGGCCGCGCCATCAACGGCGGCTTCGGCATGGTGCTGGACGGCTCCGAGCGGGTGGACAACATCCTGAAAATGGCCATGCCCTGGGACACCATGGTGGGCGTCGCCCGCCGCAGCTGGGCCCGCAACGAGCACGCCATGACCACCGCCGCGGAGTACAACAAGATGTACGCCGGGAAGGATCACATCACCATGCCCTATGTGGCGGACGACAACCTTGTCGCCCAGGCCGTCAAGAGCATGAAGAAGTAATACGGATACAGAGGGACGAGCCCTGCGCCCGCCCCTTTCCGGTTTAGAGGAACATTCATGGTACAATACCTGATTACAAACATCGGCATGCTGGCGACCCCCCTCGGCACATCTGCCAGACGGGGAGCGGAGCAGGGCCGGATCCGGATCCTGCGGGACGCCTGGATCCTGGTGGAAGACGGGAAGATCGCCGGGATCGGCACCGGCGATCCGCCGCTCCTGCCGGGGCGGAGAGTGGACGCCGGAGGGAAGCTGGTGACCCCCGGCCTGGTGGACGCCCACACCCATCTGATTTTCGGCGGCTGGCGGCAGAATGAGCTGGGCCTCAAGCTCCACGGCGTGAGCTATCTGGAGATCCTGGCCCGGGGCGGCGGCATCCTCTCCACCGTCAAGTCCACCCGGGAGGCCTCGGAGGACGAGCTGCTTGACAAGGCCCGGGCCGCGCTGGAAGAGATGCTGGCTCTGGGCGTCACCACCGTGGAGGCCAAGAGCGGCTACGGCCTGGATCAGGAGACGGAGCTGAAGCAGCTTCGGGTCATCCACCGGCTGAACGAGACCCAGCCCGTGGATCTGGCCGCGACTTTCCTGGGGGCCCATGCGCTGCCGACCGAGTATCAAAACGACCGGGAGGCTTACCTTCGGCTGCTGTGCGAAACGGTCATCCCCCGGGTCGCCGAGGAAGGCCTGGCGGAGTTCTGCGACGTGTTCTGCGAGACAGGGGTATTCACCGCGGAGGAATCCCGCCGCATCCTGGAGGCGGGCAAGCGCCATGGGCTGATCCCCAAGATCCACGCGGACGAGATCGACCCCATCGGCGGCTCCCTGCTTACGAAAGAGGTTGGCGCGATCTCGGCCGAGCATTTGATCGTCTGCCCAACCGAGGGGATCGCCGCCATGGCGGAGGCGGGAACGGTGGCCTGCTGCCTGCCCGCCACCAGCTTTTACCTGGGCTCCACCTACGCTCCGGTCCGGGACATGATCCGCGCGGGGGTGCCGGTGGCTCTGGCCTCGGACTTCAATCCCGGCTCCTGCCCCAGTCTGAATCTGCAGTTTGTGATGAACCTTGGCTGCCTGCGTTATAAAATGACGCCGGAGGAGGTCCTCACGGCGGTGACGCTGAACGGGGCGGCCGCCATCAACCGAGCGGATTCCATCGGATCGCTGGAACCCGGGAAAAAGGCGGATCTGGTGATCTGGGACGCCCCGGATCTGGATTATATTTGTTATCGCATGGGCAGCAATTTGGCAGAAATCGTCATCAAGGACGGAATTACGGAAAGGGGCTGGACGCGTGGCTTACTTAACTGACATTGAGATCGCACAGCAGTGCGAAATGAAGAAGATCACCGAGATCGCCAGGCTTGCGGGGATCGAGGACCGGTATCTGGAGCAGTACGGCAACTACAAGGCGAAGATCGACCCCTCGATCCTGAAGGATCTGGCGGATCGGCCCAACGGCAAGCTGATCCTCGTCACCGCCATCACCCCCACCCCCGCGGGGGAGGGGAAGACCACCACCTCCGTCGGCTTGACCGACGGTCTGCGCCGCATCGGCAAAAACGCGGTGGTGGCGCTGCGGGAGCCCTCTCTCGGCCCCGTGTTCGGCGTCAAGGGCGGCGCCGCCGGCGGAGGCTATGCCCAGGTGGTGCCCATGGAGGACATCAACCTCCATTTCACCGGAGACTTTCACGCCATCGGCGCGGCCAACAACCTGCTGGCCGCCATGCTGGACAACCACATTCAGCAGGGAAATGCCCTGGGCATCGACCCGAAGGCCATCACCTGGAAGCGGGCCGTGGACATGAACGACCGGCAGCTGCGCCACATCGTGGACGGTCTGGGCGGCCGGATGCAGGGCGTGCCCCGGGAGGACGGCTTTGAGATCACCGTCGCCAGCGAGATCATGGCGGTGCTGTGCCTGGCAGACGGTCTCATGGATCTGAAGGCGAGACTGGCCCGCATCGTGGTGGGCTATACCTACGACGGGAGGCCCGTCACCGCCCACGATCTGAAGGCGGAGGGCGCCATGGCTGCCCTGCTGAAGGACGCCATCAAGCCCAACCTGGTGCAGACCCTGGAAGGCACGCCCGCCTTCGTGCACGGCGGCCCCTTTGCCAACATCGCCCACGGCTGCAACAGCGTTATGGCAACGCGCCTTGCCCTCAAGCTCAGCGATTACACTGTCACGGAGGCCGGCTTTGCCGCGGATCTGGGCGCGGAGAAGTTTGTGGACATCAAGTGCCGCATGGCGGGCCTCAAGCCCGACGCCATGGTGGTGGTGGCCACGGTCCGCGCGCTCAAGTACCACGGGGGCGTGCCCAAGGCGGAGCTGGGCGCGGAGAATCTGGAGGCGCTGGAGAAGGGCCTGCCCAACCTGCTGCAGCATGTCAGCAACGTAAAGGACGTCTGGGGCGTGCCCTGCGTGGTGGCGCTGAACCGCTTCCCCACGGACACCGAGGCGGAGCTCCAGCTGGTAGAGGCCAAGTGCCGGGAGCTGGGAGTCAATGTGGCCCTGTCCGAGGTCTGGGGCAAGGGCGGCGAGGGCGGCATGGCCCTGGCCGAAGAGGTGGTCCGCCTCTGCGAGCAGCCCAACAGCTTCCGCTTCACCTATGAGCTGGATCAGCCCATCGAGGAGAAGCTCCGTGCCATCGCCAAGCGCATCTATCACGCCAAGCATCTGATGATGCTGCCCGCGGCGAAGAAAAAAGCCGCGGAGCTGGAGAAGCTGGGCTACGGCGCTCTGCCCATCTGCGTCGCCAAGACCCAGTATTCCTTCTCCGACGATCCCACGCTTCTGGGCGCGCCGGAGGGCTTTACCGTGACCGTGTCCAATCTGAAGCTGTGCTCCGGCGCGGGCTTTATCGTGGCCTACACCGGCGACATCATGACCATGCCGGGCCTGCCCAAGGTCCCCGCCGCCGAGCGCATCGACGTGGACGAAAACGGCGTGATCTCCGGCCTGTTCTGATTCGCTCCAGGCCAAAAGCGGGCCAGCCGCAAAAGGCGGCCCGAAAGAAGAAAAAAACGACAGCCGGCTCTTGAAAAAGAGCCGGCTGTCAGCTTTTTGCAGGGGAACCGCGCCGCACTCAGTAGCCCAGGATCACGCCCAGGGCGATGAAGCCCAGCACCAGCAGGAAATTGAGGGTGAAGAGCAGCGCGCTTTTGCGGATCCAGGTGAAGTACTCCACCTCCACCATGGAAAGGGAGATCAGCAGCACCGGGGAGGTGGGGAAGAGCACGTTGGTGTAGCCGTCGCCGAAGGTGTAGAGCAGCACCAGCATCTGCTTGCTGAGTCCGGTGTTCACCATGGCCAGCAAGCCCATCACCAGGATGGCCTTGGCCGTGGAGGAGGAGATGAAAAACTCCAGCAGCAGCACGATCAGATAGATGATCAGCGCCACCAGGATGGGGCTGTGCCCCTCGATGAGGAGATTGATCTGGTTGACGAGGGTGGGCAGCACCCGCCCCTGGTCGAAGACGTACTTGATGGAGGCCGCCAGGGCGATGAACACGATGGTGGGCAGCGCGCCGGCGATGCCCCGCAGAAAGCTTTTCAGCACGAAGCGGAAGTCCCCGCAGGCCAGAGCCCCGGCCAGCGGCCCGAACACAAGGAAATAGGCGGTGAGGATCACAACGGTGTAGCCCCGCAGCACCGGGGAGAGGGAGGAGACGATGATGAGCGCCAGGGCGCAGAGCAGAAAGAGCGCGTAGCTCAGCTTCAGCCGGCCTGTCCGCTCCGGCGTCCCGTCCCCGTCCCCCGGGGCCTGCCCGGCGGAGAGACGCAGAGCCTCGTCATGCCGGCGGGTGAGACTGGAGGCCGGGTCCTTCTTCAGCCGCCGCAGATAGCGGAAGAGAAAGGCCTGCAGCAGCGCGAACATCACCAGGAAGATCAGGATGCGGAACCAGATGTGCTCCATGGGATTGGCCCCGATGATCTGGGAGGCCAGCAGCACCGTGAAGGGGTTGGTGATGGCCCCGGCGAAGCCGAAGCCGCAGGAGAGGATGCAGCAGAGAAAGCCCGTGAAGGAGTCAAAGCCCACCTGCACGCAGAGGGCCGCCACGATGGGCAGCATGGTAAGCAGCTCCTCAAAGAGACCCAGAAAGGCGCCAAAGCAGTAGAACAGAAAGCTCATCAGCACCAGCAGCAGGCTCCTCCGATCCCGGAAGCGCTCCGACACCGCGCCCACCAGGGCCCGGATGCCGCCCACGTCGTTCATCACCTGGAAGGCCGCCGAGATGACGAAGAGGAAGAGGGACAGCATGATGAGCGTCAGCCCGTCGCCGGAGGCGAAGACCAGCACCGGCGCCAGAAGCCCCTTCCACAGGGGAATGCCGCCCAGATCGTCCCGCCGGACGTAGTCCAGATAGTCGGTCTCCCCGTCTGGCAGCACGCCGAACTCTCCCTTGGGGATCACGTAGGTCAGCGCAACGGACAGGATCAGCAGACCCAGCAGCAAAAGCGTGACCTGGATGAAGGACTTTTTGGAAATGCTGATGAGTGTGGGCCGCGCCTTAGTCTTTTCCATCGTTCTTCGCTCCTTCCCGCTGCGCAAGTCTCTTCTCCGCCAGCAGGTCCGCCGCCAGGGCCCAGCGGGCCACCTGCAGCCGCTCCTCCAGCGGGTAGAAATAGTGCAGCTCGTTGTCGTGATACAGCTCGAACTCCTCCCCGCAGGAGAAGGCCAGGGCCGGCAGCTTCTCCGTGGGGACGCTGAAGTCCTCCCCTGCCGAGCGGTAGTGGAAGGCCCGCTCGTCCAGGGTGCAGACGCCGGTCTCCCAGCGGACGGGGCCGCCGTTTGCGCAGAAGATTTTGGCGCGGACCAGGGTCTCCAGCGCGAGCGCGTCCAGCTCCGCTTCCTCCATCCTGCGGATGGCCTCGTAATAGCCGCCGATGCTGCCGGGCGGCTCCCGGAAGCGGTAGCGCTCGTCCAGCCGGCGGACGCGCCCGCAGGCGCGGCAGCGCAGCTCGTTTCCCACGCCCTCCGTCCGGTACAGGGCGCCGCAGTCCGCGCAGCGGTAGAGCAGCCCCTCCAGGCCCAGGGCCAGATCCTTCCGGGGGAAGGGCCGGCCCGCGTAGCCGGCGGCGTCGTTCCACAGCTCCCGTCGGATGAGCTCGTCCAGCTCCTGGTTTTGGAGCTTTGCCAGCTCCTCCGGCTGCAGCACCCGCCGGACGGACAGACGGATCTCAGAGCGGAAGCGTTTTTTGCGCCACTTGGGGTGGGCGTAATAGGCCCCGTCGATCCGCACCAGCACCAGGGCCGCTTTCAGCCGGCGGTACAGGGCGGCCCCGCTCTCCACGATGCGGTTGCCGCGCCCGTCGGGGGAGAGGCGTCCCTCCGGGAAGATCACCACCGGGTAACCTTTACGGATCATCCGCAGGATGCCCACCGGAGCGGCCAGATCCGGGGTGAAGAGCTTTTTGGACAGGATGCCGCCCCGCCTGGCCATGGTTTTCAGCACCGACCGGGTGCAGTAGTACTCGTTGACCAGGTAGCTGGGCCGGCGGGGGTGCGCCATCTGGGAGATGTAGTAGAAATCCTCAAAGGACTCGTGGTTGGCCAGCAGGATGTAGGGCCCCTCCAGCTCCCGCAGGGCCTCGTCCTCGATCTGAACGCGCTGCCGCCCGCCCAGCCAGAGCCGCACCAGCAGGAAAATGAAGGCGTACATCAGAGAGTCCGGCGTGCCCGCCCTCCCCCGATAACAGAAAAACCAGAGCAGGAAGGCCCCCAGGGCGCAGAGCGCAGCCGCCAGGGCGGGGAGCCAGCTGCCATGGCAGAGAGCCAGGATCAGCAGGGGCGCGACAAGGAAGGCCGCCAGGAAAAACCAGGCGTCCCGATGGGGGAGGGAGGCTGCTTTCGTGCTTTTCATATCGTGCCCTCGCTGACCTGGCCGGCGGGACGCCGCGGCGCCCACCTTTGTGCCGACCGTTTTCAACACTTTATTTCATTATACCAAAGCAAAGGGACAGATACAAGCGCCAACACGCCCGGCGAGCCGCAGGATCGCCGCCCAGCTCCCGAAAAAAACCAACTCGGAGCTCTCCCGGGAGAGCTCCGAGTCGGCAATGGAGAGAGATTCCTCTGACATGGAGGCAAAGGAACCAATCTGTGATTCGGGGAATCCTTTTCTGCCCCTGTGAACCACGCCCCGTTCAAGGACCGCCGATGCCGGCCCGTGACGGGCGATTACAAACCGTAGAATTCCAGAAAGCGGCGGGTCTGCTCCTCCCGCGGGGCGTAGAGGACCTGCTCGCCGGGCCCCTGCTCGACAAGACCGCCGCTGTGCAGGACAAGCGCCCGGTCCGCGATGCGCTTCGCCTGGGAAATGCTGTGGGTGATGAGCAGCAGCGCGCAGCCCTGTTCCCGGCAGCTCTCCAGGATCAGCTTTTCCGCAGCCAGAGTGGACTCCATGTCCATGGCCGCGGTGGGCTCGTCCAGGATCAGCAGATCATAGGGGCGCATCAGGATGCGGCAGAGGGCCATGCGGGCCGTCTCGCCGCCGGAGAGCCGCTTCGCGCTCTGCCCGGCCAGCCCCTCGATCCCCAGAGCATGCATCAGCGCCGCCGCCCGTTGGGGGTCCTTTCCGTTCTGCAGGATGTTTTTCTCCGTACTCATGCGGAAGGGAAAGCTCTTCTGGGGCAAGTAGCCCACGGTGACGCCCGTGAGGATCGGCTGTTTGTCGTCCGCCGCTTCGATCCCGGAGAGCACCTTGGCAAAGGTGGATTTGCCGCTGCCGTTGGGGCCGAGGACCGCGGTGATCTGCCCCTTTGGCAGCTCCAGCTCCGGCAGGGAGAGCGCGAGGCGTCGGTGATAGCTCTTGGTAAAGGCCGCTGTCTTCATTGGCTGAACCTCCTTTGCAGCAGGCTCAGCACGACGTTCACCAGCAGCGACAGGCTCAGCAGGATGAGCCCCAGGGCGATGCCCAGGGTAAAGCTGCCCCGGTTGGTGTAGGTCATGATGGCCGTGGTCATCACATTGGTCTTCCATGCGATGGCGCCGCCCACCATGGCCACGGCGCCCACCTCGGCAATGGCCCGGGCGAAGGACAGCAGGTAGGCGGAAAAGATGGGATACACGCACTCGTTTACCAGCAGGCGGAACTGTTTCCCGGGGCCGAAGCCCAGCCCCTTCGCCGTCTCCCGCAGGGCGGGGGCGGTATCTGCGACGAAGGTCTCCATGGTCCCCACCACGATGGGCGTGATGAGCACCACCTGGGCCAGGATCATGAGGGGCACGGTGAAGAGCAGATGGAGATGCCGGAAGGGGCCCACGCCGGAGAAGAGCAGATAAAACAGCAGACCGCAGACCACCGGAGGCATGCCCATCAGGGTCCGGTTCAGCACCAGCAGCACGCGCCGCCCCGGGAAGCGCCCCGCACCGTAGAGGATCCCCAGCGGCACACCGAGGATCAGGGCGATCACCGAGCTGGTCAGGCAGACCTTGGCCGTGGTCGCGAGGATATTCAGAAGCTCGGGATCGGCTGAGAGGATCAGCTCGATCGCTTTTCGGATGGAAGAGCCCATACAAAACCCCTATCGCCCCTGCGGGGCAGGTCCCCCAAAGGGGAAGCAGTTTTTACAATAGCCGCGGAGACATGCCCCGCGGCTATCATTTTACCTGTTTTTCCGCAAAGAATCAACCGATTTTGCCGTCGTTGGCCACGAAGGTCAGGAAAGTGGCCTTGTCGGTGAGGATATAGGCGCCCATCTCCTCGGCCATGACGAGGCACGCGCCCATGCCGGCGTTGGCGGAGATATACCAGTCGGCGTAGTCCTTGAAGCTCTCCGGCTCGGCGCTGATGCCCAGCTCCTCGGGCCAGAGGCTCAGCTCCTTGGTGTGGGTGCCGGAGCCGTCGCCGCGGGAGATGAAGCTGTACTTGCCGTCCGCGATGGCGGCAAAGGCGGCCTTGACGTCCGGCGCCTCCTTCACCCCGGCGGGGTCGGCAGAGGGTCCGCAGAGCACGAAGTAGTTGTACATCCAGGTCAGGCGCTCGCCCGGCATGCCGTCCAGCACATAGGCAAAGCCGTCTGCCACAAAGGCCTCCTCCTGGGACTTGGAGTGGACCAGGATCAGATCCGCGTTGCCCATCTTGGCGTTGCCGATGGACTTGCCGGTACCGGCGGAGTAGACCTCCACCTCGTAGCCGTACTTCTCCTCAAAGATGGGCAGCAGATAGCCCAGCAGGCCGGAGTCGTTGACGGAGGTGGTGGTGGACAGGCGGATCAGGCGGGTCTCCTCGGTGGCTTCGGGGATCTCGGCGGTGGAGACGGGGCGTCCGTCCTTCAGATAGAACAGATATTCGCCGTACTCCTCATAGCCGAAGTTGGCGGCCAGCTCCTGGCCCTCCTCGGAGAGCAGCCAGTTGATGAGCGCGGCGGCGCCCACGGTGTTGAGCTCCACATCGTCCACCGGCTTGCCGTCGGCATCCACAAAGGGAGCCTCCGGGTTCACGGCCAGCAGGCTGTAGTTGTTGATCATGGCGTCGTCCGCTTCCATGAGGATGCAGGTGTCGACCAGCAGCGCGTCGACCTCCGGCTCTTCGGGCTGCTCCGGCTCCGTCTCAGCCGTCTGGGCTTCGCTTGCGGGCTCCTCCGCCGGAGCGGGAGCCTCTGTCGTCGTGGGTGCGGCGCTCTGTCCGCAGGCCGCCAGCGCAAAAATCATGACCAGCGCAAGGATCAGGGATACGATCTTTTTCATTTTTTCTCCTCCTACAAAAAAGTCCCCTTTCCGGAACAAAACAGGCGCAAATGACCTGCGCCGCGTTCTGCTCCCGGAAAGAGGCTCGTCCACCGCTTGCTCGGAAAGCTTATTCGGTTACTCCCAGTGTAACACCGATTGGCCTGTATTTCAATCAAGGGAATCCATCAATTGTGCCAAACAGGGCGAAACGGCACGAAATGGAACGATCGCCCTCTATGCAAAGCTTCCTGATTCGTTTATGATACGGTCATAAAAGCATGATGAGGGGGACGGCATGGAAATCTGTGAAGTGTGGAGTATTGCGCCGGAGCGGATCGCCGCGTTTTTCCTGTCGATGGATGGCGTTACGGCGGAGGGCGAAGGGGTCTATTCCTTCGACGGCTGCACGATCCGTATGGCAGTTCTCCCGAATGGGGCCATCGGCAGGTATTCCATCCCGCGGACGCGGCTTTGCTTCACAGGCAGAGACGAAGAGACGAGAAAAATCTACAGAGCCTTTTTCGTCCGCTTCGTCTCTGCCGGAGGATAAAAACGCCGGGTAAGGGGCTGAGCTCCCTTATCCGGTGTTTTCCTTCTCTCAGAGATGGTGGTGCTGATGGTCGCTGGAGCCCTCGGAAAAGAGCATGTCCATCCCGTGGCAGATGGGCTCGAGCACCGCGCCCAGGTTTTCCCTTGCCGCCTTTTCGCTGCCGGGAAGGTTCACGATCAGCGTCTTGCCGCGGATCCCCGCCGCGCTGCGGCTCAGGCAGCCTCGCGGCGTGATCTGCAGGCTGGCCCAGCGCATGGCCTCGGGGATGCCGCGGGTCTCTCTCTCGATGACCGCAAGCGTGGCCTCGGGCGTGATATCCCGCTGGGAAAAGCCCGTGCCGCCGGTGGTCATCACCAGGGCAAGCTTCCGCTCGTCCGCGCACCGGATCAGCTCCGCCTGGATCTGCTCCTTCTCGTCCGGGACGATGCTGGTGTAGAGCACTTCAAAGCCGGCCTCCTCCAGCATGGCCTTTACGGCCGGGCCGCTGGTGTCCACGCGCTCCCCGCGGGCACCCTTGTCGCTGACGGTGATGACTGCAGCTGTGTACTTCATGGCTTTATCCTCCGATCTGATTCATATTTCGGTTCGCGTGGCTGCGTTCGCTGTAAGACAGCTCTCCGTGCCACTGGGGTTTTTCCAGGATCGCCTTGCGGATCGTCCGCTCCATCTCCTCCAGGCGCATGCCCTTGATGGAGATCTCCTCCGAGGAGTGCAGGCAGGGCTTGATCTTCCCGTCCGCCGTGATGCGGATGCGGTTGCAGGCGGCGCAGAAATGCGCGCTGACAGGGCTGATGAGCCCGATGTTCCCCTGTGCACCGGGCAGGCGGCAGAGCTTTGCCACGCCGCCGTCCGCCTCGACCGGCTCGAGCTCCGGCAGCCGCTCCGTCACGACCGTATAGGGAATAAAGGCCTCGGGGCCGAAGTCCCCGCTGTCGTACATGGGCATCAGCTCGATAAAGCGCACATCCAACGGGTAGCGCCGTGTCAGCTCTGCAAGAGCCGGGATCTCATCGTCGTTGAAGCCGCCGATCAGAACGGTGTTGATTTTGATTTTCCGAAAGCCCTGGCGCAGCGCGGCCTCGATCCCCCGCAGCGCATCCGACAGCTCTCCGCGCCGGGTGATCCTGCGGTATTTCGCCCCGTCCAGCGTGTCCAGGCTGATGTTCAGACGATCGACGCCCGCTTCCCGCAAGGGCGCGGCCAGCTTTGGCAGCAGCGTTCCGTTTGTGGTCAAACAGAGCTCCCGGATCCCTTCGATTTGGGAAAACTCGCGGCATAGAGGGACGATATCCGGCTTGACCAGCGGTTCTCCGCCAGTGATGCGCAGCTTTGTGACCCCCAGCGAAGCGGCGGCCCTGACCGCCAGTACCATTTCCTCATGGGTCAGCATATCCTCATGCCGCTTTTTGAACACGCCGTCCTCCGGCATGCAGTAGCTGCAGCGCAGATTGCACAGCTCCGTCACGGAAAGGCGCAGGTAGGTGATTTCCCGTCCGTATGTGTCTTTCATCTTGTTGCCTCCTTTCCGATCCGCTCGGCCTCGGCCACTGCGGAATCCACCAGATCGTGTACCCTGCGGCAGTTCCCGGCGAGAAAGAGCCAGTCGGGATCGCCGAGCTTTCGCACCAGCTCCCGCTCCGGGATCAGCCCCAGCGCGGTGATGAGCGTGTCGCAGGATATTTGTTCTTCTTCGCCGCTGTCCAGTCGCCGCAGGGTCACGCCGCTGATCCGGCCATGTCCGTGGATCTCCGTGACCGTCGTGCGGACCAGGAGGGGGATCCGGTACGGCTCGATGCAGCGGCGGAAATTCCGCGCCAAGCCGCCGTAATGCGCTTCCTTTTCCACGACGGCGATCACATGCTTTCCCGCCAGTACGAGCTGCCGGGCCATGATGAGACCTAAATCGCCGCTGCCCAGGATCAGGATCTCGTTCCCCGGATCCTGCCCCCGCAGATTCATCATTTCCTGCGCCTGCCCGGCGGTAAAGATCCCGGCAGGGCGCGTACCCGCCACAGGAAGAGCGCCGATGCTCTTTTCCCGGCAGCCGGAGGCAAGGATCAGACGATCAAAGTGCAGCTCGGTCAGACCGTACCGATCCGACAAAAGGGCGGTCTTATCCGCGTCGATGGCCAGCACCTCCGTGCCGAGCGCAAGCCGCACATTGGTTATCTTGAGCCTCTGTGCGAGCTGTTCCGCATACGACGGCCCGGTCAGCTCAGTTCCGAAGCAGGCAAGACCAAAGCCCTTGTGAAGGCATTGGGGCAGGATGCCGCCTGGCCGGTCCCGGCGATCCACCAGCAGGATATCCCGACAGCCGGCCTCCCAGGCGGAGAGGGCCGCGGCCATCCCCGCCGCACCCGCGCCGATAATCAGCAGCTCAGTTTTCATACCGCCTGCTTCCCAGGATCTCGGAGCCTGCTCCGTCCTTGCATATCGCAGCCTCGGAGACGCCCAGCTCTTGCGCCAACAGCGCAATCAGCTTCTGCTGGCAGCGGCTGCCCTGACAGCGGCCCATGCCGGCGCCCACGCGGCGCTTCACGCCGTCCAGCGTCGTCGCGCCCCGACGGATCGCCTCCAGCGCCTCCGCTCTGGTCACGTCCTCACAGCAGCAGAGCACCTCGCCGCAGTCGGGGTTTTCCCGGATGGCGGCATTTCGCTGCTCCCGGCTCATGCCGCGCATCTTTTTGACGCCGCTTCTGTGCCCGTCGAAGGTCTCGTTGACGCCTGCGTTCAAAAAGGAGGCGACTTGATCCGCCAGATGGCGGCCCAGCTCGTCGGCGCAGGTCAGCCCCGGCGTCTTGATGCCAATCAGGCTCCAGAAGCCCGGATCGGGATGCTCGATGACAAAGCTGCCGATGCTGCTGCCATCGGAGCGCCGGGGATTCGGGCGCACGGCGGCAAAGGAACGGATCGTATCCCGCAAGTCCAGGCCGGGCAGAACGCGCGCAGCCCGCTCCCGGACGAAGGAAAGCCCCTCCGCGCTCACAGCAAAATCGACCTCGTTCTCCCGTTCCGAGGGGCCCAGCAGCAGGCTGCCCTCTACCGTGGGCACGGCGCTGAGACCCTTGCCGCCGTCCTCCGGCTCGTATTGGATGATGTGGGTCGGCTTGTTCTCCGCCGCCTTGTCCAGAATCAGATAATCCGCCGCGTCCGGGGCGATATGCACCGCCGCGGGGAACAGGAGCTCCTGCACCCGATCTGCGGACAGGCCGGCGCAGTTGACGACCGCGCGGCAGGAAAAGAGCCCCCGATCGGTCTCTATGCGGTAGCCCTCCAAACTCCTGCCGATGCCCAGCACCCGGGTGTTGAGACAGAGCTCCGCGCCGTTGGCCACTGCGCTCTCACATGCCGCGATGCCCAGCTCCCAGGGATTGACTGTCCCGGCCGTTGGCGCATACAGGGCGGAAGTCACACCTTCCGCGAGAGCAGGCTCCATCCCTTGCGCTTCCTCGCCGGAAAGCAGCCGCAAGCCCGGCACGCCAAGTGAGAGGCCGTTTTCGTATTTCTTTTTCAGCACCGCGTCGGCCTTTTCTCCGAAGCTCAGCATCAGCGAGCCGCAGCGGGAAAAGGGCAGATCCAGCTCCCGGCAAAGCGCGTCGAAGCGCGCGTTGGCCCGGACGCAGAGCTCCGCTTTCAAGGATCCGGGCTTGTGGTCATAGCCGGGGTAGACGATCGCCGTGTTGGCGCGGGAAATGCCCGTGCAGACATCCTCCCGCGCCTCCAGGAGCGCAATATGCAAGTTCCATCGGCAGAGATTCCGCGCCGCAAAGCAGCCAAGCAGTCCGCCGCCGATGACGACGACGTCAACGTGTTTCATTAAAATACATCGATGATCTCGCCCGGACGGTCCAGCGTGTAGCCGCCCATGGCCTCGATGCGATCCCGGAACGCCTTGCTCTTGAGCGTGCGGATCAACTGCCTGACAAGGCCCGTGTTCCAGACGCTCTCCGGGATCAGCAGGTCGTACTCCTCCACGCAGATAGGCAGGAAATCCAGATCGTAGAGTCTGGCCGCGGAATAGATGCCCATGCCCGCATCCGCGCTGCCTCCGGCGATCTGCACGGCTACGGCGTTGTGGGTCATTTCCTCCCGCTCATAGCCATAGACCAGATCGGGATCCACGCCCTCCTTCCGGCACAGATAGTCCGCCAGGATGCGGGTGCCGGAGCCCTTCTGTCGGTTCACATAGCGCAGGCCCTCTTTGGCGATATCCGCAAAGCGCTCCACGCCGAGAGGATTTCCCTTCTGCAGCATCAGCCCCTGCTGACGTCCCACGCAGCGCACCAGATACACGCCGCCGTGGGGGAAATACTTCTTGATATATTTGCGGTTATATTCTCCCGTCTCCGTATCCAGCAGATGGATGCCCGCCGCATGGGCCTCGCCCCGGCGGATGGCCATGATCCCGCCCATGGAGCCCACGTGGGCCGAGGAGAGGAAGATGCGGTGATCCTCCCGGTGGATCAGATCCGTCAGCTCGTCCAGCAGCGGATCGTGGCTGCCGATGACGACCAGCGTATTCCGCAGTTGTCCCTTGTCCTTGAGCAGTCGGACCCGGACCTCTTCGCCCGCCGAATAGCCCTCCGTGCCCTGGGGCACCTCCAGCATGCCGTCCGCCTTCATGAAGGAGGACACCACGCCGCTTCCCCGGGGCAGCGGGGAGGCCATCAGAGAATTGCCCACATAGCCCATGCGCAGCCGCACGTATTCCTGATACTTGAGCCCGGAGACCACCTGCCGCGTGAGCGTTGCCCGTGTGCGGCTGCCCTTGTCGCTCTCCCTGCCGTACCAGGCGTCGATCAGCGGCTGCAGGAATTCCTCGATCACGATGATGCCGGACACCGGATAGCCGGGTACGCCCAGAATGGGCCTGGCTCCGCGATAGCCCAGGATCGCGGGCTTGCCGGGCTTGATGGCGACGCCGTGGCAGAGCACCTCGCCGACCTCCCGCACCGCGGCGGTGGAGTAGTCGTCCCGCCCGGCGGAGGAGCCGGCGTTGAGGATCACCATGTCGCACTCGTCGACCGCTTTGGCGACCATATCCCGGATGGCGTCGAAGCGATCCGGCACGATGGGATAGGTCTTCGGCTCCGCGCCCCAGCCCTTCAGCATGGCGGAAAAGATAGAGGAGTTGAACTCCAGAATGTCGCCCGGCTTGGGGTCGGCGCAGGGCGGGATGATCTCGTCGCCGGTGGGGATGATGCCCACCGCCGGGCGGCGGATGACCTGAACCTCCAGCACGCCGCCGGCGATCATGGCGCCGATGGCGGCGGGGGTGATCTCCATGAAGCCGGGCAGGATCATCTCCCCGGCGCAGATATCCTCGCCGATCTGGCGGATATGCTGCCAGGGCGCGGCGGCGGCATGGATCGTGATGCTGCCGTCGTCGTTTTTGACGATGTCCTCCACCATGATGACCGCGTCGCAGCCCTCCGGGATCGGGTCTCCGGTGTCCACCACGACAAATTGATCCTCCCCCAGGGTGACGGGAGTTGTCTCGGTGGCGCCGAAGCTGTCCCTTGCCCGCAGGGCCACGCCGTCCATGGCGCTGGCCGCGTAGTGCGGCGCGTTGATCCTGGCATAGACCGCCCGGGACGTGATACGCCCGTAAGACTCCTGCACCGGAACCGTTTCCGGCTGTGCGTCAAAGCCGTTTTCCTGCAGCTTCCGGAGGTATTCCTTCTTTGCCTGCTCCAGCGGCACATTGGTCAAATATGCAAAGCCCATTACAATAACTCCTTCCTTAAAGGCTCCCCCTCCGGGGGAGCTGGCGCATTAGCGCCTGAGGGGGTGTCGGTCTTGCGGGAATATATATAGGCTCCCCTGAAAGGGGAGCTGGCACGGCGCGTCTCACGCAAGCGCCGTGACTGAGGGGTTCTCCTTCCTTAAAGGCCCCATTGTCTAAATGGGGCTGTCAGCCGCCAGGCTGACTGGGGGATATTCCTTTTTTCTCCCCTGCCTAAGGATAGCTGGCCGAAGGGCCGGCAGGGCTTCCCCTCAATACAAAAACACCTGTACCTGCGCGCCCTTGGGGAGCCCCTCGCAGTCGCGGGCGATGATGAAATAGCCGTCCGCCCCGGCAAGCTGCGTGATCAGCCCGGACTTGGAACGGATGGGCGAAGCCAGAAGCTTCCCGCCCTCCCGCAGCAGATGGCAGGCGGTGATCTGCTCCCGGCCGTGGTTGGCGCCCAGGCTCTCCGTCAGCTCCGCCGGCACCGCAAAGTCTTCCTGCTTCCTTCCCATGAGCCGGCCCAGCAGCGGCAGCACAAAAAGCTGCGCCACAAAGCAGGCGGCCACCGGATGGCCGGGCAGGCCGATCAGGGGCTTGTTGCCCGCTTTTCCCAGAATGGTGGGCTTGCCCGGCTTGATGGCGATGCCGTGGAGCAGCAGCTCGCCCATGCTTTCGATGATGCGGCAGGCCGCGTCCTTGACGCCCACGCTGCTGCCGCCGGACAGGATCACCGCGTCGCAGTCCCGCGCCGCGGCCTGCATCTTTTGCCGCAGAAGCTGTTCGTCGTCCGCCACGATGCCGTAGCTTACCGCCTCCGCGCCGAAGTCCCTCAGCATGGCGGTCAGCAGCGGGGCATTCACGTCCCGCACCTGGCCGGGCCCCGGCGTCTCGTCGGGGGGCACCAGCTCGTCCCCGGTGGAGATCACGCCGACCTTTACCCGACGCGCCGCAGTCACGCTTGTTTTTCCGATGGCAGCCAGCGCGCCGAGGTCCTGGGCCGTCAGTACCCGCCCGGCGGGAAGGATCTCCTTGCCGGGGAACACATCGTCCCCCCGGAAGATCAGATTCATCCCCGGCGCGCCCGGCTTCAGGATCCCCACGGTGCCGTCGCCGTAGTCTTCGGTGTATTCGATCATCACCGCGCAGTCGGCACCCCTGGGGATCGCGCCGCCGGTGGGCACATAGACGCAGCTGTCGCGGGAAAGCGCGAAGTCCGCCCCCTCGCCCATCAGCACCTGCCCGGCAAGGTTCAGGATCGCTGGGATCGCGTCGGAGCAGCCGAAGGTGTCGGCCGCGCGGCAGGCGTAGCCGTCCACGGTGGAACGGTCGAAGTCCGGGACATATTCCTGCGCCCTGATCGGCTCGGCCAGCACGCGGCCCGGAGCCTCCGCCAGCGGGACGGTCTCTGCCCGGCCCAGCGGCTTGAATTCTTTTTCGATCAGCCGGAGAACCTCCTCCGGCGTCTTTACCGCAAGCATGCTCACACCTCCGCGATGATCTTACCCATATCCCGGTAGTCGTTTCCCGTGAAGTGACGGATCTCCTTGAGGAAAGCCGGCGAACGGAGGACCTCCAGGATCGCCTCGCCCTCCGGGGCTTCCAGAGCGTCTTTGCGCAGCACCAGATCATAGCGTTCCTCCAGCAGAGGAATGAAGTCCAGGCCGTCGATCTGCCGGGAGATCCGCTCCGTGCCAAGCGCGAGATCCGCCTCTCCGTCGGCGATGGCGGCGGCCATCGTCAGGTGGGATTTCATCTCCCGTTCATAGCCCTTGATCTGTCTGGGGTCCAAACCCATGCGGCACAGCTGCCCATCCAGCAGGATGCGCGCGCTGGAGCCGGGGCGGCGATTGAGGATGGAGACATCGCGCCGGGCCAGATCCCGCCACCCGCGGATCTCCTTCGGATTGCCGGCCGCCACATAAAAGCCCTGCTTGCGGTAGGACAGGTTGATCAAAACCGCCTTCACCCCCGGCATCAGCCGTTTGACATAGGGGACGTTGAAGCTTTTTTCATCCACCGCGTACAGGTGGCAGGCGGCTGCGTCCACCTTTTTCTCATAGAGGGCAAGCAACCCTTCAAAGCTGCTGAGATAGCAGCGGTCCGTCACGATGCCGTTCTGGCGCAGAAAGTTGCTCAAAATATCCAGCACAACATCCTGGCCGGAGATGATAAAGGGGTTCTCCGGCTTGACGGCGGGCCGAAGCAGATCGCTGTTGATCTCCACCCGTCGGACAGGCTGGACGCTCTGCTCATGCCGCGAGCGGGCGATGTAGGCGTCCACATCGTCCTGGGTGAAGCGCACCTTGCGCCCGACCTTGTAGGAGTTGATCTCGCCCCGGCGGATCAGCTCATAAATCGTGGATTTGCTCACATGGAGGAGCTCTGCGACCTCCTGTGTAGAGAGTGATTTGTTGGATGCCATCCCGATCCCTCCGCATGACGGTTTCTGTTTCTTTACGATACTGTATTATATCTGCTTTGCGAAACTTGTTCAAGGGAGGGAGGCACGGAAGTTATGTGCGGTTTTGCGTCAAATCGTGCTGTTTCGCACAACATGTTCCTTCCGTCCGTGTCCGGTATGTCCTTTTTCATATCGGTTCGCGCGAAAATCCGGCCAAACGCTTGGCACTCTCGGCCTTTCACAATATAATACTCTTAAAGTAAATAGCGGTACAAATGACACAAAACATAACACTTTACAGGAGGGTATTTCATGAGCGACGCGTATTACGAGAAAATTGCCAGAATCAACCTGAGCACCGGTGAGATCAAGGCGGAACCGCTGGATCTCGAAGTTGCGAAAAAGTTCATCGGCGGCCGCGGTCTCGGCACCAAGATCCTCTATGATGAGGGTGTCGCCGCCGTCGATCCCCTGTCGGCTGACAACAAGCTGGTCTACATCACCGGCCCCATGACCGGCTCCAACTCCCCGTCCTCCGGCCGCTACATGGTCGTGACCAAGTCCCCCCTCACCGGCATGATCGCCTGCGCCAACTCCGGCGGCATCTGGGGCGCCAAGCTGAAGTTCGCCGGCTGGGACGCCCTGATCGTCGAGGGCGCCGCCCCCGAGTGGAGCTACCTCTACATCGAGGACGACAAGATCCAGATCCTGGACGCCAAGGAGTACCTGGGCGTGCTGAGCGAGGAGCTTGACGATCTGCTGAAGGCCAAGCACGGCGCGGACTGCTCCGTGCTGAACATCGGCCCTGCCGGTGAAAAGCAGGTGCTGCTCTCCTGCGTCATGAATGACAAGGACCGCGCTGCCGGCCGTTCCGGCACCGGCGCCGTCATGGGCAGCAAGAAGCTCAAGGCCATCGTGGTCAAGGCCACCCGCAAGCAGCTGGACGTCATCGCCGACGTGGACGCCCTGAAGGAAGCCAACAAGGCCTGCCTCAAGATCATGACCGATAACCCCCTCACCGGCGCTGGCCTGCGCGCCCTGGGCACCGCCTCTCTGGTCAACGTCATCAACGGCATCGGCGCTCTGCCCACCAAGAACTGGCAGGAGAGCTACTGCCCCACCGCCGACAAGTTCTCCGGCGAGACCCTGGCCGAGAAGTACCTGGTCAAGCCCGGCGCCTGCTTCCACTGCCCCATCGCCTGCGGTCGCATCATCAAGCATGACGACAAGGTCATCGGCGGCCCCGAGTACGAGCCCCTGTGGGCCTACGGCAGCGACTGCGGCAACGACGATCTCTGGGCCATCGACGAGGCCAACCGCCTCTGCAACGAGTACGGTCTGGACGCCATCGGCGTGCCTTGCACCATCGCCGCCGCCATGGAGCTCTACCAGAACGGCTGCATCAAGGAAGAGGAGTGCGACGGCGTGCCTCTCGAGTGGGGCAGCCCCAAGGCCATCATCGAGTGGACCCGCCGCATGGGCGATCCCAAGACCGAGCTTGAGTGGCTCATGTCCGCCGGCTCCGTCCGCCTCTGCGAGGCCTACGGTCACCCCGAGTTCTCCATGAGCGTCAAGAAGCAGGAGATCCCCGCCTACGACGCCCGCGCCATCCAGGGCATCGGCATCAACTACGCCACTGCCAACTGCGGCGCCGCCCACGTCCGCGGCTACATGATCGCGCCCGAGGTGCTGGGCATCCCCGCGCAGCTGGATCGCACCGTCATCGACGAGAAGGCCGTCTGGGCCAAGATATTCCAGGATCTGACCGCCGCCATCGACTCCATGGGCACCTGCCTCTTCACCTCCTTCGCCCTGGGCGCGCCGGAGTACGCAAGCCTGCTCAACGCCGCCACCGGCACGAACTACACGCCCGATGAGCTCCTCGAGGTCGGCGAGCGGGTCTTCAACATCGAGCGTATGTTCAACAAGGCCGCCGGCATGAAGCCCGAGGACGACCGCCTGCCCAAGCGTCTGCTGGAAGAGCCCGTCTCCAACGGCCCCTCCAAGGGCATGGTCAGCAAGCTGCCCGAGATGCTGCCGCAGTACTATGCGGTCCGCGGCTGGGTCAACGCCTTCCCCACTGACGAGACCCTCAAGAAGCTGGGTCTTGACGAGTGCGTCGGCAAGTAAGTATAATACCAGACAGGGGGAGGCGTCCGCCTCCCCCTGTTTTCATCTTAAAGGACGTGATTGTATGATCGAAGTACGCTTTTTCGCCACCCTGCGCCAGGGCCGGGGCAAGATCGCCCAGGTCCCCGCCGAGGAGGCCGCCGCCGCGCTGGACCTCTTCCGCCGCTTTGACATTCCGGCGGAGGAGGTGTCCATCCTGCTGATCAACGGCTTTCATTCCAAGCCGGAGGATCCCGTGAAGGACGGCGACGTTATCTCGCTCTTCCCCCCGGTGGGAGGCGGCTGAGGCCATGGAGGAACGCTATATCCGCAATCTCGGCGCCCTTACGGAGGCCGAGTGCGCCCTGCTGCGGGAAAAGACCGTGCTGGTGGCCGGCTGCGGCGGTCTGGGCGGCTATCTGATCGAGATGCTGCTCCGCCTGGGCCTGGGCGAGATCCGCGCGGCGGACGGGGATTGCTTCGAGGCCTCCAACCTGAACCGGCAGCTGCTCTCCGCCCCGGGGCTTCTGGGGAAATCGAAGGCGGAGGCCGCGGCGGAGCGGGCCGCTCTGGTGAATCCGGAGGTCCGCTTTGTGGCCGTGCCGGAATTCGTGACGGAGGAGAACGCGGACCGGCTCATCCGGGGCTGCGACGCGGTGCTGGACGCGCTGGACAACATCCCCTCCCGGACCATGCTGGCCAAGAAATGCGCCGAGGCGGGGATCCCCCTGATCCACGGGGCGATCTGCGGCTGGAGCGCCCAGGCGGCCATCGCGCTGCCCGGGGACGGGCTGATCGAACAGATCTACCGGTCGGGCGCCGCCCTGAAGAGCAAGGCCTCCCTGTCCTTCACGCCGCCCTTCTGCGCCGCGCTGCAGACGGCGCTCTGCGTCCGGCTCCTGGCCGGTCGCGAGGTCGAGACGGGAAAGCTCTACGTGGCCGACCTGCTGAACATGGATCTGGAGACGATCGCGCTTCTGCCCGATAGGGGCCGCCCCGCCGGCGAGAGAGGATAACATGGAAGAAGCTATCCGAAAACTCTACGTGGAGGCCTCCTCCCGCTGCAATCTGGCCTGCAAGATGTGCTTTCGCCACAGCTGGGTCGGCGAGGGCGTGGGCGATCTGGACCCGGCGGTCTTCGCGCGCCTGCTGGACGATCCCGTGCTGGCGGAAACCGGGACCGTCTTCTTCGGCGGCATGGGCGAGCCTCTGGTCCATCCGGCGCTGGTCTCCATGGCCGCGCTGGCCTCGGCCCGGGGAAAGAAGGTGGAGCTGGTCACCAACGGGACGCTGCTGACGGAGCGGAAGGCCCGGGAGCTGCTGGACGCCGGCGTCACGCGCGTCTGGGTCTCCATCGACGAGCTCTATGAGAATTACGGCAAGATCCAGATCGGCAGCGATTTCGGCCTGGTGCTGGGCAACCTGGAGGCCTTCAACGCCCTGCGCCGGGGCACGGAGGTCCGGCTCGGCATGACGGCCGTCGTCATGCGGGACAACATCGCCAGCCTCCGCCGCATCCGGGAGTTTGCCGAGCGCTTCGAGGCCGACGATCTGAACCTGAGCCACATCATCCCCAACCGGGCGCAGGATATCGACCAGGCCCTCTGGCCCATGTGCGACGTGGCCGCCATCAAGGCCGTCACCGATACGCTCGACTACAGCTGGCGCTTTGAGGGCTTCGATCTGGGCACGGAGATCCCCATGTTCAAGTTCTCCCAGCGCTACCGGGAGCTGCTCTTCCCGGACGAGAAGAGCCTGCGGGACGCGGAGTTCTTCTCCTGGAAGGGAAAGCCGGCCACCCGCCGGGAAAACTGGTGCCGCTTCATCGAAGAGGGGCACTGCTTCATCCGCTGGGACGGGGACGTGTCTCCCTGCATGGGCCTGCTGCACACGGCGGACACCTATCTGGGCCAGCATAAACGCCGCATCCGGCATCACGCCTTCGGGAACGTCGGCGAACAGAGCCTGGGCGAGATCTGGAACAGCGAGGCGTACCGGGACTTCCGCCGGCGCGTGCACGAATTCAAGTATGCGCCCTGCCTGTTCTGCGGCGGCTGCGAGCTGCTGGAGGAAAACGAGACCGACTGCGTCGGCTCCCTGGCGCCCGCCTGCGGCGGCTGTCTCTGGGGGCAGGGCTTTGCCGTGTGCCCGTAAAGCTGTCGTCCGATGCGATTGTTCCCGGCGGCGCAGGAGAGCAAAATCGAAGCCCGGCGCAGCGGGGGACAGATTCGCATAGGGAGAGCGCGAGAGGGGAGGGTATGACCCTCTCGCCGGATTGAGCGAAGCGGATCTATCCGCGCCGCAGGCGCGGGACCAGAGAGAGGGCATCCTTTCGGATGCCCTCTCTCTGATGCATCGGACGAATCTATGTCCGAACCGGTATCCAAATCGAAGCCCAGCGAAGCGGGTTCGATTTGGGGAAGGAAGAAGGACGCAGCGGATGCGCAGTTTTCGCGGCGCTTACGGAAACCGCGGAAACGGAGCGGAGCTGCGTTCTTCTGACGTGGTGCACCGGGGCAATCCAAATCCGAACCGGGGATGGAGGCGCGCTGGGCAAGCGCGCTCTCCATTTCGCTAAAATTTACAGTTTTAGTGCCGTCCTTGTAATTGCATGAGATTACGATCTTATCGTTGAATACATACACAGAGTTGAGGAAAACGTCGATCAGCATTTTCCGGAGCTCCAGCTTCGAAAGATCGAGGTTTCGGAAGCGTTCCAGGAAGAAACGGACGAATTCCTCGCTTACGCGGGGCTTTGCCAGTTTCTCCAGCGCGATCTTGTTTTCCAGCTTGTCACGCGCTGCCTCTAATTCCTCCAGTCTGCCTTTCGTGGATTTTGTCAGAATGCCCTGCTGGATCGCGTTGAGCAGGTTGTTGATGCCGGTGTTGGCCTCTTGGAGCTGCTGTTTATACATCGGCAAGGCAACGCTCTCCTGATCCTGCATGGTCAGCACCATCGAAGTAATTGCGTCTATGGTGCGGTCGTCAGCCAGCATTTCCATGATGGAGTTTAGAACAAGGTCTTCAATCCATGCTTTTCGGACAGGCTTGCACTTACAGTCCGCACGCTTCTTTTTCACGGAAACGCACTTGTAATAGTGGTAGACGCCGTTTCGCCCGGTTCCGCTTTCGCCGCAGAGATATGCGCCGCAGTACCCGCAGAAGATCTTGGTAGTCAGGAGATAATCGTCCTCGGCCTTGTGACGGGCCGGAGCCTTTTTGTTGACCTCTAGCTTCTTTTGGACACGCTCAAACAAGTCATCCGGCACAATGGAAGGGATGCCCTTGGGGATGACTGTATCCCGGAAAACAAATTCCCCGATGTAGCGACGGTTACAGAGCATGTGCTGGATCGAGTTGTAGGTGATTGGATTTCCGCGAGTATTCTTTACGCCCTGCTCGTTGAGCCAGTCACGGAGTTCGGTCATGGTCGCGCCTTTGTCGTAGCGTTTGAACACTTCAAGAACATAGGGCGCTGTAATCGGATCAACTTGAAAATGCTGCTCGCCATCGATCACATAGCCGATGGGGATCGTGCCGCCGTTGAATTTGCATTTGAGCGCATTGTCCGTCATGCCGCGGACGACCTTTTCTGCCAAATCCGCCGAGTAGTATTCTGCATAGCCCTCTAGGACAGATTCAAGGATGATGCCTTCTGCGCCTTCGGATATGATTTCGGTCGCCGACACAACTTTGACACCATTCTTTTTCAGCAGCGACTTGTACCGTGCGCTGTCATAGCGGTTACGGGCAAAGCGGTCCAGTTTCCACACGATCACCATATCAAACAGCTTCTTGCCACTATCCTTGATCATGTTCTGAAATTCCGGGCGATTGTCGGTCTTGGCGGAGAAGGCTCGATCTATGTAGTGCCGCAGGATCGTAATTCCATTTTTCTCGGCAAAGGCGGTACACTCGCGGAGTTGTCCCTCTATGCTCTCTTCCCGCTGATTATCGGAGGAATAGCGGGCATAGATGACTGCCTTCATTTGTCGTCCTCCTCTTTGACGACACCTTCGATCAGATCAGTGACTACCGCATTGAGCTGTTTTGCGTTTTGGCTGGTAATCACGGGCCGCCTGGTTCTGCTTTCAATCGAGCGACGGGCGTCGCCTGCGACTTCTCCGCCGGATTTGGCTACCTTCATGTTCTCAGCCAGTCCTTGCGGATTCTCCACCTTCGTCAGTTCTGTAGTCGTTGCCTCGGCCAGCATGTTCAAGGCGAGCTCCAGCGTACTCATATTGTCTCGAAGGTTCTGCTTTTTCAAGCCTTTGAGGTTCTTGTACTGCCGTGTGCTCATGCCCGACCATGCGCGGGTCACTTCATCCGTCAGAATTGCGTATTCCCGATTGGTTTCAACACCGTGCGCTTTCCATTCATCGGCCAGCTCTTTCCTGGCTTGAATGGTACGCATGCGCTGATTGATCCACTCCGGCGAATATCCGAGACGCACATAGGTTTCCAGCGCACGATTGATTGTCAGTTCCGGGTCGATTGTTTCTTCCACCCGTTCTTTGCCGACTTGGGCCAGCCACATTTTGAAAGGCTCGGCTTTCGGAGATGGAATCGACTCAATTATGCGGAGAAGTCCGGCTGTTTCGGCTACGTCAGTGTTGTACCGTTTGCCGTCAGCAGCCAAGAGCTTCAGTTGACTACAAACTGTAGTCAACTGATTGCCCTCTTTTTTCAAGCGCGTTTTCATGACGCTCCAATACTTCGCAGCATGTCGTGTGTCAGGCTGATCGGTAAGCACACGGATCACATCGACAATGGAGAAATACCATTCCTCGTTTTCCTCGTCCCATGCAGTTCGGATCGGCTGATCCTCAAAAAGCTGTAATTTGTCGTTGCTCATTTCTTATCCTCCGATACCATTTTCAGAATGGACGCTTTCAACTCTTTGTTGGCCCGCGTTCCCGGCTCAAAGCACATCTCCACGAATTTCGCCATCTCCGGATCAAGCTTCGGCTTGTACTGATAACGCTTTCCCTGAGGCTTGTCCGTCCTGCCAAAGAGAAAATCCAGGGATACGTCAAAGTAGTCCGCATACCATAGCAGCGTTTCCGGCGCGGGATTGGAAAACCCACTCTCATACCGATTGATACTCGACTGTGGTAGACCGACCAGCTTGGCCAACTTATTCTGTGAAAAGCCGCTTTCCTCCCGCAACTGCTTCATGCGTTCTCCAAGGATTTTCATTTGCCTGTATCTCCTTATGACCAGCATCTTTATCAATGCTAGATTAACATAACAATCAGGAACTTGCAAGCACTTTCTGCAAAATCTTTTATTGCTCATTTTCCTTTTTCCTCCTGAGCCTTTCTTGCCTTCCATTCGGCAAACTCTCTTTGACCTTCTTCGCTCTCAAACAACTCCAGAATATCTGGATAGATACATCGGGCAATCGCTTCGATCTCGTGATCGGGAAGATCGCTGTTATTGATCAGTTTCTTTTTCCTGGGCATGTTTCTCCCTTCTTCCTTTTATTGTCTCGGTATTTTTGTTTTCTTCTTTTCAACATTTTGGTGATTCACCTGCTTTCATAATTCGTTCTCGCGGCTGATGCTGCGAGCTTTCCCTTTCTGCTTCTGCTCATCTACGATCTGCTGCTTGTCATGCAGCCTGTCGATGAGCGAAGCTTTTTCCAGCGGCGCCTGCGTTACCGCGACCTTGATTTCTTCCTTTTCCTTCGGCTTTTCTTCCGGCGGCGTAATAATGGAACGGACAGTTTTCAGTTCATCCAGATCTGCCTTGACAGATTCAAACTCCGGCTTAAGATCAGCGATTTCAGCGGGCAACTGTTCCAGTTCATCCCTCAAACTGCTAATGGGAACCTTTTTATCCGGGTACAGCTTGACCAGCAGACGGAAGGCTTTGTTGTATTCGTCGATCTCCGCCTTGTGCGTCTGATAGAACTTTTCTTTTTTGCTCTTCCATCCGATTTTGATGTATTCTTGATGGGTGGGCAGCAGTCGCTCAACGGAATCCCACGCTTTGATTTGAGCCTGAATATCCCGCATTCGCTTTTCTTTGTCGTGGATCTGTCCGTCCAGATCGTCAAACACAGTCTGCTTTTCATTCAGATGGTTTTGAAGATCCTCGACTGTGGCGATCTCATGTTCCTGCAAATACACAACGGCTTGCGAGACCTTTTTCAGATCAATGACCGTACCCTTGCGCTGGCCGGAAACAGACCAGTCGCTGCGCTCGTCGCGACGGGCGTCCAGATACTGCGTCAGCAGCTCCGGAAGCGTTGGCTCTCGCATTTCCTCGATCAGCCGATTCCGTTTTTCCCGCAAATCCGCGATCCAGCTTTGCAGGTCGGCAAGCAGTTTTCGGATTACCAGCAGCGCACGGTTTACCTGTTTGATCTCCCGATTGAGATTTCCCATATCCGTCTCGATGCCGCGTTTTTCCATTTGCGTCACAGCGGGACCGAGATGGATCGTGGGTGCAAGGTCGATCCCCTGCCGCTCGAAGGAACGGAGATCGACGCGCTCCGGTCGGTTGTTCCGTTCCAGATAATCATTGGTGACGACCTCCCAGCCATGCCGCCAGATCTCCGCTTTGCTTTGATCGTTCCAATCCACGGTACCCTCCTTGTGACTTTTCCAATTGCCGGATGGAAGAGGGATACGCTCGCCGTTTTCGTCAAGGTCATAAACCTTACGGCTTTTCGGGAGCCATTTCCCGTGTTCGTCCATGGCCCGCATGGTCAGCATGATATGCGCGTGGGGATTCCCGTCGCCTTTATCGTGAATGGCAAAGTCCACGCACATCCCCTGGGAAACAAAATGCTCCCGGCAGAAGTCTTGCAGCATGGCCGGATATTGGTCAGCCGGGACTTCACGCGGGAGCGCCAGAACGATGCGGCGGGCAAGCTGCGAGTTCCACTGTTTTTCGTTTTTCTCAACGGAATTCCAAAGCGTATTTCTGACGGAATACTCCGACGGAGCATGAGCTGGAAGCATGATCTCCGTGTAAACGATGCCCTGTTTCTCAGCGTAGGATTTCCACTTGAGTTCATACTCGGAAAACAACTTTTCGCCGCTCTGATACGCAGCTCCCGCCACGGCGGACTGACCTCGGCTGCGCTGTATGATCGTGATTTTGAAATGTGGGCATGGCATGTAGTTCACCTCCTTTGCCATGACATAAAAAAACAGCACCGCAAAAACGGTACTGCGTACAAAGGCATGATGGAAAGAAACGGATGGTCACAACCGTTCCTTTCTGTCATGCGCGCAAAAGGGTAGCCGCGCAGCGGCGCAGGGGAAGTGCAGCGTCCCCTGGGATGGAGAAAACACTTTTTTCTCCATCGAGCCCTCTGCAAGAGCCCTCGGAGAGCGCAATACATCGAGCGGCCAGCCGCGCGGTGTATAATTGCGCCCTTACCCTTCGGGCAAGGGGGTTGCTCTCGCTTCTTCCAGCATTTTGCGCAAAAGCCCTGACACTTCCGGTTGTCGAAACGCCACAGTCAGCAGCTCCATCACCTGATCGTCCGACAGCTTTTCCGGCTCACCAATGAAGCGCTCAACCATGCCGCCGCGCGTACACAAACGATGTGTTCTTTCATTCCGTGTCAGCCGTTTGATCTCGCTTTTGAGCATTTTGTCCTGCTGCTTGTAATAGCGAATGCGATCTGTGGCGATTTGAATCGTTTTGTTCATCTCGTCTAATTGCTCTGAATTGGATTTCATAAAAATCCCCCCCTCCGCCCAAATGGGCATAAAAATAGCGGCCAACATTTCTGCTGACCGCCATAACGGAAGATAGTTCTACACCTTATAATAGTTTTTCCTCGTCATTGATTTGGCCATCTTTGATGGGATATTTACTGCTTTACAATTGTCCAGAGTTCTGTATTCTCTTCGTATGCATATTTTACTGAAATCTTTTTACCGGAATCCAGATAATTGAAGAAACCTTCGGAATACCGCGACCGCGGTTTCAGTGTTGTCGGAGAGATTGGAAAAGACTCTTCGAATTCGCGATAACCATCTACGGTAATACCAAATTTCTCCGCAAGAACGTTCATTTTTCTGCAAATAGTCTCTTCTTCCTGATGTCGGTCTGCCTTTTGAACATAATAGACGACAATAGAATGCTTCCCATCTGGCAGGTTTTTCACCTCGACCATGCAGTCTTCCAGACCGAGTTCTTTTCGAAGTGCATTGGCAACATCAAACAAATATACTGTCTCCCCGTTTACCTCGACCGATGACTTCATCCTTCCATAACAATAAACATAGCCGTTTTCATCTACTACACCAATATCGCCGGTTTTTAACCACTCCCCATGAAAAGCATGTTCCGTCAGATCCGGTTTGCCAAAATAGCCGTGCATGATGGACGGCCCTTTTGCCCAGATCTCGCCACGCTGTCTATAGGGAAGTTCATTCCCGTCTTGGTCAAAAACTGCAACAGTAGCGCCCGGGATCGGGATACCGACATCGATTACTTCTCTCAATACCGGCCTGTAATCCACTTCATGCTTGTCAACGGTAATGACACCGAAGAACTCTGAACAGCCATATCCGCAATCCATTGTAGTTTTTACCTTGCACTCATTTGCCGTCTGATTGATAAAATCCAGTTGCTCAGGTGTCACACCAGACCCGCCAAGAATGAAGGTGTCGAGAAAACTTAGATCGACATCTTTGCCTTCTTTTCGCAGGCCGGCCATCTTGCGATAAAAGGAATACCAGAACGACCCTGTAGTTGCTGCTAATGAAGGCTTGTATTTCAGCAAGAGTTTCGGCCAGTTTTCTTCATCCGCACGAGGATCCAGCCTGACTGTCATCCCCATAAACAAGGGAAGAAGGAAGAAACAGTTGATTGCCGTGGATGCGGTTGGAGGAAGAGTAATAAGGCATTCTTTCCCGGCGATAAAGCCCGGTTCGGAGTAGGCTGTACCGATTACATTAGCCAAAGCGCCTTCATTTGTATCCATAATTCCCTTGACGACTGAACTGGTAGTTCCGCTGGATGTCGTTATGACTGCGATGCGGTCCTTTTTAAACGGCACTTCAAACGGTTCTGAGAACCCTGTCGCGAGTGTTTTGATCTGATCAGCCAGAATATATTTGTTTATATCCGCAAACGCTTTCTTTGAATTACCCTTTTTTAGTTGGATCAACTGCTTTAGCGGGAATTGCATGGAATCGGATAGGCCGATGATAAAGACTTTCCTGAATCGGTCTTCACGAAATACTGCTTTTGCAACATTGTTCCATAACGGCTCAAAGACAACAGCAATCTTCGCCCCTTGTGTTTCCGCTCGTAGAGCATCTTCCGTTATATCCAACTTTTCAAAATATGGATAAGCTCCTACGGCATTCAATGCAAAGAAGATGGCTGCGATTTCCGGACACCATGTGCCGTAAACCGGCACCATTTCATCCTCCTCCACGCCAACCGCTCGAAAGGCTCGTGCCCATATTTCGATCGAGCTAAGAAACTGTCTGGTGGTTATTCTGGTATTGAAATACTTTAGAATGGGAAACTCCGGATCGGTAAAAACATTCTCAATATAGTATCGATAGAAAGTTTTATCCTTGGGTGTGGATAAAACTTTGTCGTTCACACCTGTCTTGTAGTACTTTAGCCAGGGCTTGTCTATCGACGGATACCCTGTCAGTTTCTTTTCCTCTGCCATTTATATTTCCCCTTTTCCTCGGCCAGTATTATCAAATAGTACACCTTTTGATAATATCCCCCAGCCGGATATGAGGATGGGATTTGGACCTGTTTTTCCTTCCAAATGCGCGTCTGCACCTTGAAAACAGGGCGTTCCCCGTGTATAATGAGCAAGGATTTTCGGCTGTCAAAAGGTGTACCTTATGATAGTAAGCCCCATTATCCCTTTTTCAGCCGGTATTCCCTCAAGCGACGATAAAAAGTGGCCTCGCTCATGCCGCACTGCCGGATGGCCTCGGCAAAGGGAATCTTCTTCGCCTCCCATGCCGCCACGATTTCCGCGAAATTATCCGGCGGCGTGATCTCCGGCCTGCCGAAACGAACGCCTTTCAGCTTGGCCGCCGCAATCCCCTCCGCTTGGCGCTTTTTGATGTTGACCCTCTCATTTTCTGCCACGAAGGATAAAATCTGTAATACCAGGTCCGCGATAAACGTGCCCATCAGGTCTTTCCCATTCCGCGTGTCCAGCAGGGGCATGTCGATCACGCAAATGTCGATCCCGATATCCTTCGTCAGAACACGCCACTGTCGCTGTATTTCTTCGTAATTCCGGCCCAGGCGATCAATGCTCAGTATGTAGAGCAGATCGCCGGGCTTTAGCTTTTTGACCAGCTTTTGATACTGCGGGCGGTCAAAATCTTTGCCGGATTGCTTGTCCACGTAGACATTTTTCTCCGGCACGGCCTTTTCCTGCATCGCCAGCATCTGCCGATCCTCATTCTGATCCGTGCTGGAAACACGGACATATCCGTAAGTGTTCGTATCATTCCCTCCTTATCCCATAGGCAAAGCCCTCCTGTATAAATGTGTGTCATTTCCGTTTTTGCCAGATAATATCGTAACCCAGCACGTCGGCCAGCTCCACGGCCTCGCCGTAGCGCAGAGAACCCCGGCGCAGCTTGCCGGACAGATTGGGGACGCTTTCGCTCCAATCGTATTCCTCGGCCAACCGCTCCACGACCTCGCTCATGGTCATGCCCTCCCGGACGATGTAGGCTTTGATCTCATTTCGAATATCCGTATGAATCCCTCCTTTTCTGTTTGCTCACAGACAAAGCGAATACGCTGTTTGGCGCGTTCCCTTTGCCGTTGAGCGTGATTATCATGATAATTGCTTTTGAATAGCGCAGCCGCCCGTGATCATCTGGTCACATAGGCGGCTGTTCCGTTTCGTTGCTCCGCGTGATAGCACACGGAACGGTGATAGACTACACTGATCTGCATACGCTGTTCGCGGATCGGCGCGACGCTGTTTGATGTGGTTTCTGGTATAAAACCGGAAGATTGTTCGCGGTTTTCACATCCTTTGAAATCCGGCAGCCTTTTTGCCGTTCTACCCTCGCTGTTTCCTGACAGGCAACCCTGCTCGGCGCTGTGCCGTCGGCCCCAAAGGGCCGCGCTCCCTCTTTCAAGATCATGGCGGTTTATCTCAGCTCGGACGGTCATTCAGTTTTTCTGACCGTATAGTAGCAGGAAAAAACGCCTTCTCCCGTATATCCAGGATGTAGGAAATCGGCATGGAATTGCGAAAAATTCCGCGCTCGTGGAAATGATGTGATATAATACCGAAGAACATAGTTTTCCAGCGAAGGAGAGAACGAAAATGTATGTAAAACTGTCTGTTCCCGAACGGTTGAAGGACTTGCGGACAGAGCGCAAGTTGAAGCTGGAAGAGCTCGCTGAGCTCACCGGCTTGTCCAAGTCTGCCCTCGGCAGCTATGAGACCGACGATTATAAGGACATCAGCCCGTTTAGCATTGTGACGCTCGCGGAGTATTATGGCGTATCGACCGATTACCTGCTGGGAGTCTCGGAAATGAAAAATCACCCAGACACAGACCTGGCCAGTCTGCATCTGAGTGATGAAATGCTGAAGCTATTGGCAAGCGGGAAGATCAACAACCGCCTGCTATGTGAGATCGCGACGCATAAGGATTTTCAACGTCTCATGGTGGACACGGAGATCTGCGTAGATCGGATCGCAGCCATGCGGGTGCATGATATGAATGCCGTACTTGCGGAGGCGCGGAAACTCGTCGAGGAAAAGCACAATCCTGGCGAGAATGATCTGCACATGCGGACGCTGGAGCTGGCGCAGATCGACGAAAATGAGTATTTCAGCCGCGTCGTGCACGAGGATCTGGATGGGATCATCCGGGATATCCGGGAGGCGCACATTAAGGACTCGACTACCGCCGATGAAGTCAATCCCTCCGACACAGCACGGCAGGAACTGGAAGCGGCCATGAGTTACGAGGGCAGCCCCGAAGAACGTCAGGCCCGTATCTTCTGCAAGCAGCTCGGGATTGATTACGACAAGCTGTCAAAGGAAGAGTTCGTCACCTTGATCAACATACTAAAGAAATCCTCGTTGCTCAAAGTCCCGCCCAACAAGCGGGGGAAGAATAAGCCCAAGAGGAAATAGTATACAAACACAAGAAAGCGGCATGGATCTCGTTACAGTTATCCTTGCTGCTTTACTATATATGCTCAGTATATGCTCAGTTTATCTTGAGTAACAGTTAAAAAACCAGTATAATAAAAGCAGCTATTATCTGTTTTTAGGAGGCTTCTCAAATGCAATACACTACAAATACAAAACCAGGACTGGGCGATCCTTATTGGTATGAGTGGTCTGTCGGCCTCCAGTATATTATTGACATGCTCAATCCTGACAGTGAGATAAACTATGTTGAACTGCAGGCTGATGTACCCTTGGGCTTCGACGATGTCGTCGTGACTTACGAAAATGGCGAGAAACTGTTTGTTCAAGTCAAACATACAAGGGCCAATGATACACTGACTTTTAGTGATTTAGTTTCAAGCAGCAGTAAAAACGGTCAATCGATTTTGCAAGAACTTGCTTTTGGTTGGAATAAAGAAAAGGACAAGTATACAAGGTCTAGTGTTTTGCTGTTTACAAACAGATTGGCAGGAAATCGAAAAGGACACGTGAGAACTGGCGCAACGTTTCAACGCCCTGCATTTGATAGTTTTTGGCCGAAGCTTAAAGAACAAATTGAAAGTGTAGATTCCTTTAGAGACATTCAGTTTCCCGATTTTGAAGAAGCATGGGCGGAGTGGGCCAGTCAGCTCGATTGCATTGACGGGGATTCGGATAAACTGCGTTTTCTCAAGTGCTTGTCGATTGAAACAGATAAAAATGATTTATCTTTATTAGAGATAGATCTGATCCATAGAATAAGTACTGTTTTTCAGACAAACGACATAGTTGCTGAGAAACTCCTCGAAAAACTTGATCACGCATTGCGGACTTGGAGCACCTCAAATCGTAGTAGTTCTATAATAGACAAAGAGGAAGTATATAGGAAGCTTTCTGTGACGCAGGAAACTCTTTCTTATAATCAGGATTTGGTTCCCAATGAGCCCTTCTTTCCCAGCAGAGAGGAACTAGTAAAGTCAATTGAGGAAAAACTGCGATCTGATTATCATAAGGTCGTTTTTCTTTCTGGGATCCCCGGATGCGGCAAAACAAATATCATAAGTAAATTGAGCGCTAAGAGAGAATCTCAAATAGACATTCGCTACTATGCCTATGAGCCGATAAACCCCGAAAAAGAATACTTTACAGGGGATGTATCCCGTCGAGTAGATAAAGACTACTTTTGGAACGAATTATTTAATCAGCTTCGTCGGTTGCTTATAGGTCAATTATCAAGATACAATGTCCCTGTTATTAATGAATTGATGACACTGGAAGAAAAAAGGAAGAGATTCTTTGAAATTGCATCAAGCTATGCCCATGACCGCGGTATTGTGTTTGTTATGGCAATTGATGGTATTGATCACGCAGCTCGTGCTTCAAACATCGAAAACACCTTTCTTTCAACACTTCCCAATCCTGAGTACATTCCATCTAATGTAAAAATCCTTCTTGCGGGACAACCTAAAGCCAATTATCGCAATTATCCTGATTGGTTGCGTTCAGACAACACTAATGTGATAGAGATAGATGTACCTTCTCTTTTGACTGAAGATATCCAATCATTGGTAGATGCGAGATTTACCGAAGAGTCTACAGATTACAAACAGCAATTATCTGAATTGATTTCGAAGTACGCTGAAGGTAATACATTGGCAGCGATTTTTGCTTTACATGAAGCTGTTCTAGAGCCTGTGCTATATAAGTTAGAGAAAAACCTAAAGGACAGGAAACTTAGTGGCAGTATTCATGAATACTATAGGACCATTTGGAATAGCGCGATTAGCAGAATCCAAACCCATTTTGTCGATTATAAAGTAGCGGGGGTCTTTGCATTTTTTAATGAACCAGTGAATGAGAACAAGCTTTATGGTATCTTTCCAGAAGAGCGATTCTCTATATCTGACTGGCGTAATGTTTTAAAAGATCTTCACCCCCTTCTGTCGGAAGATGCGGGAAATTATACGATTTTACACAACGATGTTCGGGTTTTCCTTTCGAGCATAATAGGACAAGACCAAGATCACGTTCAAGAAGTTTACAGCAAACTTACTGATTATTATGTTGCGCTTGTAAACAAAAATGAAGCGTATTATCGAGATGTTTTTAGATTTATGAAAGCATCTGGCCGAATCGATGAATTTGAACAAGTTTTTTCGCCTACATTCATTATTTCGGCATATGTCTACGGCGTAGACTTGGACGATATTTCTGAGATAACCTTGAGCATTCTTAAGGAGGTTAAAGGAAAAACGCCAATTAACTGGGTACAAATGCGTTCACTTGCACTTGGATTCATGACGATTGATCAAATAGAAAAAAGTAACTATGAGATTGAAGCTAACAGTTTTCGCAGGTGCAACAATGCTATCCCGATACATCCGTTTGAATGCTATGTAGAGTCTCCTTCTTCATGGAATAATACTCTCGTATTTGATGTTCTCTCCTTAACAGAAAAACTATATCAAGTCGGCCTAATTGATAGGGCTAATGGTCTATTTAAACGATGGTTCGCTAATATGACCGTTTCAACTATATTTGGAATGGTTGAATTGCAAGAAGATAAAGACTTTCTTTCTCCCTCTACGCAAGAAATAGCAAAACAATTGGGCGTTGGAATAGCTTACTCTGGAGAATACGGTTTGCTTGAAGGTACAAGAGCCCTAGCAGAAAGCCATAACTCATTTGTATTCCACATGATGGATGCCGCTTTTGAAACGATCATAAAAGTTCAATCTGGAGATGCAATAGAAAGTTCATTGAAGCATCTTGATGCCATCTATTTTGAATCCTTACTAAATGGCATTTTAACAATGCTTTCAGAAAACAGGCTGTCTGATATATACATCGTGGCAGTTTCATTAGCTGATCACTTAAGTAGAACACCTATTGGAGTACTATTTAAGACTTTTATGGAAATTGTTTCATTTAAAGCGGACTATTCGCAAGAGCGAAAAGATGAGCTTTGGGAACAGATTTTTCCGATAGAGTTTGAAAGCGTTTCTTTTGAAAACGAAAATGCATATTTTAGCATTTATGCCATAACTGCCGCGTTCTTACAGTCAAGATCTTCCTCAGCGGTTGCCCATGAAATTGTTGAAAAGTATATCGGAAAGAATCCACATAGAGATCGCGCTTACTATGGGATGTACTTCAACAATATTTGTCTAATAGGAGAATGGTTGTCGCGTCACACCAAAGGGGAACCTTTTTTCCTCGGAGCAAGCGATTTGAAGGTACTTTTGCACTCATTGTTTCTCAAAAAATGGAAGCCGAATGTTGGTGATTATGAAATAAACAAACTGCGCGCTCACTTATTAAAAGCATTTATATTCCTTTCAAAAAGAGCTGATAAACAAATCCGGGACGTTGTTGATAGTGTTTGCCAGCAAGCCTTTGAGAATAATCCAGTCAATTCTTTATTAGATGCCGGATTCTATTTCTACAGCGGAAATAGTGAACGGCAAGAACAATGGTATAATGACTGGCTTGGTAATGATGGACGCGTTTGGCAGGAACCTATTGCAGATCGAAACGAAATAATACGTCATTTCGTGCAAGTAGTCCGGCTATACGATATCAACAAAAGCATTGATATGTCGGAAGCCCTGGAAAAAGCCCGCTGGTCTGTTATTGGTTATGCCTCTCATAAAGAATATTCCTGTGATTATTTGCTGGAATGGTATAAAAGTATAGTAAGAAAAAAAGGGAAAGTTAATCCTAGTTTTCCAACACAAGTAAAGGAAGTATCTGACCAGACAGAAGAACTTGGCGATAATCGCTTAGAATATCAAGTAAATAGTAGAGTTTTCGGAGATTTGTTTTCTTGCGGTTTTCATACAATAAAACAGACACTACAAAACAATCACTATTTATGCCAAGGCCTTGAAACGCCAAGTTACCTTGTAGACGGGTTGATCGGTTATTTAAAAGATGGCTCATATGGTCAAGAATCACTATTGAAAATATGGGCAATTGGTATGGCAGTTTTAGACTGGAGAGATGATGAAAATCACGCAACAATACATTCTTTACAAAGAGCTATTGAACTGTGTGCGGAACGATCTGGAATACCAAACATACATGCTTTATTACAAGAAATAGGCCCTGCATATATCGATTTGGCTTCCGATCCTATCCGGTTTGTCATTCCGGAAAGATGGTGTGATGATTCCGGCAAAATGGAAGATGAATTAGTATCTGACGAAATAATCACGTCATATTTAGATGGTGAAGACATTCAAAAAGATACTATTGCAACGAGCTTAGCAGTTTTGACCGATCAAGGGAAAATTGAAAAAGGAACGCTAATAGGATTATTAGAGGTTGAGTTGGCGAAAGATGAATGGGGAATAGCCAGAAATCCAATTATTTCTTATCTGTACCAATTTCTATCTTCCGCTGATACTGACTTACTCGTTGATCATTATCTTGATAGGCTAATAGAACAAGATCACGGTTATTTAATTACCAATCTTCCATCATTCGTACTTTGGCAAGTGGTTCAGCAAGACGGTTCATATGGCGAAGATGGACTAATAGCGCTTTTAGCGATGCACAAAGAATGGATGACATCTGTTAGTCATTTTCAAGCACCTAAGATTACGGATAATTATGACTACACTCAACTAATTGATTGGGAGCGTGTTACAGATATCTACTCCCTTTTCTATCAAATCATAAAAGTCCTTATCTTATCTGAAGATGCAGATGCAGCCAGGACAGCACTTTCAGGGCTCTTTGCTCTTGAATCGCTTGATGAGTCGTATTTAGATTGGCTTGATTTAGATTGGCCAACATTTCATTACAGAGCAAAAGAATGGCTTATGATGACGTATGAATTACTTTGGGATCTGGACGTAGAAAAGAGACCTGTAATTCAACGTCACATAGAAGCACATTGTAATGATGAGGATTTTAATGTCGCCCTATATGCGAATCTACTCCGGGAGAATAGTGTGGATGGTGATTTCGCATATATTCAAACTGTTCAGCCGTACTTTGATTCGATTCCAAGTTTTGGAGCTCGAAAATTGATAAGAACGCCTAAACAAGGGCCTTGGGTGACTGGAGAAAGTTATGTAACAGCAGCACTGGCTTCATTGAAAGAATTTACAGGCGATGACTGCTCTGATATTGAGGAAAGAACAGTTTTATACTCTGAGCTCATTGATAAAGAGTTTTTTCTCTTCCCACTAAACCAACATCGTATAGGTGGTTGCAGAGTTACTCTTGACAAAATAATACTGTCCTTTTTGCGAGTGCTTTATAAAGACTGGGTATCTGGGCGATGGGAAGGCGCGGAAGCACAAATTGCTAGAGTAGTCTTATCAGCATCTGAGCCGAGCGCGTTATTAGTTACTCCTTCATTATGGAAGAACAACGATTGCAAGCTAATTACGGATACTGAGGACTTTATTAAACAACCGGATATAGTGAGAAGTAATCTTGTGAAAGAAGAAATTGGAAAAGGGCTTCTCAATGATGAAGTTGTTCTTGCAGGAAGTATTCGGGATTATACGCACGATAAAGAAATCTTTGGATTCTACTTATCGTATATCGATTTTCCAGGCTTTCCTCCATCTTATGCGTCTCACCAATTTGAAAGGAATTCAAGGTTTTTCCTGCAGCGTCGAGAGGATTTCCTGGAAGATGAACACTTCAACATAACACTTCATCATAATGGCGTTGAGAGTTTTAAAGATAGCAACATTTCCTGTGGCTTGAGTAAGAAGGCCCTCAACACGTTTGGTTGGAGTTTATGCCTATCACGAAAAGGATTTCTCCTGCTTGATTCAAAAGGAACTCCAATTGGACATCATGAATGTTATTATGCATTCAGAAGCATTAGTAATCGATACCCAAGCAATCAACCGAGTTTGCAACGTTGGATAATTAAGAGAGGCGCATTAGATGATTTAAGGCCTTTGCATATTTGCACCGTTGTCGACAGTGTAACAGAAGATTTCATGTAAAAAACGCCTTGCAGTTATAAAGGAAAAGGCTGCTTCATTCACAATTGAGGCAGCCTTACAAAAAAGGGAATTGAGTTAAAAACTCGAATAATCCATCGATTTATAATAATTGTCAATATCCCCAGTTAACACTAACTCAGCATACTCTAAAGGAGCATTGTAAATCAAGTAATCTAATGCTACACGATGTTCAACTGTATGTGCCACTTCATACTCCACCTCTGTACAGTCGATTGAGATCATCATCCCGTCGGTATACCGAAGCTCTACACAGGCCGTATCCATATTGAACTCACAGGAAATCAGCTTTTTCATCATTAAACCTCCATGTCAAATTGATTTCTTCTTTCTTGATCCTCTCTGTTTGGATTCAGAACGGCGGAGCACACCGTTGGAGAAAAACGGATTCCTGTAGAAAACACAAAATCCGAACCCATCTCCCATAGGGAAGATCTGGTTCGGATTTTGTTGGTTTGGTGCCGGTGACCGGACTCGAACCGGTACGCGGTTGCCCGCAAGGGATTTTAAGTCCCTGGTGTCTACCATTCCACCACACCGGCAGGTGCCTGTACAATGTATCACGCGCCGGGGGAAGTGTCAAGGAGAAAGCGCCTCGCCTCTGATGAGGCAAGGCGCTTTTCGTTGGCGCTTTAGCGACAATAAACCCCCGGTTCTACCGGGGAGAATAAAATGCTTTAGCGAAAGTAACCTCCTGTGTTAGAGTGATAAAGGTTTGGCGACCGCATTACCACAGGAACAAAGGAGGTTACAGACGTGGGAAA
>JAFRQP010000023.1 GCA_017428565.1 Oscillospiraceae bacterium
GGCAGTTGGTGGTGCAGGAGGCGTTGGAAACGAACTGCATGTCGGGGGTGTACTTGTCCAGGTTGACGCCGCAGACGAACATGGGGGTGTCGTCCTTGGCAGGGCCGGACATGACGACGACCTTGGCGCCGGCGTCGATGTGCGCCTGAGCCTTGGCCTTCTCCAGGTAAACGCCGGTGCACTCCAGCACGTACTCCACGCCCAGCTCGCCCCAGGGGATCAGGGTAGCGTCGCGGTAAGCCTTGTCGGAGAGGACCTTGACAACCTTGCCGTTGACGGTGACGGTGCTGTCCTCATCGTTGCCGATGACTTCGCCGTCGAAGCGGCCGTGGACGGAATCGTACTTCACGCAGTACGCGATATGGCTCGCGGGATGGCCGGGAGCGTTGATGGCGACGACCTCGATGTCGTCAGACTTGATGGCGGCGCGGAAAGCCAGGGAACCGATGCGGCCGAAGCCATTGATGCCGACTTTGATCATGAATGTATCCTCCAATTTAATAAATTTGCAGAAATTGGTCTGGGAATTGCTTCCAAAAAGCGGAAAAGCCCCCGGATGCCTTATTATTTTATCATATACTCTCTATAAAAATCAAGTTTCCGCGCCTTTTATTTTAGCCGGAAAACTGCCGAAATTTTCACAGGAAAGCGGCTGATTCCGCCGCTCAACTTGTCTATTTTGTCAAGCTGTGCTAAAATGAAACCGTCAAAAGACCCATCCCGCCCCGCGGGGCGTAAACAGGAGGAGCAAGATGCTTGAATCGGCACTGCAGATACTCAAGATGACCGGAGAAGGCGCCGTTTTGGTGCAGAAGGGCCGGGCGGTCTTCGCCAATGCCGTGGCGAAGGCGGCCCTCGGGGCAGACTGCGTGGGGAAACGGGTATCCGAACTCTTCGGCGAAACGGTTTCCGGCTCCCAGTCCTCCGACTTTCTGGCCCAGATCCGCCTGCAGGAGCGGCCCTATCTGCTGCGCGTGACCCACAGCGGCGGCGAGCAGGTCTTTTTCCTGCGTCCCCAGGAGGAGCTGCCGGCGGTGCTGAACCAGCCCTTCCTCTACGCCCTGCGCAGCAGTCTGATGAACACGGAGCTGGCGGCGGAGCATCTGCGGGCGGAGGCGGAGAAGCTGCAAAACGAGCTGCTGCTGGAAAAGCTCAGCGTCGTCACCCGGAGCCAGTTTCAGATCCTGCGCATGATAAACAACGCCTCCCTGGTGCTGTCCCTGGCCGAGGGGGACGCCGTCTGCGCGCCACAGGTCTTCGATCTCAGCGCACTCTGCGAAGAGCTTGCGGCCGGGGCGGGCGCCCTGGTGCCGCAGCTCCGCTTCCCCTGCAATTGCGGGAAGCGGGTGCTGCTGCGGGCCGATCCCCGGCTGGTCAAGGATCTGCTGATCAATCTGCTCTCCAATGCCGTTCGCCACGGCAAGGGCTGCAGCCGCGTCTCTCTGAGTCTGCTGGAGGGAGAAAAGAGCGTGGTGCTGGCCGTGGACGACGACGGCTGCGGCATCCCGGCGGAGGAGCTGCCCCTGGTCTTTGACCGCTACCGCCACGGCTTCGAGCTGAGCCAGATGGGCGCGGGGCCCGGCCTGGGTCTGACCGCCGCCCGGCTGATCGCCCAGCTCCACGGCGGCGCGCTGCTGCTGGAAAGCCGCGAGGGACGCGGCACCACCCTGCGCGTCTCCCTGCGCCGGGAAGACCGGCAGACGCTCCGCGCGCCGGAGGCCGGCGAAGGACCGCTCTGCACGCCGAAGGAGCTGCTCACCGGCTTTGCCGACTGCCTTCCCCCCTGCCGTTTTTGCGGGCAGCTGATGGACTGAAAGCCGCGTTCCACGGACAGAAAAAGAGAGACGCGGGTCCGGCCCCCGTCTCCCCCAAAAAATTTGAAGAGGACGCCTTGGCGTCCTCTTCTTATTCCTCCAGCACTTCGCCGGAGGCGACCAGCACATTCACTTCGTTGTGTCCCACGCTTGCGACCCCGGCGCCCACGCGGACGCGGGCCGTCCCCTCGCTCCAGCGGCAGCGAAGGACCCCCTCCTCCACCGCGCAGAGCATCTCGGCGTGGCCGGCCAGCACCCCCAGGGAGCCGAAGCCGGTGGGCAGGTTCACATATTCCACCTGCTTTTCGAACACCGGCCCTTCGCCGGTGAGCACATGCAGCGCAATCCTGTCCATCAGAAGCTCCCCCGTTTGGCGATGACCTCGTCCAGGCTGCCGCAGAGCAGGAAGGCCTGCTCCGGCAGGTCGTCCACCTCGCCGCCCAAAATGGCCTGGAAGCCCTTGATGGTCTCCTTCAGCGGCACATAGCGTCCCTCCAGGCCGGTAAAGTTCTCCGCCACGTGGAAGGGCTGGGACAGGAAGCGCTGGATGCGGCGGGCCCGGTTCACGGTGGCCCGGTCCTCGGCGCCCAGCTCGTCCATGCCCAGAACGGCGATGATATCCTGGAGCTGGCGGTATTTCTCCAGCACCTGCTGGACAGCCCGGGCGGTCTCGTAGTGCTCCTTGCCCAGAATGCCCGGCTCCAGGATGCGGGAGGAGGACTCCAGCGGGTCCACCGCCGGGTAGATGCCCAGCTCCGCAATGGAGCGGGAGAGCACGGTGGTGGCGTCCAGGTGGGCGAAGGCGGTGGCCGGGGCCGGGTCGGTCAGGTCGTCGGCCGGCACGTAGATGGCCTGCACCGAGGTGACGGAGCCGTTGCGGGTGGAGGTGATGCGCTCCTGCAGGTCGCCCATCTCGGTGGCCAGCGTCGGCTGGTAGCCCACGGCGGAGGGCATGCGGCCCAGCAGGGCCGAAACCTCGGAGCCCGCCTGGGTGAAACGGAAGATGTTGTCGATGAAAAGCAGCACGTCCTGCCCGCTCTTGTCGCGGAAGTTCTCCGCGATGGTCAGGCCCGACAGAGGCACCCGCAGACGGGCTCCGGGGGGCTCGTTCATCTGGCCGAAGACCAGGGCCGTCTTGTTGATGACGCCCGACTCGTTCATCTCGTGCCAGAGGTCGTTGCCCTCGCGGCTGCGCTCGCCCACGCCGGCAAAGACGGAATAGCCGCCGTGCTCGTAGGCGATGTTGCGGATCAGCTCCATGATGAGCACGGTCTTGCCCACGCCGGCGCCGCCGAAGAGGCCGATCTTGCCGCCTCTGGCATAGGGGGCCAGCAGGTCCACCACCTTGATGCCGGTCTCCAGCAGCTCGGTCGCCGGCAGGATCTCGGTAAAACCGGGGGCCTTGCGGTGGATGGGCAGACGCTCTGTGGTCTGGACGGGGCCCTTGCCGTCGATGGGCTCGCCGGTGACGTTGAACATGCGGCCCAGCGTGGCCTCGCCCACGGGCATGGTGATGGGTGCGCCGGTGTCCAGGGCCTCCATGCCCCGGGAGATCCCGTCGGTGGAGGAGAGGGCGATGCAGCGCACGTCCCCGCCGCCGATCTGCTGGACCACCTCCAGCGTCACCTTGCGCTCCGGCAGGCGGATCTCGATGGCGTTATACAGCTCCGGCAGGGTGCCGTAGGGGAAATGCACGTCCACCACCGGGCCGATGACCCGTTTTACGATTGCTTTTTCCATAAAAGCCTCCAAAAGGAGTGAAGAGTGAAAAGTGAACAGTGAACAGTGATGGTGTCCGCTTCGCGGACGAATTCAAATCCGTCGCCGAAGGCGACACAACAACTCTTCACTTTTCATTTTTCTCTTTTCACTTATAATGCCGCGGCGCCGCCCACGATCTCGGAGATTTCCGTGGTGATGGCGGCCTGGCGGGCGTGGTTCAGCTCCAGGGTCAGCTCCGCGATCAGCTCCTCGGTGTTGTCCGAGGCGGCGGTCATGGCGGTCATGCGGGCGGCATGCTCGCCGGTGCGGCCCTCCAGCAGAACGGCGCGCACCGTGGTCTCCAGACAGAGCTCCGTGAGCCGGGCCAGCACGGCGCCGGCGTCGGGCTCGTAGATCACGTCCCGCCTCTCCTCCCCTTCCGGGAGCTTCAGCGGCAGCAGGGTCCTGGCGCAGGGGTTCTGCTGCAGCACGGACTTGAAGCCCTGGTAAACCAGCACGATCTCGTCCGCCCCGCCGGAAAGATAGAGCTTTTTCAGCTCCTCCGTCAGAGCGCGGGCCTCCGCCGCCGTGGGTGCGTCGCTGATCTCGATGCGGCGCTCCGCGTCCCGGATCTGGTCCCGGCCCCAGCGGCCCAGGACCCACAGGAAGCTTTCCCGCTCCTCTCCGGCGCGCAGCTCCTCCAGATAGCGCAGCAGATTGTGGTTGTAGGTGCCGCAGAGGCCCCGATTGCCCACCAGGAGCACGTAGCAGACCTTCTGCGAGGGCTCCCGGCGGGTGAGAAGCGGATCCTTCGTCCCCTTCTCCGCCGGCCCCAGGGTAAGGAGCATCTTCCGGCTCTTGTCCGCGAAGCTCCGCAGCTCGCCAAAGGCCCGCTGGGTCTTGCGCAGCTTGGCCGCGGCCACCATTTTCATGGATCTGGTGATCTGCCGGGTGCTCTCTACACTTTTGATGCGCAGGCGGATCGCCCGCAGATTGGCCATACCATCACTTCCTTGCAGGCTCCCCCTCCGGGGAAGCTGGCGCGCAGCGCCTGAAGGGGTTTACTTCCTTACAAGCCCCCCTGTGCAAGGGGGGCCGTCGCGGCGCGTCTCACGCAAGCGCCGTGACTGGGGGTTGTCCGCACCCACACTTATGAGAATCGGTTGTTCAACCCCTCCGTCATCCGGCTCGCGGGGGATCGCCGGATGACACCTCCCCTTGCACAGGGGAGGTCAATCGGTGTGCAGCTTATTGGAAGCTCTCCGCAAAGTCCCGCACCGTCTCCCGCAGGCGCTGCAGCTCGTCCTTCGTCAGCTTTCGGCCAGAGTCGATCAGGCTTTCCAGCTCCGGCCAGCTCTGCTTCACATAGGGCAGCAGTTCCTTCTCAAAGCGGGCGATATCCTTCAGCTCCAGCCCGTCCGCGAAGCCCTCGCTGACGGCGAAGATGCTGATGACCTGGTCGTGGGCCTCCATAGGCGCGTACTGGGGCTGCTTCAGCAGCTCCGTCATCCGGTCGCCCCGGTGGAGGGTGGCCTGGGTGGTCTTGTCCAGATCGCTGCCGAACTGGGCGAAGGCGGCCAGCTCCCGGTACTGGGCCAGGTCCATGCGCAGCCGGCCCGCCACCTGCTTCATGGCGCCCAGCTGGGCCGAGCCGCCCACGCGGCTGACCGACAGACCCACGTTCACCGCCGGGCGCACGCCGGAGTTGAACAGATCCGTCTCCAGGAAGATCTGCCCGTCGGTGATGGAGATCACGTTGGTGGGGATGTAGGCGGCGATATCTCCCGCCTGGGTCTCGATAATGGGCAGGGCGGTCATGCTGCCGCCGCCGTATTCCTCGCTGAGCCGGGCCGCGCGCTCCAGCAGACGGGAGTGCAGGTAGAACACGTCGCCCGGATAGGCCTCCCGTCCGGGGGGCCGGTGCAGCAGCAGGGAGATCTCCCGGTAGGCCACGGCCTGCTTGGAGAGATCGTCGTACACGATGAGCACGTCCCTGCCCTTGTACATGAAGTATTCGCCCATGGCGGCGCCGCTGTAGGGCGCGATGTAGCGCATGGGCGCAGCCTCGGAGGCGCTGGCCGAAACCACAATGCTGTAGTCCAGCGCGCCGCCCTGGCGCAGTTTTTCCACAAAGCCCGCCACGGTGGATTCCTTCTGCCCGATGGCCACGTAGATGCAGATCATATCCTTCCCCTTCTGGTTCAGGATCGTGTCCAGGGCAATGGCGGTTTTGCCGGTCTGCCGGTCGCCGATGATGAGCTCGCGCTGGCCCCGCCCGATAGGGATCAGGGCGTCGATGGCCTTGATGCCCGTCTGCATGGGCTTGGAGACGCTTTTGCGCTGGATGACGCCGGGGGCCGGGCTCTCGATGGGACGGGTAGATGCGGCGCGGATCTCTCCTCCGCCGTCGATGGGTCTGCCCAGAGCGTCCACCACCCGGCCGATCAGCTCCTCCCCCACGGGGACGGAGAGGATCGTTCCGGTGCGGCGCACGCCGGCGCCCTCCTGCAGGCTGTCGAAGCCGCCCAGCAGCACCACGCCCACGTTCTCCTTCTCCAGGTCCATCACCATGCCGCGCAGGCCGCCGTCCAGCTCCAAGAGCTCCCCGGCCATGGCGTCGGAGATGCCGGAGACCCGGCAGATGCCGTCGGACACGCTGATGACCCGGCCGGTCTGATAGACCTCCGGCTCTGCGTCCACCATCTGCAGCTCCCGCCGCAGGACGGCCAGCGCGTCGTCCCCGCTGTCGTCGGCCGCGGCGATCTGCTGCCTGGCCCGCTCCAGCAGGCCGGCAAGACTGCCGTCATACACCGTGTCGCCTACCTGCAGCACCAGGCCGCCGATCAGCGACTCGTTGAGCGTCAGCTCCATGTGGGGCTCTTTCAGCCCGGCGGCCTCCGCCGCGCGGTTCAGCCGTGCCAGCAGGGCGCCGTCAGGCTTCTGGGGGGCGGAGAGGGTCAGCGTCAGGCTGTCGCCCTCCATCAGACGCATCCGATCCCCGGCGGTGAGCTTCAGCTCCCGCTCCATCCGGGCGACGAAGCGCTCCTCCAGGTCCCGGCGGGCCCCGGCGTATTCCGGCTTCTGCAGGAGCTTTGCCGCGCGGGCGCAGATGTCCTCCGCGGCCCGGGCGTTCAGCTCCCGCCGGAGCGCGCGCTGAGAGCGCTGCTCCTCCTGGGCGGCGTCCCGCCGCAGCTCGGCCAGCTCCGCCGCCGTCTCCTCCGCGGCCAGAGCGCGGCTCTTTTCGGCGGCGTCCTCCCCCTCGCGGCAGATCTGCGCGACGGCCTGCTCGCCTTCGGCGGTGATCCGGGGCAGCTCCCGCAGCAGCTCCACCGCGTTCTTCGCGGCCTGCTCCGACTGCTCCAGCCCGCCGGCGACTTCGTCCCTGTGCTTCTGCAGCATGCCCTTGACGATCTTTCTTCCGATCAGAAACAGGGCGCCGGCCAGAATGGCAAAGTTGATCAGGCCGTAGAAAATGTTCCAGCCGCTCACTGGCGCTCAGCCTCCTCTCCCAGAAGTCTGCGGGTCAGCAGCTCCGCCAGGGCAGGCTCCGCCGCCGCCAGGAGCTTTTCCTCCTGGCGCTGCTGCGCCTGCATCTGTTCCTTTTGCTGCTGCTCCGTCTCTCTGGCATTCTGCTTCGCCAGGAGCAGACTTTCCGTCCGTTCCTCCTCGGTCCGGGTCTCCGTCTGCTGCAGCAGAAGCCGCGCCTGTTCCCGGGCGGCCTGCTTTTCCTGCTCCAGCCGGGCGTCCTCCGCCGCCAGCGTGTCCTTGGCCGCCTTTTCCTCGGCAAGGCCGGCGTCGATGCGCGCCTGGCGGGCGTCCATGTGGGCGCAGATGGGCTTATACAGGAAGTGCCGCAGCAGGAAGAACAGCAGGAAGAAGTTGATGACAGTCCATATGAGCTCGGAAATGTTGATGCTTAACATGGACCTCGTCCTCCTGTGAAGACGTCCGTCAAACGACGATCTTACCAACCAGCATGAAAGCGACCAGCATGGCGTAGATGGTCAGCGCTTCCATCAGGGCCAGTGCGATGACCAGCGCGCCGCGAACGCCGCCGGCAGCCTCCGGCTGGCGGGCGATGGCATCCATGGCCTTGGAGGCAGTCATGCCCTGGGCGATGGCGGTGGCGACGGCGACGATAGCCAGCACGGCGGCCGCTGCGATTGCGATAGTTCCGTTTGCCATAGTTTTTTCCTCCTAAAAATGTATTCAATACAGAAACTGTATGGAACGACGATTATTCCTCTTCCTCCACGGCCTCCGACACATAGATCGAGAGCAGCGTGGTGAAGACCTGGGCCTGCAGCAGACAGAACAGCAGGCTCAGCACGTTCATGATCAGGGGCACGCCGATGGGAAAGATGTTGTACAGATTCTCCGTCACCGTCTCCTCGCCGTACATGTTGCCGTAAAGACGCAGGGCCAGGGAGGCGGGGCGGATGAACTGCTCGATCAGGTTCAGCGGCAGCATCAGAAAGCAGAGATACAGGGGCTTGGCAAGACTTGCCAGGTAGTGCTTCCAGCCCTTTTCCCGGATGCCGATGGTGTGGGTGGTGAAAAAGGCCACAATGCCGAGACCCGCCGTCACCGACAGGCAGGCCGTGGGCACGGAAAAGCCTGTCACATGGCCCGCGCCGGGCAGGATGCCCGAGTAGTTGCAGACGATGATGAAAATGAAGAAGGTGGCAAAGACGGAGAAATACCTGCGCCCGTGCTCCTTCCCCAGGTTGTCCTCATAGTAGCGGCGAAGGTAGCCCACGGCGATCTCCGCCGCGTTCTGAAGCGGCCCGGGCACATCCTTCAGCCTGCGGGTCGCCAGCCACGACAGCAGCGTGAGCACAGCGATGATGACCCACATGGTGGTGACGGTGCCGGTCACCTCCAAGGGGCCGATGGAAAAGAGAACGTTGGAAACATGTTCTTCCATGGTCTCACCTCTCCTGGAAAAAGCGGAAACCCGCCCGTTGGGGCGCAAAAGAGGCTTCCGCGTATAGACATACATTTTCTTTGATATTATACACCATTTCGTTCTGAAAAGGAAGCCCCAGGCGCCGAAAAGCCCGGCAAAAAGTTTTTTGATTTCCCTTCAATTCCCTCTTGACAATTCCGGGTCCCTATGCTATTCTATCTAAGCTCCCTTGAGGGGCGCAAATATCGCGGGGTAGAGCAGCTGGTAGCTCGTCGGGCTCATAACCCGGAGGTCGTTGGTTCAAATCCTTCCCCCGCAACCAGTTCGGGTGGATGTAACGGATTTCAGTTACATCCACCTGTTTTCTCGCTTTTTGTCTTCGCATGTGTGTCCTGTTCGCACGGAAAACTCTCTACTGAAATGTGCTCACTCTTATACAGCTTTTTAGGTTTTGTTCTAAGTATGCTGAGTTATATAGGAGGATGCAATATGAACGTAATTGCTGCAGTGGTGATTGGCTTTAATATGGTGGGTACCAAACAGCATGAGGGTGGGATGAAGAATATGGACAATACACTTGCGAAGCTTAAAGATAGCCAATTCGGGTGCAAATCCCGAGCCACCACCACAGGGGGTATCTTCGGATACTCCCTCTTTTTATGTACGGAGCAGGTTTCGCCCTGCTCCGGTTTTTATTGCTCTTCCTCAACCGGCTCACACTCCTCGTCGAACAGCTCCTGCGCGCTCACCGTCGGCTCGCAGGAGACGTACTCCACCGCCACGCCATGCAGGAGATCTGGCTTGTAATTCGGCGCGGAGAACTGGGAGCGGATTTCCAGATAGCCCACGAACTTGTAGTAGATCACCATGCTTCTTTTTGTTTACTTACGAGCAGCTGCAAAAAATGAGTCAGGATGAACTTGAAGGGATCAATGATTGGAAATAGAACCCCTTGGCTGCGCTTCCCGCATGGGCAGTTTTGGTTTCAAAGAAAGACCGCTGAATTCCCATTTGCGGATCCCATGTCTTTGTGCGTTCTTTCCAGTTTCCGGCGGATGCGGAGGAAATCCGCTGCATCCGCTTTTTTGCCTCCGGCGCGGAATGATTTTGCTCAATTTGACGCGGCGGGGGTAGAAGCGGGCAAAAAACTGTGCTATACTTCCGGTGTATCCTCCCGGTCGGATGATCGCCCCGGGGGAAAACCCGGACAGGAGGTCTGTTCCCATGAAAAAACACACGATCCTTTCCGCACTGTGCCTGATGCTGGCGCTTTTCGCCGCGCTGCTCTGCGCCGGCTGCGGCCAGGCAGCGGAGCCGCAGGAAGCGCAGGAGACGCCGGAGGCCCGGGAAGCGCAGGAGGCGCCGGAGATCCGGGAGTCTCAAGAGCCGCAGGCGCCGCAGGAGCCCGGAGATCCCGGAAAAATCATCGAGGAGATGGTGGTGGACTACGGCAGCTACGGCGAAGAGGCGGACGCGCGCATCGCGGAGCTGCTGCAGGAGCTGCAGACGCTGGACGCCGACGCCGCCGCCCGCTGGGAGCGCATCATGACCCTCTGGAAAACGGTGGACAGCCTGCCGGTGAACGAAGACCAGCTCCCCGATGGGCTGCCGGACACGGACGAGCTCTGCATCGTGGCCCTGGGCTTTCAGCTTGAGCCCGACGGCAGCATGCGGGAGGAGCTGATCCAGCGGCTGACCGTGGTGCTGAACTGCGCGGAGAAATACCCCAACGCGCTGATCGTCTGCACCGGCGGCGGCACCGCCTCTCTGGATCCCGGCGCAACCGAGGCGGGGAAAATGGCGGAGTGGCTGATCGAGAACGGCGTTGCGCCGGAGCGGGTCATCGTGGAGGATCAGTCTCTGACCACGGCACAGAACGCCATCTTCACCTATGCCATTTTGACGGAGCGCTACCCCCAGGTCAGGCAGCTTGCCATCGTGTCCAGCGACTACCACATCGCCACCGGCACCCTGCTCTTTGAGGCGGAGGCCATCCTGCGGGCAAAGGACGCGGAGGAGCCGCTTCTGCGCGTGGTGTCCAACGCCGCCTGGGCCGCCCCCTCCGGGAGCCTGTCCGCCATGTTCCAGGCCGGCGCGCTGATCGAGCTGTCCGGCAACGAGGACACCGCCTTCGACATCTACTACGAGACCTACGACATCCACGAGCTGCCCCCCTTACCCTGAGGGCAAGGGGGCCCGGCGGGGCGTTTTGCAGTCCGGGCATCCACAGTCAGCCGGACACGGAAGGGAGGCAGGCGGCCCATGATCGGCAGCCGGGAATACAGAAAAATCATCGAGGAACTGCTGGACGAGCTGCCGGAGGCCTTTTTCCGGGAGCTCAACGGCGGCGTGATCGTTTCGGAGGCCAGGATCGTCCCGGATTACGCCAGGGCAGACGATCTCTACACGCTTGGGGAGTACCGGACGGCCTACGGCATGCGGCAGATCGTGATGTTCAAGGGCTCCTTCGACCGGGTCTACCCCCGGGCGGACGCGGCGGAGGCCAAGGAGCTGCTGCGGGGCGTGCTGCGCCACGAGTTCCGGCACCACCTGGAGCATCTGGGCAGCGTCCACAACTCCTCCTCCCTGGAAGCCGAGGACGAGAGGGAAAAGCAGGCCTATCTTTCCCAGTATGAGGACTGAGGCAGCACGCATGCCGCAAAAAGACCATGTCCCTTGGACATGGTCTTTTTTGCGTCTCGGGGCCCTCGCCTTTCTTATCATAGATTTGTCGCCCGTATGGATTGACAAGCGGCGGGGACAGGCATAAACTTGGAAAAGACAAACAAATTGGGAGGTAGCAACCATGCTTGATTTTTTACGGCAGGAGGGCATCGATGAGGCGCTGATCGCCCGCATCGAGCAGTTCCGCCGGGATTGGCCCGTCTCGGAGGAGGATCTGCACCGCATCCCCTCCCCCAAGTTTCAATATTACGGCAAGGAGATCTGGGAGCTGGCGCTGACGGCGCTGCTGGCCGGGGAAAACCTGCTGCTGGTGGGCCCCAAGGCCACCGGCAAAAACGTCTTCGCGGAGAATCTGTCCGCCGTGTTCGCCCGGCCCGAGTGGGACGTGTCCTTCTACCTGAACACCGACGCGTCCAGTTTGATCGGCACTGACACCTTCCGGGGCGGAGAGGTCTCCTTCCGCAAGGGGCCCATCACCGCCTGCGCCGAGGCCGGCGGCTTCGGCGTGCTGGACGAGATCAACATGGCCAAGAACGAGTCCCTGGCCGTGCTCCACGCCACGCTGGACTTCCGCCGCATCATCGACGTGCCCGGCTACAGCCGCATCCGTCTCGCCCCCTCCACCCGCTTCATCGCCACCATGAACTACGGCTACGCCGGCACCCGGGAGCTGAACGAGGCGCTGGCCTCCCGCTTCATGGTCATCAACATGCCCATCATCGACCGGGAGAACCTGGAAAAGCTTCTGCTGCAGCAGCACCCCACGCTCAAGCGGGACTACGCCGGGCAGCTCACCGCCCTCTTCGCGGAGATCCGCCAGAAGTGCGAGAGCTCGGAGATCTCCACCAAGGCCCTGGATCTGCGGGGCCTGCTGGCGGCGGTCAACCTGGTCTACCACGGGCTGAGCATGGGCGAGGCGCTGGACATCGGCATCATCAACAAGAGCTTCGACGCCTTTGAGCGCACGCTGGTGGAGGATATCGTCTCCACCCGGATCGACGGCAAGCTGCGCAGAGCGGACATCTTTACCGACTGAGCGGCTGACCGCCCCGTGCCATTTTCCCCCGAAGCCGACCGTTCTCTCTTTCCTTTCTATTTCCTATGAGCCAGAACATTCCCGACCTTTCCAAAAGGCGTGCAGACAACATCATATGGACCTGCGCCGGGGACTACTCCTTTGCGCCGGACTTCAAGGCCTACGACGCGGAGGGCCGGGTGGATCTCTACTGGAACGTGATCTTCGGCTGCGCCCGGCGGCGCTACGAGTACGGAAAGCTGGAGAAGCTCTTCGCCATGCTGGACAAATACCGGGACGCCGCTCTCTACCAGACCCTCTTCTGGAACGCGCTGGAGCCGGTGCTCTTTCAGACGGAGCTTGCCGGCCGCCCGGTGCTGGAGCGGCTGCGCCCCGCTCCGGCGGAAAGCGAGCTGCGCTTTGACGCTTCCATGAGCACCGACCAGCTGGTGGAGACCGCGCGGCGCTTCTTCTACGAGCGCTACGGCCTGTACGGCGAGGGGAAGAAGCGGCTCAAATTCCGGCTGCCCCGGCTGAAAGCTCTGACGGTGGACAGCTTCCTGCAGCGGGGGCCCATCGTCATCCACGAAAAGGACCTCTACCGGGACGGCGCTGCCGCGCCCAAGGGGGATCTGGCCGCCGGCACCCGGCTCAGCGTGGCGGAGCTGCGGGCCTTTCTGGAGACCAAGTTCGGAAAAGCCCTCTACCCGCCGGAGCGGATCGCCCGGCTGGAAAAGGAGCTTTGCACCGGCAGCCACCGCTTCACCCATCTCTTCTATACTCGGGGCGAGGTGGTGGAGCTCCACGGCATCTACAGCAGCATCGAGATGCACCAGCGCAAGCGCCAGGCGGAGATCGTTGCGGGGAACCGGGCCTATTACCGGGAGCGGCTGACCCAGCACCGGCTGCTCATCGCAAGGCTGGCCACCCGGATCGGGAATTCCGTGCTCCTGCACATGCAGCCGGCCCCGGTGAAGGCCAACGCCGGCGCCCTGAACCCGGCCCTGGCCTGGCGGGCGGCAAAGCTGGACGACGAGAAGGTCTTCGCCCGGCTGGAGAACCAGAACGCCGGGGATATGAGCGTGGACATCCTGCTGGACGCCTCCCACTCCCAGATCACCCGGACGGCCAAGATCTCCTCCCAGGCCTACATCATCGCGGAGGCTCTGCGGCGCTGCCATGTCCCCTGCCGGGTGATGAGCTTCTGCTCCATGAGCGGCTTTACGGTGCTGCGGCTCTTCAACGACTACGGTGACAGCGACAACAGCGGCATCTTCGACTACTACGCCGAGGGCTGCAACCGGGACGGTCTGGCCCTGCGCATGGCGGGAGAACTGCTGGACCGCGCCCCCTTCCAGCACAAGATGCTGCTCATCCTCTCCGACGTAAAGCCCCTGGACGTGGCCAAGATCCGAAAAGACGCCCGGGACGTGGGCAAGAGCTACGACGGGCTCCGTGCGCTGAAGGACGCCGCCTTTGAGGTGCGCCGTCTGCGGGCACAGGGGATCTCGGTGCTCTGTCTGTTCACCGGCGAGGATGTGGATCTGCCCTCCGCCAGGATGGTCTACGGGCAGGACTTTGTCCGCATCCGGGACTTCTCGAACTTCGCGGACACGGTGGGCAAGCTCATCGTGGATCAGATGAAGCAATACGCGGACGCGTAGCGCGCGATCCCCGCGGAACGGACGGCGACGCATGCTTGCGAACACAAAGGACCTGACGATATGACAAATAAACCTGCCCTCGGCAGCGCGGGGAAAAGTCTGGCCGCGGCGGTGATCAGCCACGTGTTCTGGGGCTTCAGCTTTCTGGCCTCCCGGACGGCGCTGGATCACACAAGCGTCTTCCTGCTGCTGAGCCACCGCTTTCTCTCGGCTTTCCTGCTCATCAATCTGTTCCCGCTGCTGCGGCCCTCCCTGCTGCGGCTGCGGGGGAAGCGGCTCTGGCCCCTGGTCCTGCTGGGCCTGGCGGAGCCGGTGGTCTACTTTCTGGGGGAGCAGTACGGCATCCTGCACTCCACCACCATCTTTTCCGGCGTGATGATCGCCATGATCCCCATCGTGTCCACCCTGGCCGCCGCGCCCATCCTGCGGGAGAAGCCCAGCGGCGGACAGCTGCTGTTCAGTCTCGTCTCCGTCAGCGGCGTGGTGGGCATCGGCCTCATGAGCCGCAGCGCCGGCGCGCTGGACTGGATCGGCGTGCTGTGCCTGCTGGTCGCCGTGGCCTCCGCCGCGGTGTATACCCTGCTGAGCCGGGGCATCTCCGGGGAGTTTACAGCCTTTGAACGCTGCTATACCATGCTGGGCATCGGGGCCCTCGCCTTTACCCTGCTGGCGCTGATCGACTGCGGCGGCAGCCCGGCGGCCTACTTCGCGCCGCTGGCAGAGGGCTCTTATCTTCTGAGCATGCTCTTCCTCTCGGTCTGCTGCTCGGTGGTGGGCTACTTCCTCTCCGGCTACGCTCTCACCTATCTCAGCGTGGCCCGGGCCAGCGTCTTCGCGAACCTCACCACCGCCGTGTCCGTCTTCGCCGGCGCCGTGCTGCTTCGGGAGCCCTTCACCTGGCAGGGCGGGCTCTGCTGCCTGCTGATCCTGCTGGGCATCTACGGGGTGCAGAAGACAGCGCCCAAAGCAGAGCAGGAAGCGAAGGAATAACGAAATTGCGGAAGGCCCTGCGCCTGCTCCGCGCAGCCGCAAGCGCAGCAAAAGAGACGCCCGTCCTGTTTGGACGGGCGTCTCTTTGCGTTTATGGATTTTACAGGCCCTTGATCATGGCCAGGTCGCCGTAGAGGATGGAGTCGTCCCCCAGCTCCGCGATCTTCAGATCCACGGTGCTGCGGATCTGGGGCATGCAGTAGCGGTCCACCTCAGAGAGGATCTTCTCCAGGTAGATCTCCCCCACCGCCTCGATGACGCCGCCGCCGTAGAGGATCAGGTCCGGCGAGAAGGTGTTGATCATGGTGCCGGTGGCCACGGCCAGATAGTGGCAGGAGCGGTCCACCGCCTCCCAGGCCACCTTGTCCCCGGCGGCCAGAGCCTTTTTCAGCTTCTTGGAGCGGAAAACGCCCTCCTGCACCGCCTCGGCCAGCATGCTCTCCCGTCCCCGGGAGACCTGCTGCCGGATGTAGGACGACATGCCCATCTTGCTGGAGAAGGCCTCCAGGCAGCCCCGCTGGCCGCAGTTGCAGAGCGGCCCCTCCGGGTCCAGGATCATGTGGCCGTACTCGGCGGCCTTGAACTGGTTGCCGGTGTAGAGCGAGCCGTTCAGGATCAGTCCGCCGCCCAGGCCCGTGCCCACGAAAAAGCCCACGATGTTTTTGTAGCCCCGGGCCGCGCCGAAGTGGTATTCGCCCAGAACGCCCAGGTTTACGTCGTTGCCCACGTAGAAGGGCACGCCGAATTTCTTGCGCATGGCGGCGCCCATGTCGTAGTTGCGCCAGGGCAGATTGGGGGTAAAGAGCACGATGCCCTTGTCCTGGTCGATGACGCCCGGGGCGCAGGAGGCCACGGCGTTGAGCTTGCTGCGGTCGATGCCGGACTCGGCGATCATCTCCTCCACCACGTCCACGATGACCTTTTCCACGTCCAGCGCGCCCTCGCCGCCGGCCTTGGAGCGCTTTTTCAGACGGAAGATGATCTCGTCCTTTTCGTTGAAAATGGCGCCCAGCACCTTGGTGCCGCCCACGTCCAGACAAATATTGTAGCTTTCACACATGGTCACAGTCTCCTATCCTATTAATTCAACAGATTCCGCAGCCATTCCCGGAAGGAGCTGCGTTTCCTTGGCTCCTCGGCTTTTCCGGCGGCCTCCGGCTTCTCCTCCTGCAGGGACACCTTGCGGGCGCTGAAGTAGCGGTAGAGCGCCTCCTGGGAGGACGTGCCCTCGCCCCCCTCGGGGCGGAGGTAGCTTCCGTCGGGCTGCATGACGCTGGCTTTCTCCCGGTCCTCCCGCAAGGCCTGGAGCACCCGGTTGATCTGCTCCCGGGTGTCGGGAGAAACCACCTCGATGAAGGCCTCCACCCGCCGCTCCAGATTGCGGTTCAGCAGGTCGCCGGAGCCCAGGAAGAGCCGCTGCTCCTCCCCTTCCCCGAAGCTGTAGATCCGGGAGTGCTCCAGCCAGCGGCCCACCACGCTGCTGACGCTGATATTCTCCGTCAGCCCCGGAACGCCGGGGCGCAGGCAGCAGATGCCGCGGATGAAGAGCTCCACCTTCACGCCGGCCCGGGAGCAGGCGATGAGCTTTTCCATGATGTCCACATTGTTGAGGGAGTTGACCTTGATGGCCACCCGGCCCCGCTCGCCCTTGGCGATCTCCCGGTCCAGGAACTCCAGCACCCGGGTCTTGAAGCCCAGAGGCGCGATCCAGAGCTCCTGGGTCTCCGGCGGCAGTTCCCCGTTTGCCAGGGCGGCGAAGGCAGCCTCGGCGTCCCGGCCCGCCTCTTCCCGGGCGGTGACCAGGGACAGATCCGTGTACTGCTCGCCGGTGATCTCGTTGTAGTTGCCGGTGCCCACCTGGGTGATGTACTTCAGATTCCCGCCGTGCTGGCGGGTGATGACGCAGAGCTTGCTGTGCACCTTGTGGTCGGGCAGCCCGTAGATCACCCGGCAGCCCGCGTCCTCCAGCATCTCGGAGTAGTCGATGTTGTTCTGCTCGTCAAAACGGGCCCGCAGCTCCAGCAGACAGAGCACGTCCTTGCCCCGATCCGCGGCGTAGGCCAGGGCCGCGGCGATCTTGCTGCTGCCGGACATGCGGTAGAGCGTGATCTTGATGCTCAGCACCTCCGGGTCGTCCGCCGCCTCGTAAATGAGATCCACGAAGGCCATGGTGCTCTGGAAGGGGAAGCTCATCAGCAGATCGTGCTTGTCGATATAGGCGAAGTACTCCCCTTTTTTCAGACCGATGTCCCGGGCGGGGCGGCGCTCCTCGTAGCGCAGGGAGGCAGGGCCTCCGATGCAGGAGCGGAAGGACAGGTCGAAGGGCACGGTCTGGTTGAAGACCCGGCTCTCCGGCACCCGGAGCTTCTTGATGAGCAGGGCCCGGCCCTGGTCGTTGAGCTTGCCGAAGATGCGCACCCGCACGGGCACCTCCCGCTTGCGCTTGGTGAGCATGGTGGAGACCTTGTGGCGCAGATCGTCGTCCGCCCGGTCCTCCACGTCCTCCAGGAACACGTCCGCGTTGCGGGTGACCTCTACGATGGCGGACTGGGACACCGTCTCCTTCTTCAGCAGCAGGGGCAGGAAGTGCCGCACCAGCTGGGCGGTGAGGACGATCTTCTGCCGCCCGTCGATCTCAAAGCTCAGATAGGCGGGGATGCGATGCAGGGGGATGATGCAGAGCTTCTGCTCCGTGCCCCGGCCCAGGAAGGCGATGATATTCTCCTCCCCGCTCCACAGGAAGGGCAGACCCTGGTCGATGCCGATGATCTTGGGAAAGAGCAGGTCCCGGATGTCGCCGAAGAGCTTTTTGCTCATCAGCTCGTCCACCTTGCTGATCTTCTTGAAGTCCAGCACGTCCACCCGGTTGGCCCGCAGCTCCTCCCGCACGGCCTTCCAGATGCTCTCCATCAGGGCCTGCTGCTCCCGGGTGACGCGCAGCACCTCGTTGATCTGCGCCTCCGGCAGCAGCCCCGAAAGGGGGTCGGCCTTGTCCGGCGTCAGAAGGGCCCGGTGGGTCAGGATGCCGATGCGCACCCGATAGAACTCCTCCAGGTTGGACTGGTAGATCATCAGGAACTTCAGCCGCTCCAGCAGCGGCACCTTCGTGTCCGCCGCCTCCAGCAGCACCCGCAGGTTGAAGGCCAGCCAGCTCAGCTCCCGGTTCACATACACGCTCTCCGGCGCGGGGCTCTCAATGGGCGCGGGGCTCTCGGTTTTCTTCTCTTTGGCAGCCATAGTTGTTTCCGTCCTTGCTTTATTTCCACAGACTGATTCACGGGGAACGATCCCTTCGTCTCCGGGGGATGGAGCGGCGCCCGCTCAGGACATCTGCGCTTTGCAGGCCTTCTCCAGCGCGTCGATGACGATTTTCAGGGTCTTGATGCGGGCGTACTTCTTGTCGTTGGACTCGATGATGAACCAGGGGGCGTTCTCGGTGCTGGTCTTCTGCAGCATCTCGTCGATGGCCTCCTCGTACTGGGGCCACTTCTCCCGGTTGCGCCAGTCCTCCTCGGTGAGCTTCCACTGCTTCTCCGGGGTGTTCTGCCGGTCGGTGAAGCGCTCCAGCTGGGTGTCCTGGTCGATGTGGATCCAGAACTTCAGAACCACGGCGCCCCAGTCGGTGAGCTGGCGCTCGAACTCGTTGATCTCATTGAAGGCCCGCTTCCAGTCGTCTTCCGAGCAGAAGCCCTCCAGCCGCTCCACCATCACCCGGCCGTACCAGGTGCGGTCAAAGATGCAGATGTGGCCGCTGCGGGGCAGACGGGTCCAGAAGCGCCAGAGGTACTGGCGGTGCAGCTCGTGAGGCTCGGGGGAGGCGATGGGCATCACGTCGAAGCCCCGGGGGTCCAGCGGCCGGGCCACCCGGCGGATGTTGCCGCCCTTGCCGGCGGCGTCCCAGCCCTCGTAGCAGAGGATCACGGGGATCTTCTTGCGGTAGATGACGTTGTGCAGCTCGCCCAGGCGCTTCTGCAGCTTCTTGAGCTCTGCCTTGTACTCCTCGTCGGTCAGAGCCGGGGAGAGATCCACAGAGGCCAGCTTCGGCATCTTCAGCAGGGGGAAGTCCTCCTCAAAGGGCTTGCCCACATAGCGCCCCTGCTCCAGGGCCTTGTCCACCTGCTCGGTGAGCAGGCGCAGGGCGTCCCGGGCGGCCAGGCTCTTCTTGCTGCCGTCCAGCACGTGCCAGGGGATCAGCTTGCCGGTCTTGTCCATAAAGGTCTCGTAGCAGTCCCGGAAGTTCTTGTACTCCCGCTGCTGCCACAGATCCTCCTGGGTGACGCGCCACTCGGTCTCGAAATTCTCCCGCAGGTTCCGCATGCGCTCCAGCTGCTCGCCGCAGTCGATGTCCACGAAGAGCTTGAGGAGCAGATAGCCCCCGTCCCGGAGCTGCCGCTCGAACTCGTTGACGGCGCGGATGCGCTTTTTGTACTCCTCCCTGGTGATCTCCCGGTGCAGGTACTTGCGCACGCAGTCCTCCATCCAGCCGGAGTCGTAGAACATGATCTTCCCGTTTTCCGGGATGGCCTTGGCGTAGGGGTAAAGGAAGGGATAGCGGGCCTCGCTCTCCGGGGTGATGACCGGGGAGGTCACGTTGTAGAAACGGGGGTCCAGCTCGCTGATGAGCTCGTTGATGAGGCTGCCCTTGCCGGCGGCGGCCCAGCCCTCCACCAGGACGATGATGGGCAGGCCCTTGGCGCGGATGGTCTGCTGCAGGCCCATCAGATGCTCCCGCATCTGCTTGATCTCCGCCTTGAGCCGGGCGGATTCCGCCTTCTTTTCCTCTGATTTCGCTTTCTTTTCTTTGCTCATGTGGCACCGATCCTCTCTTGATAAAGATTGATGATCCTCTTGATCTATGAAAAGGAATATTGTCCCAAAATTATTTTACGGCGCTAACGGGATGAAGTCAACAGCTATTTTTCCTTCCCGCGGCCCGCTCTCCCGCTTCCGGGAAGAAAAACAGGAAACAATGAGGCCAGGCACGAAAGCTTCTCCTTGCGCTTTCCGGCCCGGGAGGGTACAATGGAGAAAAAAGCGCCCCACACGGGCTGCCGAAAGGAGAAGCACATGGAAAAGGAAGATCTTATCATCCGCCGGGAGACGGCGGCCGATCACCGGGCCGTGGAGGAGCTGATCCGCGAGTCCTTCTGGAACGTGTACCGGCCCGGCTGTCTGGAGCACTTTGTGATCCACCGCCTGCGGGAGGACCCCGCCTTTGTGCCGGAGCTGGACCTGGTGATGGAGAAGGACGGCCGGCTGATCGGCCAGAACATGTTCATGCGCGCCGGGATCTCCGCCGACGACGGGCGGGAGATCCCCATCATGACCATGGGTCCCATCTGCATCGCCCCGGAGCTGAAGCGGAAGGGCTACGGCAAGCGCCTGCTGGACGAGTCTCTGGCGCGGGCCGCGGCGCTGGGCTGCGGCGCCCTGTGCTTCGAGGGGAACATCGACTTCTACGGCAAGAGCGGCTTCACCTACGCCAGCCGCTTCGGCATCCGCTACCACGATCTGCCGGAGGGGGCCGACGCCTCCTTTTTCCTCTGCAGGGAGCTGATTCCCGGCTATCTGGACGGCGTCACCGGGGTCTACGGCCCGCCGGAGGGCTATTTCGCCGCCGATCGGGAGCCGGAGGCCTTTGAGGCCTTCGACGCCACTTTCCCGCCGAAGGAGAAGCTGAAGCTGCCGGGCCAGCTGGTCTGAGAGCGCGTCGTTTTCCGTTTTGGGGAGACGGGAGACACCGGGGCGCGGGGACGCTTGCCGCTCCTTTGCAGGATCCTACTTTTTTGTCTGTTCCTGTCGCCAAAAGCATGCTATACTATTCCAGATGAATCACATCGGGAGGCTGCATCGTGGAAAAGACCGATCCGCGCTATGCGCAGTATGTACAAGTCCTGCGGGAAGAGCTGCTGCCAGCCATGGGCTGCACCGAGCCCATCGCCATCGCCTACGCCGCAGCAAAGGCCCGGGCCGTTCTGGGCGCGCTGCCGGAGCGGCTGCTGGTGGAGGTCAGCGGCAACATCATCAAGAACGTGAAGAGCGTGGTGGTGCCCCACACCGGCGGGCTCCGGGGCATCGCCGCCGCGGCCGCCGTCGGCGCCGTGGCCGGGGACGCGGAGGCGGAGCTGGAGGTGCTCTCCCGGGTGACGGAGGAGCAGATCGCCGCCACCGCCGCCTTTCTGAAAAGCGCCGGCATCGAGGTGCGCCACGCCGACACGGGCCATATCTTCGATATCCGGGTCAGCGCCTTCGGGGGCGTGGACTCCGCCTGCGTGCGGATCGTGGACTACCACACCAACCTGGTGCTGGTGCGCCGGAACGACGCCGTCCTGCTGGAAAAGGAGATCGGCGCCGCCCGGGGCGAGGGGCTGAGCGACCGGAGCTTTATGAGCGTGGAGGGCATCGTGGACTTTGCCGGCAGCGTGGACCCGGAGGACGTGGGGGAAACTCTGGAGCGGCAGATCGCCTACAACATGGCCATCGCCGAGGAGGGTCTGCGCAACAGCTACGGCGCCAACATCGGCAAGACCCTGCTGCGGGGCCATGAGGACTGTCTGGACTACAAGCTGCGGGCCTGGGCCGCCGCCGCCAGCGACGCGCGGATGAACGGCTGCGAGCTGCCGGTGGTCATCAATTCCGGCAGCGGCAACCAGGGCATCACCACCAGCGTCCCCGTCATCGTCTACGCGCGGGAAAAGGGGCTGAGCCACGAGGAGCTGCTGCGGGCTCTGACGGTGGCGAACCTGGTGACCACCCACCTGAAAACCGGCATTGGCCGCCTTTCGGCCTACTGCGGGGCGGTCAGCGCGGGCTGCGGCGCCGCGGCGGGCATCGCCTGGCTCCAGGGGGGCCGCTTCCACCGGATCGCCCATGTGATCGTGAACGCCGTGGCCGTCACCTCCGGCATCGTCTGCGACGGGGCCAAGGCCAGCTGCGCGGCCAAGATCGCCTCCGCGGTGGACGCGGGGCTGCTGGCGCTGGATATGTACCGGGACGGCAACCAGTTCTACGGCGGCGACGGCATCGTGAAAAAGGGTGTGGAGAACACCATCGCCAATGTGGGGCGACTGGCCCGCTTCGGCATGGAACAGACCGATAAAGAGATCATTTCCCTCATGATGGAGAGCTGAACGGCTCAGTTAATCGAAAAAAACGTCAGCGGAGACCGGGGTCTATCCCCAGTCTCCGCTGATCAGCTTGTCAAACCAGTCCCCCGGGGGGTCTGGTTTGACTGCGCTTCCCCGCCGAGCATTTTGGCCGAACTCAAAATGCTGTTTCAAAAAGCCTTGTGTTGCAAGGCTTTTTGAGCGGCGGGTTATCGTACTCGAGGCGGGCCTTGCCCCCTCGAGCTCCCCCGCTGCTCTATCATCCAGCTCTTCCGGAAAACTTATGGCCGTCTAATCAGCGGAGACCGGGGTCTATCCCCAGTCTCCGCTGATTCCGTCCGGGGCCTTCGCGTCCCTCTCCGGGGCGCTGTCGGCGGCGGAACGCTCTTTTCCCCGCGCGTCGTGCTCCGTGGGCACAGGCGGCTGCCGTGTTTCGCGCTTTTTCTTCACATCTCAGCCTCCCAGCAGACACAGGAGCAGCCCGTAGAGCACGCTGCTGCCCACGCCGAAGACGATCACCGGGCCGGCGATGACGAACATTTTGGCCGCTGTGCCGGTGATGAGCCCTTCGGTCTTGAATTCCAGGGCCGGGGCCGCCACGGAGTTGGCAAAGCCCGTGATGGGCACCAGGGTCCCCGCGCCGCCCAGCCGCGCCAGGTCGTCATAGACTCCCAGGCCGGTCAGCGCCGCGCCCAGGAACACCAGCGTGACGGACGCGGCGGTGGCCGCCTCTCTCTCCGAGAGGCCCCAGCCGCCGTAGAGGTTCAGCAGCAGCTGCCCCAGGCAGCAGATGGCGCCGCCCACCAGAAAGGCCCCCAGGCAGTTGCGCCCCGCGTGGGAGCGGGGCATGTGCCGGCCCGCATAGCGGCGATATTCCTCGTTTGTCATGGATGCTCCTCCTCGCTTCGCGCCGGGGCCGCAAAGGCCCAAAGGCGCGGCAATCCTTTCCCCAGGCCCCTTCGCCTGCTCAAAACACAAAACTCAAATCTCAAATCTGTCTTCCCGCTCCTATTCTTTTCGCAATTCGAGAAAATATTCCTTGACTTTCCGAAAAAGGCGTATTATACTGTTCAAGCTGACAAGTTAACAGCCTCATTCTTGAGCAACACGGAGATGTCGCGTAGTTGGTCGAGCGCGCACGATTGGAAATCGTGTAAGGGTCAAAAGCTCTTCGAGAGTTCGAATCTCTCCATCTCCGCCACGAAAAAGATCCCCCACCCAAAGGTGGGGGATCTTTTTCGTAAGTGGTTGGAGAGATTCGAATTATGTCCGCAAGCCACACAGGTGGCTTGCATCGACCAGTGCAAACACTGGTCGATACCTTTATCGGATTTCCCCGCTCCCCGCAAGGGGAAATCCGATGCACGCGAATCTCTCCATCTCCGCCTGTTAAGCACGGCGATCCTGCCGGAGCTCCCGCGCTTTTCTTCTCGAAAGACGCGCCGTGTTGCATTGTTTTGCTTTCCATGCTATGATCTCTCTGTGGCAAGGACAAAAGGAGAGATGCAGATGCCCACAAAAAGCGGAAAAACGAAATATCCGATCCTGATGATCCACGGCGTCGGCTTTCGGGATTTGAAGTGGCCGCTGTACTGGGGGCGAATCCCCCATGCGCTCTCCGCCATGGGGGCCGAGCTCTTCTACGGGCAGCAGGATTGCTGGGCTCGTACAGAGGACAATGCCATGTCGATCAAAGCGAGGATCAGACAGATCCTGGATGAGACCGGATCTGAAAAAGTGAACATCATCGCCCATTCCAAAGGCGGGCTGGAGGCTCGCATGGCCGCTTCCTCTCTGGGGATGGGTGGGCAGATCGCGAGCATTACCACGATCGGGACGCCGCACCGCGGCTCAAAAACAATCGACAGGCTTCTGAAAGCGCCGGAGTCCCTGTTCAACATCGCTTCCTTTGCCGTTGACAACTGGATCGGTCTCATCGGCGATACCAAGCCGGGTTTCTATGCTGTCTGCAGAGATTTTTCCACCGAGTACGCCGAGAAGTTCAACCGGGATAATCCAGATGTTCCCGGAGTCTTCTACCAAAGCTTTGCGGGCGTCATGCGGACTCCCCTTTCAGACATCCATTTATCAACGGCAAACCTGATCGTGAAAATGATCGAAGGGGACAACGACGGTCTGGTCAGTGTCGAGTCCGCGAAGTGGGGAGAGTCCTTTACGCTGTTGACCGGCCGGACAAACAGGGGCGTTTCTCACTACGATGAAATCGATTTCAGACGATCTCCGCTTTCGTCAAAACGCGAAGGAGAAGGCGTTGCCGATATCTGCGACGTGTATCGAGCGATCGTAATCGACCTGGCCGAGCGGGGGCTTTGACGCAAGTCCCCCTATCGTTCAAGATGCGCTCCCTCTGCTGTTTGCGCTCCATCCCCCCAAAAAATGAAATGCACCCCGCCGCAGGGCCAATGTCATGAAGAGCATGCATTGCCCCGGCGGGGTGCTTCTATTTCCTCTTTCGCAGCGTCGCTCCGCCCTTATCCTTTTCGGATCGGGTGCCGAATCACAGTTTTCCGCTTTTCCGGCGACACCTTTCTTGCGTCGCTCAGATAGATCTCATGGTGCATTCTCTGACTTGTTATGTCCAGAACATATCCCTGGGTCTCCATGTACTCATGCATCCGGGCAACCGTTGCGGGTTCATCGTCATAGGAACCTATATGCATGCATTGAACGCACAGCCCCTCATCATAGGTCAGGAACTCTGCCTTCGAGAAATCCGTCTTCTTTTTTCTTGTCGCTTCCTCGACGGCCCACGCAAAATCATCTGCGGTCACGAAATCGGGCAGACGGATCACGGAGATCCACTGAAAAGCATCTTTGCGCGCATAGTCAATGCCCTGAATCCCGTCCTGCCACCAAAAACCTTCCAGCGGAGGAACGACGTAATCGAAATAGCCCTCGATGCGATGATCCCCCATTTTGCTCATCTTGATGGTAAAGGCGATGCCGTACAACAGAGCGATGGACTGCTTGTACTCGCCGTCCTCCTGATTGGGGTCGCCCTGTCCCCGGACTGCAATATAATTCATGGACGGCACGGTCACGATGCCGGGTTTATTCTTCGGCATGTAGAATTCTTTATACTCTTTTTTGAAATCAAAAGCCATTCCTCTGTCCTCCGCGTTTGCTTATTCTTATCTGACGACCACGCCAGGATGGGCGATGGCCCCGGCCTTTTGCAGGCCGGGGCAAATAATCACCTTGTAATACCTTATTTCTTCTTCACTGGATAGCAGATCTCTGTTACAAACTCATCCGGATTCTGCGTCTCATGCGGGCTTACGTGGTAAATGTTGAACATTGGCTCCGCGGGTTCATATCCGTTTGCTTCCATCCATGCGATCACCGCAGTGTATACATCCGTGATCTGGGTATAGCTTCCCTGGTAGGTGCAGCTTGCGACCGTGACCTCCGGCAGCGTGCGGAACTTCACATGCTCTGTATCCGGATAGCTGCCTTTGACGGTCTTCCAGGCCATCATCTCCACGTTTTCTTCCTTGTACTCACCATCGAGGTAGGTCACCGCGCAAAGGCAGGGATCATCCTCCACGAGATTCATCCGGCAAGTCTCTTCTGCCAGTTTGCCCCAGATCATGCCTTCATCTTCATAGCGGGGAATCGTCATCCGGATGGTCGCGGCATAGCGCTCGGGGATGGTCTTGAGGGTAACGTTATAACTCATGTTTTCTTCCTTTCTCAGCCTTTTTCTGGCTGCGTCCAGAAGCGTCAGCTTATATGCTGTATCCTTTGATAAGGCCTCCAGTTCTTCCTGCCTGACAGAAAAGAACTGTTCCAGTTTCTCACGGTCATCATAGACTTCAAGGATCCTGACGATATCCGCAAGGGAAAAGCCCATATCCTTCAGGGCTGCAATGCGTCCTGCCATAGGAAGCTGATCCTCTCTGTAATACCGATAATCCGTGAAGCGGTCAATCTCGGCCGGTTTCAAAAGGCCGATCTCATCATAGTGGCGGAGCATTCTGACGCTGACTCTGGACAGTTTTGAAAATTCTCCGATCTTCAGCATGGCGGTACCTCCTGTTGCTGTTTTTTGAGCTCACGTCAA
>JAFRQP010000024.1 GCA_017428565.1 Oscillospiraceae bacterium
GCCTCGAGTACAATAGCCCGCCGCTCGAAAAGCCTTGAAAACCAAGGCTTTTCGAAAACAGCATTTTGTGTTCGGCCAAAATGCTCGGCGGGGAAGCGCAGTCAAAAAAGCCCCATAAGGGACTTTTTTGACAAGCTGAGGGGGCGGATCGCTCCGCCCCCTTTCGGCCCTCTTATGTTTCGTTTCCTGCCGCGTTCCCGGCCACAAAGCCGGTGCACCAGGCGATCTGCAGGTTGAAGCCGCCGGTATAGGCGTCCAGATCCAGCACCTCACCCGCAAAATACAGGCCCTTCACCAGCTTGGATTCCATGCTGCGGGGGTCCACCTCCCGGGTGCTGACGCCGCCGGAGGTGACGATGGCCTCGTCGATGGGCCTGGTCCCGCTCACATGCACCGGGAAGGCCTTCAGGATCCGGATGAGCTTCTGCCGCTGTTCCCGGGTAAAATCCGTGCAGCGCTGCTCCCCCGGGATCCCGGTGAGTTCCTCCAGCACCGGCACCATGGAACGGCCGGCCAGGCCCCCCAGCAGATTGTGAAAGCTCCGCTTGGGGTTTTCCTCCAGGTCCCGCAGGATCCGCGCCTCCAGCTTCTTCTCGTCCAGAGCGGGCTTCAGGTCGATGAGCAGCCGATACTCCACGCTGCCCATATGCCGCATCTTGGCGCTGGCCGAGAGGACCAGCGGGCCGGAGACGCCGAAATGGGTGAAGAGCATCTCCCCCAGCTCCCGGAAAATCAGCCTCCCGTCCTCATAGGCGGATAGGGTCACGTTCCGCAGAGAGAAGCCCTGCATCCGGGCGCACCAGGGGTCGTCGCTCGTAAGCGGTACCAGAGAGGGGCGCGTGGGGTTCACCGTGTGTCCCAACTGGGATGCCATCCGGTAGCCGGCGCCGTCGGAGCCGGTTTTGGGGTAAGATCGTCCGCCCGTACAGAGGGCCGCCGCCCGGCAGTCGATCCTCCCCTGCTCGGTCAGCACGCCGCAGACCGCGCCGTTTTCCGTCAGGATCTCCCGCGCCGAGGTGCGGACCGTCTTCACGCCCAGGCTACTGCACAGTCTCGCCAGCGCGTCGGCTATGTCGTTGGCATTGTCGGACACGGGGAACACCCGGTTCCCCCGCTCCACCTTCAGCGGCACGCCCAGGCCCTCGAAAAAGGCCATGACCTCCCGGGTGCCGAAGCGGCTCATGGCGCTGTAGAGAAAGCGTCCGTCTCCCGGGATGTTGGCCATAAATTCCTTCGTATCGCAGGCATTGGTCACGTTGCAGCGCCCCTTGCCCGTGATGCGCAGCTTCCGTCCCAGCTGCAGATTCCGATCCAGCAGGGTCACCGCAAGACCGCGCTGCGCGGCCATGACCGCACACAGCATGCCCGCGGGTCCGCCGCCGATGACCACAAGATCCGTCATGGCTCCACCCCTATGCTCCGCAGTTCCTCGTCCGTCAGAAAGCGCCACTGGCCGGGCCGCAGAGAGCCCAGCCGCAGCGCGCCCTCCCGCACCCGGCAGAGCCGGGTGACCGCAAGCCCCGCCTGCTCGCACATCCGGCGCACCTGGCGGTTCCGCCCCTCGTGGATGCTGATCTCCAGCACGGCGCCCTCCGGCGTCTTCTCCAGCAGCTCCACCCGCGCGGGATGCAGCCGGTAGCCGTCCAGCTCCATGGGCCGGCGCAGCAGCGAGAGCTTCTCCTCCAGCTCCGTCCCCCGCACCCAGGTGCGGTAGCATTTCTCCACCTCGTGGGAGGGATGCATCAGACGGTTTGCCAGAGCGCCGTCGTTGGTCATCAGCAGCAGACCCTCGGAGTCCATGTCCAGCCGCCCCACGGGCACCAGGCGCTCCGGGAGGCCCCGGATCAGCTCGCTCACGTCCCGGCGGCCTTTTTCATCGTGGAGCGTGGTCACGACCCCACGGGGCTTGTTTAGCATTATGTAAACCATTCTGGCAACCGTTGGCAGGGCCCTGCCGTCCACCAGAATGGTATCGGTCTCAGGATCGGCGCTGTCGCCGATGGCGGCGGGCAGGCCGTTCACCGTCACGCGGCCGGCCTCAATGGCCTCCTCCGCCTTGCGGCGGGCCATCAGCCCCGAGGCCGCGATGATTTTTTGCAGTCGTTCCCTCATGTGTCTTCCTCTGTCTTCCCTGCCGCAGTTTCGGCAAAGCGCAGCGCCGCGCTGCCCAGCTCTTCTCCGTCCCGAAACACGCGGACCCGGCCGCAGATCTCTCCCGCGCGCACCGGCGCCAGGACGAAAGGCGGCAGCTCCGTCTGCAGCTGCAGCTCCGCGCTCTTGGGCAGAAACAGCGGCAGCGGATCCGCCCGCAGGCCGATCCGGCTTTGCTCCGCCCCGAAAAGCGGCAGCGAATAGCGCAGCGCGGCAGTCACATCGGCCTTGACGAAGCGGGAAAAGCCCCAGTCGTACAGGGCGATGTGGTCGTTCCAGTCGTCCGGCGCATCCAGCGTCACGCAGATGAGCCGGAGGCCGCCCCGCTCGCAGCAGCTCACCAGGCAGCGCCCCGCCGCCTTTGTATAGCCGGTTTTGCCGCCCAGGCAGCCGGGACAGAGCCGGAGCAGCTTGTTGTGGTTGCCATAATATTGCCCGTGGATGACGGCCTCGCCGCGGCACAGGATCTCCCGCAGCGCGGGCTCATCCATGCAGGCGGCCATCAGCCGCGCCAGATCCGCCGCGGAGCCGTAGTGGTCCCCGGCGTCCAGCCCGTGGGGATTGGCGAAATGCGTGTCCGTCATGCCGAGAGCAGCGGCCTTCTCGTTCATCCAGGACACAAAACGCTCCTGGCTGCCCGCGCAGTGCAGGGCCAGCGCCACCGCCGCGTCGTTGCCGGAGGCCAGCAGCAGACCGGTCAGCAGTTCCTCCACGGTATAGCTCTCCCCTGCCTGCAGGTACATGGAGGAGCCCTCCACGCCGCAGCAGGCGGCGGGGATCTCCACCCTGTCGCTCCCTTCCGCGTGCTCCAGGGTCACCAGCGCAGTCATGAGCTTGGTGGTGCTGGCGATGAGGCAGCGGAGCTCAGCGTCTTTCTCATAAAGGATCTGCCCCTCCGGCCCCACCAGCACCGCGCATTTCGCGCTGGGCTCCGGGGCGCCCTCCTCCGGCGGGAAGGGGGCGGCGCCCGCCAGCAGCAGAGCCGCCGTCAGCAGGGATATCAGGACTTTTTGCATAATAAGCACCACCCATTTCAACAGGTAGTGCTTATTATGCGTTCTTTTTCGGATCTTATTTCCGCATTATTTGTCCTGCTGTTTGTTGATGAAGGCGTCCACCTTGTCCATCACCTGGGGCACCAGGTCGATGATGCGGTCCACGGTGGTGCTGGCGGGCGGGGTGATGTTGATCATCCGCACCGTGCCTTCCTTGATGACCAGGAAGCCGATGGGCTCGATCTTCACGCCGGTGGCGTTGCCGCCGCCGTAGGGCCGGCTGCCGGCCTTCTTGGGCGTGAACTCCACGCCGCCGCCGCCGAAGCCCACGCTGATGCGGGAGATGGGCACCAGGGTGATGCCGTCGGGCGTATAGATGGGTTCGCCGACGACCTCGTCGACCTTCAGAATGTTCTTGACGTTGTCCATGGTGGACTGCATGAGCTCGCCGATCGGGTTGATGTTATCCATTTGCTGCCATCCTTTCCTCTTCCTGTATGTTTTCTTTCTTTTCTTTCGTTATCGTCAAGTGCCCCTCTTCCACCGCAAGGACAGGCTTCTCTGTCCCGTTCTCGGTCCCGGGAGCGGCCCCTTCCGCCTTCTGCGCCTTTTCCAAGGCTTTCTTCTCCTTCTTCCTGCGGCGCTTCGAGCGGATCAAAACCTTCAGCGCGCCGAACAGCAGGCAGTTGATGACGCCGTTGATGCGCCAGAAGTTGATGGTCATGGCAAGGCCCCCCTCCAAGAAGGTCTTGTCCGCGGTGAAGTCCACGCCCGTCCACACGCTGCAGTCCTTCACCTGAAAGCGTCTGCTGCAGAGGGGCGCCAGGCTGGAGAGCGCGGCGTTCACCTTGCCGTAGGTCATGGCCGTGTCATAGGGATCGTCCCCCGCCGCGATGTAGTGCAGCACGAAGCGATCCACCTTCCAGGCCCGGCCGAATTTGCCGACGGTCTTCAGCGCCACCCGCAGGATCTCCAAAAGCTCCTCCCGGTTGAAGGGCAGGCTGCGCTTCTTCTTGGGCCTCGGCTCTTCCTCCTGCTCCTCGGTCACGGGCTTCTTCTTTTTCTTTTTCTTGGGCTTCTTCTCTTTCTTGGGCTTTTTCTCTGCCCCCGGCTTCTTGGGCAGGATCTGGATCAGAAAGCCGCCCAGCTTTGCCGACAGGTGGAAGCAGCCGCCCTCATTGCCCAGGTCCACTCCGAAGGGGAGAAACAGGATCAGCAAGAGGAGCGCCAGAAAAATGCCGAGGATGATCCAACCAACCAAATTTCATCACTCCTTCGCCCCGTCCGGCAGCTCGTCCAAACGCAGCTGCTCCGGATCGGCGGCATGTTGCAGTTCGTTGATCGCTTGCTGGAGCTTTTCCACCCCTTCGCTGCCCGCCAGCTCCGGAAGCGGCGGCAGCTCCGAGAGCTTCGAGACGCCCATGGTGCGCAAAAACACATCGGTGGTGCGGAACAGAGCGGGGCGGCCCGGCGCATCCAGCCGGCCGCAGATCTCGATCAGTCCCCGTTCCGTCAGCGCGCCCACGGTATAGGAGCTGTCCACGCCCCGCACCCGGTCGATGGTCGCCCGGGTCACAGGCTGGAAGTAGGCCACGATGGCCAGAGTCTCCAGCGCGGACTGGCTGAGCATGGGGGGCTTGCGCTGCTCCAGCGCCTTGATGACAAAGGGCGCGCAGTCCGGGTCGGAGCACATCTGCAGCCGGTCGTCCAGCCGCAGGATGCGGATGCCCCGGCCCTCGCGCTCGTATCGGGCGGCCAGCTCGCCGGCGATCTGCCCAAGCTCCTCCTCGTCCGTATCCAGTACCAGGGACAATCTGGCCAGGGGCACGCTCTCCCCCGCCGCAAACAGGATCGCCTCAAGGGCGGCAGAAATATCCATACGAACCTATTCCTCGATTTTCTCCAGGATCTGCTCCACATCGCCGCCGACAAAGGAGAGCCGATAATCTCCCTCTTCCCGGTCGATATGAACGCCGCCCATGCTGCACAGCTCCAGCACGGACAGGAAGGTTGCCACGATCTCCGACCGGGAGGAGCAGTCCCGGTACAGTTCCCCCATGGTGGCGGAGCCCCGGCGCAGCCGCTCCAGCAGCTCCCGGCTCTTGGAGCGCACGCTGTAGACGATGCGGCTGGGGATGGCCTCAGCCAGGCGCTCTTCCTCCTCGGGGACCTTCACGCCCCGGGAAAAGACCGCCCACAGCGCCTTCAGCAGATCCACCGGCTCGTGCCGGTACGCGTACTCCTTCGCCGCCTTGGGCAGCGGCTCCGGCAGCTTGGGAAAATACAGCAGCCCCCGCTCGGAGGCGGCCTTCAGGGTCGGGATCACTTCCCGGATCGCCGCCAGGTTGTCCCTGGCCTTCAGCTGCTCCAGAGATTCCATCAGCGTCTCCAGCTCGGAGACCTCTTCCTCGGAGCTGAGGAGGGTGCGGGTCTTGATGTACAGCAGATGGGAGGCCATCTGCACGAATTCGCTGGCGATTTCCAGATCCATGCTCTGCATCTGGGCCATCCAGGCCAGATACTGATCCAGGATCTCGGAGATCTTCAGGTCGCGGATCTCGATCTTATTCTTCTGCAGGAGCATCAGGATCAGGCTCAGGGGCCCTTCAAAGTCCTGCAGCTCGTCTTTTTCATGTACGATGCCTTCCAGGCGAAAATTGGGGTTTTCCATAGCACTCCGTTTACACGAGCATCGTTCCCAGGGAGAAGCCGGCGCGCAGCACCGGCGCAAGCAGGTCCATCCCCGTCCTCAACAGCCATTGCAGCGGCCCGTCAATGATATTGAAATACAGCAGCGCGATCAGCACGAGAAAGCCGTAGCGCTCGTACTGCATCAGCTTCCAGTATCCCTCCTCCGGCAGCAGGGAGAAGAGCACCTTGGAGCCGTCCAGCGGCGGGATGGGCAGAAGATTGAAGATCGCCATGGCCAGGCTCAGGCTCGCCGTGATGCCCAGCATCTCCAGCGCCACGTCGCCCGCCTTCCCTTCGGGGAGGATCGGGTAAAGGAAGCCGTACAGGAAGAGGAACAGCACCGCGATGAGCACGTTGCTCAAGGGGCCGGCAAAGGCGGTGATCGCCATGCCGCGCTTGGGATTTTTGAAGTTCATCATATCCACGGGGACGGGCTTGGCATAGCCGAAGCCGAAGATGACCATCATCAAAAGGCCCATCACGTCCAGGTGCTTGATGGGGTTCAGGGTCAGGCGGCCGGCCTTCTTGGCCGTGTCGTCCCCCAGGGCATAGGCCACCGCCCCGTGGCTCAGCTCGTGGAGCGTGATGCACAGCAGCGCGGGAATCACCCGCATGAAGATCTCCTGCAAGCGGCTGAAATCAAAGCCGTTCCATATTTCCTGCAGCGCGTTAATGGCCTTCACCCCCATAATATAGATATTTTACCAAAGAAAGAAAAAAAATACAAGAACGAGCGGGAATTTTCCCTCGCGTTCTTGTATTTTTCTTTCGGGACGGCGGGGCGATCTCTCCTCACAGCAGTGTCAGGATCTCCGCCAGGAGCTGCTCCCGCCCCTGCCCCTTCTCCGCGGAAAAGGGGATCACCGGCACGGACTCCGGCAGGGCCAGGGTCTGGCGGATCAGGGCAAGATTGGGCTCGATCTCGCTCTTCTTCAGCTTGTCCAGCTTGTTGGCCACCACCACCAGGCGGCAGTCGGCGCTTTTGAACCAGTCCGCCATGGTGACGTCGTCCGCCGTGGGCTTGTGCCGGGCGTCCACGATCATCACGCCCAGGTCCATCAGCCCCGGGGCGGCGAAGAAGTCCTCCATCAGCTTGCCCCAGCGCTCCTTCTCCGCCTGGGAGACCTTGGCGAAGCCGTAGCCCGGCAGATCCACCAGATAGAGCTTCCCGTCGATGAGGAAGTAGTTCACATGCACGGTCTTCCCCGGCTGGGCGCCTACCCGGGCAAAGTTCTTCCGGTTCAGCAGGCGGTTGATCACCGAGGATTTGCCCACGTTGGACTTGCCGGCAAAGGCCACCGCCGGCACGGAGCTGCGGATGAACTGGGCCGGCGATGCGGCGGATTTCACAAAGTCCGCCTTATTCACATTCAGCGTCGCCATGGCTCACACCCGGATCGGCTCTCTGCCCTTGGCGGCGGGGACCGGCGCGGGCAGGGGCATGGTCTCGTGCAGCTCGCCCCGCAGCAGGGCCACATCCAGGGCCGCGTCCGCGTGGTCCACGGGCACAAAGCGGAGCTTTTCGCGGACGGTCTGGTCGATCTCGGCCAGGTCCGGCTCGTTCTCCGCGGGGATGATCACGGTCTTGACCCCCGCGCGGAGGGCAGCCATGGTCTTTTCCCGCAGGCCGCCGATGGGCAGCACCCGGCCGCGGAGGGTGATCTCCCCGGTCATGGCAACGTCGCTGCGCACCGGGGTGCCGGTGAGGGCGGAGATGAGGGCGATGGTCACGGTGATGCCGGCGGAGGGGCCGTCCTTGGGCACCGCGCCCTCGGGAAAGTGGATATGGATGTCGCTGTTCTTATGGAAGTCCGGGTCCAGGCCCAGCAGCTCCGCCCGGGAGCGGATGTAGGTCAGGGCCGCCCGGGCGGACTCCTTCATCACGTCGCCCAGGTTGCCGGTGAGCTCCAGCTTGCCGGAGCCGGGCACCACGGAGACCTCCACGTCCAGCACCTCGCCGCCCACGGCGGTCCAGGCCAGACCCCGCACCAGGCCGATCTCCGGCCGGGTCCGCAGGGCGTCGGGCTTGAACTTGGCGGGGCCAAGCAGCTCCTCCAGCCGGTTGGGCTTGACGCTGAGACTCTTGAACTTCCCCTCGGCAATGCCGGAGGCCGCCTTGCGGCAGACGGAGGCGATCTGTCTCTCCAGCTGGCGAACGCCGGACTCCCGGGTGTAGCTGCGGATGATCTCGTGGATGGCGGCGTCGTCCAGCTTGAGCTGCACCGCCTTCAGGCCGTGCTTTTTCCGCTGCTTGGGGATCAGGTGCCGCTTTGCGATCTGCAGCTTCTCCTCATCGGTATAGCTGGAGAGCTCGATGACCTCCATGCGGTCCAGCAGGGCCCGGGGGATGGTGCTCACATCGTTGGCGGTGGTGATGAAGAAGACCTTGGACAGGTCAAAGGGCAGTTCCAGGAAGTGATCCCGGAAAGCGGCGTTCTGCTCCGGGTCCAGGGCCTCCAGCAGGGCGGCGCTGGGGTCGCCCCGGTAGTCGGAACCCAGCTTGTCGATCTCGTCCAGCACCATGAGGGGGTTGCAGCTGCCCGCCTGCTGGATGCCGGCGATGATGCGGCCGGGCATGGAACCGATGTAGGTCTTGCGGTGGCCGCGGATCTCGGCCTCGTCATGGATGCCGCCCAGGGAGACCCGGACCAGCTTCCGGTTGGTGGCGTGGGCCACGCTCATGGCGATGCTGGTCTTGCCGGTGCCCGGAGGGCCTACCAGGCAGAGCAGGCCGCCCTTGATCTCCGGGGAGAGCTGCTTGACAGCCAGATACTCCAGGATGCGCTCCTTGACCTTCTGCAGGCCGTAGTGCTCGTCGTCCAGGATCTTGCGGGCCTTGGCGATGTCCACGGTCTCCTGGGTGGTTTTGCCCCAGGGCAGCTCCAGACAGGCGTCCAGATAACCCCGGATCACCGCGGCCTCGGCGGAGCCGAAGGGCTGCTTCTGCAGGCGGCCCAGCTCCTTTTTGAGCTTTGCGCGGACCTCCTCGGAGGCGTCCAGCTTCTCGATGCGCTGCCGGTACTCGTCGAAATCGTCCGCCATGCCGTCCTCGCCCAGCTCGGCCTGGATGATCTTCATCTCTTCCCGCAGGTAGTACTCCCGCTGGCCCCGGTTCATGGCCTCCTGGGTCTGGTCGTTGAGCTCCTTTTCGATGCTCAGCACGTCCAGCTCCTTGCTCAGCATCCGGATCAGCAGCGCCAGGCGCCGGGTGGGGCCGGTCTCCTCCAGCAGCTGCTGCTTCTCCTCCATGCGGAAGTGCACGTTCTGGGCGATGTAGTCGGACACATAGGCAGGCTTGGGATTGCCCAGCACGTTCAGGATCTGCTCCCCCGGCATCTCCGGGTTCAGCTGCAGATATTCCTGGAACAGGGAGACGCAGCTGCGCAGCAGCGCCTCGGTGCGGGCGGCGCCGGGGTGCTCCTCTTTCTCGGGCAGGGCGCGCACCAGGGCGCTGTAGCCCTTGGGATCGGTGTGGACGCCCAGGGACTCCGCCCGGTACAGGCCCTCCACCATCACGCGGCACATGCCGCCCTGGGGCTGGCGCAGCTGCTGCCGGATGCGGCAGACGGTGCCCACCCGATAGATATCCTCCGCCTCCGGAAGGTCCACGGTCAGGTCCTTCTGGGCAGCCAGAAAAATCATCTGGTCCCGCTTTGCCGCGGCGCTCAGCGCGCCGAGGGAGGCGGCCCGCTCCACATCAAAGGTCAGGAGCATGCCGGGGAACACGTTCAGTCCCCGCAGGGCCAGCAGCGGCAGGCGGATCAGTTCGTTTTTTTGTTCGCTCATGGGTTTCCTCCTCTCTCCAGAGGCTCAGGTCGTTTCCTCGTCGTTCTTGTGAAGCACGGTGGGCTTCTCCGTTCCCCTGACGCACGCGGCGGTGATGATCACCTTGGCTACCGTGGGGTCGGAGGGGATCTCGTACATCAGCTCGGTCATCACGCCCTCCATCACACTGCGCAGGCCGCGAGCGCCGATCTTGCGCTCGATGGCCTTGTCGGCAATAGCCTCCAGGGCCTCCGGCTCATACTCCAGCTCCACCCCGTCAAAGCCCATCAGCGCCTGGTACTGCTTGGTCATGGCGTTCTTCGGCTCCTTCAGGATGCGCACCAGATCGTCCCGGCTGAGGGAATCCAGGGAGGCGACCACGGGAAGTCTGCCGATAAGCTCCGGGATGATGCCGAACTTCAGCAGGTCGTGCTGCTGGACCTGGGAGAGGATCTGTCCCACGTCCCGCTGGGTGCTGCTCTTGATCTCGGCGCCGAAGCCCATGGTCTTCTTGTCGGTGCGCTTCTCGATGATCTTATCCAGGCCGTCGAAGGCGCCGCCGCAGATGAAGAGGATGTTGGAGGTGTCCACGTGGATGAACTCCTGGTGGGGGTGCTTGCGCCCGCCCTGGGGCGGCACGTTTGCGATGGTGCCCTCCAGCAGCTTCAAAAGCGCCTGCTGAACGCCCTCGCCGGACACGTCCCGGGTGATGGAGGTATTCTCGCTCTTGCGGGCGATCTTGTCGATCTCGTCGATGTAGATGATGCCCCGCTGGGCCCGCTCCACGTCGAAATCCGCCGCCTGCAGCAGCTTGAGGATCACGTTTTCCACGTCCTCGCCCACATAGCCGGCCTCCGTCAGGGTGGTGGCGTCGGCAATGGCGAAGGGGACGTCCAGCATCTTGGCCATGGTCTGGGCAAAGAGGGTCTTGCCGCTGCCGGTGGGGCCGATGAGCAGGATGTTGCTCTTCTGCAGCTCCACCTCGTCCTTCGCGGCGTGGAGGATGCGCTTGTAGTGGTTGTAGACCGCCACAGACAGCACCATCTTGGCCCGCTCCTGGCCGATGACGTACTCATCCAGCCGGGCCTTGATCTGCTTGGGCCTGGGCAGCTTCTCAAACGCCAGGGGCAGCCCGTCATAGCCGTTCACCACCGAGGCCTCGGCGCCGGGCAGCTCTCCGATGACGCTCATGCACATGCGCACGCACTCATCGCAGATATAACTGCCGTTGCCAGCGATGAGCCGGTTCACCAGAGACTGGGGCTTGCCGCAGAACGAGCAGCGGATGCTTCTTCTGTTGTCGTCAGTTCTTGCCATAACATTCTCCTATGCAGAGACGGGACGAGCTGCCGCCCGCCCCGCTCCGAAACAAACTGGTATCAGCGCTTGTAGATCACCGTGTCGATCAGGCCGTAGTCCCGGGCCTCCTCGGCGGTGAGCCAGCGATCCCGCTCGGAATCGGCCTTCACCTGCTCCGGCGTCTTGCCGGTGTTCTCCGCCAGGATCTTGTTCAGCCGCTCCTTGATCTTCAGGAAGTGCTCCACGTCGATCTCCATGTCGGTCACCTTTCCCTGGGTGCCGGCGGAGGGCTGGTGGATCATGATCTCGGCATTGGGCAGGGCGATGCGCTTGCCCTTGGCGCCGGAGGACAGCAGGAAGGCGCCCATGGAGGCCGCCATGCCCACGCAGATGGTGGAGACGTCGGGCTTGATGTACTGCATGGTGTCATAGATCGCCATGCCGGCCGAGACGCTGCCGCCGGGGCTGTTGATGTAGAACTGGATGTCCTTGTCCGGGTCCTGGGCCTCCAGATACAGAAGCTGGGCCACGATGAGGCTGGCGGTGGTGTCGTTGACCTCCTCCGACAGCATGACGATGCGGTCGTTCAGGAGGCGGGAAAAAATGTCGTAGGACCGCTCGCCGCGGCTGGTCTGTTCGACGACATAAGGGACTAAACTCATTGGTAAAACTCTCCTTTCGAATTGCCTATCCAAGAGAGCATATCCGAATCCTCGGGATCTTATTCTTTGGTCTCTTCGGGCTCCTCGGCGGGGGCGGGCTCCTCCATCTCGCCGACCTCGGCGCTCTCCATGATGATGTTGGTAGCCTTCTCCTTCTTGTACTCGTTCTGGATGGTCTCCAGGCCGAAGTACTCCTTGATCTCCTCGGGCTTGGCGTTGACGCTGTCGGCAATGCGCTGCAGATAGGCGTCGGTCTCCTCCTCGGTGAGCTCGATGTTCTCCGCCTTGGCAACGGCCTCCAGCAGCAGCTCGGTGCGGACCTGCAGCTGAGCGGAGGGCAGGATGCTCTGGTTCATGGTCTCGGCATCAATGCCCAGCATGCGCACCAGCTTCTCCAGCTCCACATTGCGGTCGGTGAGACCGAAGTTGGCGGCGTAGTTTCGGACGATCTCCTCGGCCTTCTCCTGGATCATCACGTCGGGCACCTCAACGCTCATGTTGTCGGCGGCCTGCTTCATGATCAGGGAGCGGAAGGCGTTCTCGGCCTGCTCGTCATACTTCTCCTGCAGCTTCTTGCGGATGTCGGCCCGGTACTCGTCCAGGGTGTCGAAGCCCTGGTCGCCGGCGAACTCGTCGTCCAGCTCAGGCAGCTCCGCATAGGTCAGGGAGTTGAGCTTGACCTTGAAGACCACGGCCTTGCCGGCCAGGTTTTCCACATAGGTCTCGGGGAAGGTGACGTCCAGATCCTTCTCCTCGCCGATCTGCATGCCCACGACCTGCTCTTCAAAGCCGGGGACGAAGGAGTTGGAGCCCAGCTCCAGATCGTAGCCCTCGCTCTTGCCGCCGTCAAAGCGCTCGCCGTTCAGGAAGCCGTCGAAGTCGATGTTGGCAATATCGCCCATCTGAGCGGGACGGTCGTCCACGGAGATCTTGCGGGCGTTCTGCTTGCGGGCCTTCTGCAGCTCCTCTTCCACTTCCTCATCGGAGGCCTCGGTCACATCCTTGGGGGCCTTCAGGCCCTTGTACTGGCCCAGGGTGGCCTCGGGGTACAGGGTGACGGCGAAGGTATAGCGCACGGTGCGCTCCTCGGTGACTTCCACGTTGTTGATGGCGGGCTGGCCGACGATGCGCAGCTGCGCCTCGGTGACGCCCTTCTCAAAGGCCTTGGGGGCCAGCTCGTCCATGGCGTCCTGATAGAACACCTCGCGGCCGAACATGTTCTCCACGATGGCGCGGGGGGCCTTGCCCTTGCGGAAGCCGGGGATATTGATGCTGTTCTTATTCTTCAGGTAGGCGCCCTGGACAGCGGCCTCAAACTCGGCGGCGTCGGACTCCACGATGAACAGAGCAGTGTTGTTTTCTTCCTTCTTAACGTTCTTGACAATCATGATTGCTTTCCTCCATTTTTGTTGTGACTGACACACAGCGTCTTATCTTAACAGATACGCGCAACAAAATCAATGAAAAATTCTTGAATCTTCCCGTTTTTTTCGCTAATCCAGCAGCTTCACGGGCGTGAAGTCCACCGCGTCCGCCGAGACCAGGCGAAACTCCGTGCAGCCCCGCCAGCCGTTGAAGGCGGAGAAGATCCCCTTGCCGTGGATGTGTCCGTAGCAGCACAGCCGCACCCGGTGCTTCTCCAGCAGCTCCAGGATCGGCCGGCACTCGTACTTCTGGTAGATGGGCGGATAGTGGAGAAACACCAGCTTCTCCCGCTCTCCCGCCGCGTTCAGAGACGCCTCCAGGCGCAGCACCTCCCGCCGCATGATCTTCAGATCGTGCTCGCCGCCGGTCTCCTCCTCGTAGAACCAGCCCCGGGTGCCGCAAAGGGCCAGATCCCCGTAGGCGAAGCAGTTGTTGTTGAGAATCTGCAGCGAGTCAAAGCCCTTCTCCGTAAAGAAGCGATAGGCCTTGGCGGCCGTGCTCCACCAGAAGTCGTGGTTGCCCTTGAGGATCAGCTTTTTGCCCGGCAGCTCGTGCATGAAGCGAAAGTCCGCCTCCGCCTCCCGAAGGCCCATGGCCCAGCTCAGATCGCCGCAGAGCACGGTCACATCCTCCGGTCCCACGCAGGCAAAGCCTTTTTTCAGTTTTTCCGCGTGATCCCGCCAGGTCTCCCCGAACACGTCCATGGGCTTGTCGTTTCCGAGAGAGAGGTGGAGATCTCCGATCGCGTATAATGCCATCTTACAACTCCGTATAAAATCCTGCGTTTCACAAATACTAAGAACGACCAATCAAAAACGGAGGGATCCTCATGAATACCAGAACCGGCGAAACCAATCCCGGCGTAGGCTGCGACGTCAGCGCCTGCAAGTACAACACCGTGGACTGCCGCTGCTGCGCAGAGCACATCAAGGTGAAGAGCGAAAAGGCCGTCACCAAGGGCGAGACCTACTGCGGCACCTTCTGCCCCCGCGGCACCTGCTAAACTGCATGGAAAGGATTGCATCCTTTCCATGCATTCTTTTTTACTCGCATTTATCGCACTCGGCGCACGGGGGACGCGCCTCGTTTGGTCGATGCGAGGGCTCGCTCAACTCGCCTCGGGGTGTTTTTGAGGCGGCAAAGCTGCCTCAAAAACGGATTGGATTTACATAAACGCGTTTTCGATGTGGTTGATCTTCACCGGGCCATTTTCGCCCTGGGGGGCGTAGACCTCGATCACGTCGAAGCGGGGCTGCAGCGCCGTCTCGTGCAGGCTGAGCCACAGCTGGGCCGCGGCAAGCACCCGCTGCTGCTTCTGGCCGGTGACGAACTCCCGCGCCTCGCCGTGGGCGTCGTCCCGGCGGAGCTTGACCTCCACGAAGGCCAGGATCCCGCCCCGCTTCGCGATCAGGTCGATCTCCCCGAAGCGGCAGCGGTAGTTCCGCTCCACGATGCTATAAAAACGGCGGCGCAGATACCGTGCCGCCTGTTCCTCACCAAATTGTCCCAGGGATCGCTTGTCCATCGGGCAGTCCTTTCTGCTCAGTGCATCTTTTTGAGAAAGCTGGGCCGGTGGACGGGGCTGGGCCCGTACTGGCGCAGGGCGGCGTAGTGCAGCGCCGTCCCGTAGCCCTTGTGCTGCTCAAAATGATATTCCGGGTACTCCTTCGCCAGCTCCAGCATCACCCGGTCCCGGCTGACCTTGGCCAGGATGGAGGCCGCGGCGATGTCGGCGCAGCGGGCGTCTCCCTTCACCACGCAGCGGGAGGGAAACGCGATGTCCCGGTTCCGGTTCCCGTCGATGAGGGCCAGGTCCGGCCGGCGTTTCAGGCCCGCGATGGCCCGGTTCATGGCCAGCATGGTGGCGCCCAGGATGTTGCGCTCCTCGATCTCCGATACGGTGGCAAAGGCGATGCTGTAATCCTCGGCCTGTCGGCAGATCTCGTCAAACAGCTCCTCCCGCTTTTTCTCCGTGAGCTTTTTGGAGTCGTTCAGGCCCGGGATCTGAAGGCCCCGGGGCAGGATCACCGCGGCGGCGTACACCGGCCCCGCCAGAGGGCCGCGCCCCGCCTCGTCCACGCCGCAGAGGGTCTCAAAGCCCTCCGCCGCGATCTCATTTTCCAGTTCCCATAGATCCGTCATCCGGCTGCTCCAGACTCAGACGGCCCAGCTTGCCGTCGTGATATTCTCCCAGAAGGGTGTTGGCCATGCGTTCGATGTCCGCCTCCCCCCGGGAGACGAGAAAGCCCCGCTTCTTCGCCGCAGCCTCCAGCAACGTAAAGCCGTTGGCCTCGGGATCGGGGCTAAACTTATAGCGCTCGATCAGAGCCTGGGGATAGTACTCCCGCAGGCGCAGCATGAAATTTGCCGCCAGGGTCTCCTTGTCCAGCACGTCCGCCTTGATGGCGTTGGTGAGGGCCAGCATCTCCCCCACCTCCTGGCTGTCGAACTTGGGCCAGAGGATGCCCGGCGTGTCCAGCAGGTCCAGGCCCCGGTCGATGTTGATCCACTGCTTGCCCCGGGTGACGCCGGGCTTGTCCCCGGCGACGGCGGCCTTGCGCCCGGCCACCTTGTTGATGAAGGTGGACTTGCCCACGTTGGGGATGCCCAGGATCATGACCCGCAAGGTGCGGCCCACCTGGCCCTTGGCCTCGTAGTCCGCCAGCTTGTCCTTCAGCAGCCGCCGCACGGCGGGGGCAAAGTCCTTCACGCCTTTGCCGCTTCTGGCGTCGGTCTCCAGCACGGCAAGGCCCTGCTCCTCAAAAGAGCGGCGCCAGCGGGCGGTCACCGCCGGGTCCGCCAGGTCGATCCGGTTCAGGATCAGAAGGCGGGGCTTGTCCCCCGCCAGCCTGTCGATATCCGGGTTCCGGCTGGAGCGGGGGATGCGGGCGTCCAGGATCTCGCACACCGCGTCCACCAGCTTCAGATTCTCCTCGATCATCCGCTGGGCCTTGGTCATGTGGCCGGGGAACCACTGGATATTCATTTTTTCATAGGGATACTCCGCCATCAGCGCACCCACCTCATCTCCGAGATGGGGTAGACGATGGCATAGACCTTGCCGATGATCAGCCGCGCGTCTACCATGCCGATGCTGCTGTTGCGGCTGTCCCGGGACTGATTGCGGTTGTCGCCCAGGACGAAGACGTGCCCCTCCGGCACGGTCTGGGGTCCGATAAAGCCCCATTTGTCCAGCGGCTCCAGCTTCTGCGCGTCGTTGCCGAACTCGTCCTTCGCCTCAACATGGCGGATATAAGGCTCCTGCAGGGCGGTCCAGTCCTCGCTGTCGGGCTCCCGCACGTAGATGATGCCGCGGTCGAAGTCGATCTTGATCTCCTGGCCCTCGGTGGCGATGATGCGCTTGACCAGCGCCTTTTCCTCGTTGTTCTCGTCCACTTTGCGGAAGACCACGATGTCCCCCGCCTTCGGGGTATAGAATACGTTGGACACCAGCATCTTGTTCCCCTCGTAGAGCGTGGGCATCATAGAGGGGCCGTGCACATCGATCAGCCGAATGCAGAAGGAAAACAGCAGCACGCAGAAGATCAGCGCCGCCATCAGGCTCTGGATCCAGTCATAGATCTCCCGCCGGCCGCGCTCGCCGGGGCTGAGCTTTTCCAGCTCCGCCTTTTCTTCCTCCGCTTTCTTTTTCGTCTTGCTCATATCTGACTCCTGTTCCGGGCAATTGCCTTTGTTCAATCAATCAAATTGTATTGTACCCCAAAGCGGCGCAAGGTGCAAGTCTTTTCTTCACTTGCAAGGCCGGGCCCGCTATGCTACAATAGCGGGGAAGAAACGGAAGGTGAAACGCCTATGACTAAGCTCAGCATCGTCATCCCCGCCTATGGGGTGGAGCGGTATTTGCCCGCCTGTCTGGACTCTGCCCTGCTGCCCGGGCGGGAGGACTATGAGATCATCGTGGTGGACGACGGCTCCCCCGACCGCTCCGGGGAGATCGCGGAGGAATACGCCGCCCGCCACCCCGGCCTGATCCGGGTGATCCACCGGGAAAACGGCGGTCTGGGCGCGGCCCGCAACACCGGCATCGAGGCCGCCCGGGGAGACTGGCTGCTGTTCCTGGACAGCGACGACACCCTGGCCCCCGGCGCGGCGGAGGAAATGCTGGAGGAGCTGCGGCAGCCCTGCGATATTCTGATTTTCGACTATCTCTGCGTGGGAGAGGACGGGCGGCAGCTGGATTACCAGCAGGGCTGCAGCCGGGAGGGCCCCTTCTCTCTGCGGGACTATCCGGGTCTGGTGCACGAGCTGCCCAGCGCCTGCAACAAGCTCTGGCGCCGCAGTCTCTTCACCGAAGGCGGCGTCCGCTTCCCGGGGCGGCTGTGGTTTGAGGATCTGGCCACCAGCCCCCGGCTCTATCTGCGGGCAGAGACCATCCGCGCGGTGCACAGGCCCTGGCTGCGCTACCTGCAGCGCTCCGGCTCCATCACCAAGGCCAAGGATCCCTCCCGCAACCGGGAGATCATCGAGGCGCTGGCGCTGGTGATGGAGGATTACCGGCGGCAGGGCGCCTTTGCGGACTATGAGACGGAGCTGGAGCTGCTGGCGGTGAAGCACCAGCTGCTGGCCTCCACGGTGCGGGTGAACCTGGCCGATCCCAGGTCTCCCCTGCAGCGGGAACTGCTGGAGGAGCTGGACCGGAGCTTCCCGAACTGGCGGGGGAATCCGGGCCTTGCCCGGCTCCCCGCCCAGCACCGGCTGCTGCTGAAGCTGATGGACGGGCAGCACTACGGCGCGGTCCACGCGCTGATGCGGGCCAACAACCTGCTCAAGGGGAAGCGGGTTTAGCTTTGCTTCCGGAGCGGAGCGTTTGAAAAACAGGAGGCGCCAAGTGCGCCTCCTGTTTTTTTCGGGTAATGCCCCTTCGGGGACCGGCGGGCAGCCCCATTATCCGATTATCCGAGCAAATATTCCCGTGCCCAAATGGCGCGACCCGCTCCCACGGCTATGGACTGCTTGCATTCCCTCTCCCGCGCAGGGGAGCGTAAGATCCACGGTATTCTCAAAAAAATCTCAATACTACTTGACGCGCAATACTATGTGTTGTATAGTATTATGCGAAGGGAGGTATAACATGGACATTCAACTGAAGCGCGGCATGCTGGACGCCTGCGTCCTGGCGGCGATCCAGGACGGCGAGTCCTACGGCTACCAAATGCTCAAGGACATGAAGCCCTATGTGGAGCTGTCCGAATCCACCCTGTATCCCATCCTCCGGCGGCTGGAGAGCGCCCGCTGTCTCACCGTGCGAACGGCGGAGCACAACGGACGCCTGCGAAAATACTACGCCATCACCCCTCTGGGCCTTGCCCGGCTGGAGGAATTCAAGCGGGAGTGGAAAGAACTCCTATCCATCTATCGTTTTGTGACGAAGGAGGGACACGAATGAACAAGCAAAGCTATCTGGAGCAGATCCGCCGTCTGCTGCAGCGTCTGCCGGAGGAGGACCGGGAGCGCTCCCTGGCTTTCTACGCCGAGAGCATCGACGACCGGATGGAGGACGGCTTGAGCGAGGAGGCGGCTGTGGCTTCCATGGAGAGTCCGGAAAAAGCGGCCGAGGCTATCCTGATGGACATGCCCATCCCCAAGCTGGTCAAGGCCCGGGTGAAGGAGCGGCGCATGGGCGCGGCAGAGATCCTTTTGCTGGCGCTGGGCTTTCCCCTCTGGTTCCCGCTGCTGCTCACCGTCCTGATCCTGGGTTTGACCGTCTATCTGCTGGTCTGGGCCCTGGTGCTGGCGCTGGGCGCGGCGGTCCTTGCCCTGGGTCTCTCCGCCGCGGCGCTGCTCGTCGCCGGCGTGTACTCCATCATCAAAGCCGTCATTTCCCTTGGCGTTCTGAACTTCGGCGCGGCGCTGGTCCTGACAGGGCTCACGGTGCTTCTGGGCTTCGTCCTGGTCTGGGCCGGCAAGCTGGCCGTGAAGCTGGGCAAATGGATGGTACGGGGTCTAAAGGCCCTGCTGATCCGGAAGGAGGATAAAAGATGAAGGGCGACAAAAAGCTTTTGATTTTCTCGATCCTGTGCATTGCGGCGGGCCTTGCCCTGCTGTTCTTTTCAGACATCCGCAGCGGCAGCGATCTGCTGCAGTCCCTGGAGCGGGTCGGCGCGGCGGAGTCCCAGACGGAGCGGAGCGTGGAGGTGAAGGAGCCCTTCCGCAGCCTCCGCGTGGAGGAGGCCGACGCGGACGTGCAGCTGCTCCTCTCCGACGACGGAGGCTGCCGTGTGGTCTACGGCGAGAACGAGCACAGCCGCTGCAGCGTGCGCGTGGAAAACGACACCCTGATCGTGATCCGGGAGGACGACGGCGTCCGCTCCGGCCTGCTGTATCAGGAAAGTCTGCCTCTGCGCATCTATCTGCCCAGGAAGAACTATGCGGAGCTGGAGATCAAGGCCTCCAGCAGCGACGTCAGCGCAGCCCGCGGGCTCCGCTTTGAGAAGGTGGAGATCCAGACTGCCAGCGGTGATATCGCCCTGCAGGACTTCGAGGCCGAAGAGCTCCGGCTGGCCAGCTCCAGCGGCAGGATCGACCTGGAAGAGATCCGGGCAGGGAGCCTGCGGGCGGACAGCGCCAGCGGCGATCTGCGTCTGCGAGACTGCAGCCTGGGCGAGCTGAAGCTGGGCAGCACCAGCGGCGATATGGATCTGGAGCAGATCGAATGCGCCGGCGGGGCCGAGATCCACACGGCCAGCGGCGACGTGGAGCTGAAGGACGCGGAGATGGAGACGCTGGAGCTATCCGGCACCAGCGGCCGGATCCGCCTGACGGAGACCGTCTGCCGGGGCAAGCTCAGGGCGGAGACCGCCAGCGGGGACATCCGCCTGCAGAAGGCCGCAGCCGGGAGCTATGAGCTGCGCAGCACCAGCGGAGACGTGGACGGCAGCGTTTACGGACCTGTGGACTTCATTGTGGACACCGGCAGCGGCGACGTGCGCACCAAAGGCGGCCAGAGAGGCGCGGCCCCTTGCCGGGTCAACACCCGCAGCGGCGACGTGGATCTGGAAGCCCTTCGCTGACACGAGCGCCTTGGCAAACAGGCTCTTTTGTGCTATGCTGATTCCATCCCCCAGGAAAGGAACGGAATAATATGGAAAAGAAAGCGAAGAAAAAGCTGCACCTGGGCTTCTGGATCCCCACGGTGCTGATCGCCCTGCTCTGGTTCTTCTTTTTGGAAGTCAACAAGAACACCCTCTCCGGCTGGATCCAGAGCCTGGTGGTCTTTGTGGTTTACATAACCCTCAGTGTCAAGCTGCTGCGGGGCAAAAAGTGGTACCTGCGGCTGGGCGCCTTCGTGCTGCTGCTGGCGCTGCTGGCCGTGATCGGCTACGGCACCCAGGGGCCGTTCAAGGCGCGTCCCGCGGTGGACGTCAAGGACCCCAGGGTGACCGAGATCGTCACCGTGCGGGACGGGCAGCTCACCGGCGTCACGACCGAGGACGGCGCCGTGGAGGTCTATGCCGGCATCCCCTACGCCAAGCCCCCGGTGGGCGAGCTGCGCTGGCGGGAGCCCCAGGATCCGGAGCCCTGGGAGGGCGTGCTGGCGGCGGATCATTTCGCCCCCATGTCCATGCAGCCGGTCCGGCCCCAATGGTACAGCTCCATGGCCCAGATCATCGGCTACCACGACTACGAGATCTCCCTGGACGACAATTATCGGGATCAGGTCAGCGAGGACGCGCTGTATCTGAACATCTGGAAGCCCGCCGGAAAGCAGGAAAATCTGCCGGTGCTGGTGTACATCCACGGCGGCTCGCTCCAGACCGGGCAGCCCTGGTACGCCGACTACAGCGGCGAGGGGCTGGCCCGCAAGGGTGTGATCGTGGTGAACATGGGCTACCGCCTGGGTATCTTCGGCTTTCTGGCCGACGAGGAGCTGATGGCCGAGTCCCCCAACGGCACCACCGGCAACTACGGCCTGCTGGACCAGATCAAGGCCCTGGAATGGGTCCGGGACAACATCGCGGCCTTCGGAGGCGACCCCGACAACGTGACCATCGCGGGCGAATCCGCAGGAGCCGCCTGCGTCAGTGCGCTGTGCACCTCTCCCCGGGCCAGGGGCCTCTTCCGCCGGGCCATCGCGGAGAGCTCCACCGTCACCGCGCCCCAGCCCGCCCACTCCTTCCGCCCCCTGGACCAGGCGCTGGAGACAGGCCGCGCGACCAAGGAGCGCTTCGGCTGCAGCAGCATCGAGGAGCTGCGCCAGGTGGACGCGGAGACGCTGGCCGCCGCGGCGGACACCAACCACCACATGACCGTGGACGGCTATGTGCTCACCGAGACGCCCTATGAGAGCTATCAGAAGGGCGTCCACAATGAGGAGGCCCTGCTCCACGGCTTCAACGCCAACGAGGGCGCCGCCTTCATCCTTTTCGACAACGCCAAGCTGAACGATTACGAGGGCAAGCTGCAGCGCATGTTCGGCGAATACGCTTCGGAGGCTCTCTCCCTCTTCCCCGCCGCCACCGACGAGGAAGCCCGGGAGAACTGGAACGCCCTCTATTCCGCCTATTTCTTCTCCTACGGCCACTATTGCTGGACCCGGCAGGAGGCGGCGCTGGGCGTGCCCACCTACGAATACTATTTTTCCAAGGAGAACGGCCGTCTGGGTCCCTGGCACAGCGGCGAGGAGGTCTATTGCTACGGCAACATTCCCGCGGACTCCCCCCTCTATGACGCGGCCGACCGGGCGCTGAGCGAGATCTTCTGCTCCTACTTTGCCAACTTCTGCAAGACCGGCGACCCCAACGGCCCCGGTCTTCCCCGCTGGGAGCCGGCCACCGACGGGCGGACCGTGCTGGAGCTGAACGAGACCGTGCAGCCCATCCCCGACCCCTATCTGCCGATTTATGAACTTTTTGATAAGATGTACCAATTCGGGAACTAATTGCTTGCAAGATCGTCTATGTGCGTGTAAACTATAAGCCACACAGGCTTGTTTCCGACGGCTAAGCCGTCCGGAAACGGAAAGGAGTATTACTATGGATGTCAAGAACGTGATCAATCAGATCAAGGAGCTGGTCCGCAAGGGCAACGTCTCCAAAATCGTGGTGCGCCGCAAGGGCGAGGTGCTGCTGAGCATCCCCGTGAACGTGGGCGTCGTGGGCGCTGTCGTGGGTCTGGCCGCCGCCAAGTGGGCCGTTCTGGCCGCTGTGCTGAGCACGGTGGGCTTCGGCTGCTCCGTGGAGATCGTGAAGGACAACGGCGAGACCGTCAATGTCATGAGCGAGGAGGATTCCCAGAAGGCCAAGGACGCCGCCGCAGGCGTGTTCCATGATATCAAGGACGTGGCCGCCAACTTCGTCAGCCAGGTCAAGGAGAACGAGGCCGAGCCCGAGGCGAACGGCAGCGAGGACGCCGATTTCGAGCAGGTCGTGGACGAGTCCGAGCCCAAGGACTGAGGGTTGGCCCGCATAGCTCTTTACCCCAGACACGAACAGAGGCTGTCTTTTCAGACAGCCTCTGTTTTTTGGGATGGTTAGTTTACATAATTCAGTATACGTAATTTAGTTTACTTAATATTGTTTACGTAATATTTGTTTTATTTGATTATCGCAAACTGTTTTCTTCTCTCCGTTTCGGACGCGGGCTTCTCTTGGCCCGTTTTGCCGGGAAATCCTTCGCTGCGCTCAGGATGACGGCGGGGCTTGCAAGAGAGCGAGAGAGACGCGGAGCCCGCCCGCGAGGGCTGGGTCTCCGGCCTTTTCCTATCCCCGCTCCGCCACGTAGATGCTCATGCGGCGCTGGATGAGGCGGGCCGTCTCCTCCGCGCTGCGGTCTCCCGCCAGGAAAGGCGCGATTTCCTCCCGGACGATCTTCATCGCCGTCTCGTCAACGAGCGTGGTATGCTCCACCCTGCGCAGAAGCTCCCGGAAAAAGGTGATCTCCTCCTCGGTCATGGGGCTGCGCAGGCCGTCGTACCACATGGGGCGCTCCTCGTCGGGGTCGATGTGCCGGGCCTCCTCCAGCTGCTGCTCCAGCAGGGGGCGGTAGTTGGGGATGCAGAAGTCGCCCGGATGCAGCAGACAGTATTTCAGAAACTTCCAGCAGAGCTCCGGGTGCGCGCAGTTTCGCAGCACGCCGATGGGATTGCCGACGAAGAAGTCCGTGCCGCAGCTCCCGTCCGGCGTAGGAAAGCCGATGACGCTGATCGGCTGGCCCACCCGGCGGCTCTCCTTGGCCAGATCCGTCACGGTATTCAGCATGACAAGCTCCGTGACGATATAGCCGTCGGCCAGCAGGGTCATGCCGAAGACCATGTTTTCCGGATCCTCCGGGGTCTCGCGGACGTCCCGGGTGGCCTCCAGCACCTGCACGAAGGCGGGGTTATCAAAGTCGCAGAGGCTGTTTTGCCAGTCGATGCCCTGACGCAGATAGCGACTGACCGCCAGATTCAGGAAGTAGTCACGGGTCAGGTTGTACATGACCATCTTTCCCTCGGGGGTCTCGGCGTCGATGCGATAGTAGTCGTCAAAGCTCCAGCCCCAGGTTTCTCCGAAGCGGCTGCGCAGGCCGATGCGGGTCTCCATGGTGAAGGCGTCCGTCATCACGTAGAGACCGCCGCAGTCGTTCAGGATCGCGTCCGTCAGCACCAAGTCCTCCGGGCTCAGGTCCGGGTCTGCCTCCAGATCCTCCCGGAAGTCCCGCAGCAGTCCCTGGCGGATGAAGGGGAAGGGGGAGAGGCTCCCCGTCAGCACCAGCATATCCGGCCCCTCGCCGCTGAGGATCTGGGTGTTCAGCTTGGTCAGGGCCTGCTCCGCCGTGAGACTCCCGCCCTCGGACAGATCCAGCAGCTTCACATAGCAATCGGCGCTCTGGGCATTGAAGGCCGTGATGCGCTGCACCACGTTTGCGTAATACAGGGTGGGATCCTCTCCGAAATCCAACGCCTGCTGGGTGGGCAGCACCGCCAGAGTCAGCATAACCTTGGGCTTGATGTCCGAAGGCTCCGCCGGCGTCAGCACCATAGTCTGCGCCGCCATGCCGGAGAGCAGGAAGCGCCCGTCGTCCATCGCCTCCACATCGGTGACGCCGTTGACGCTCAAAAGGCACTCATCCCACAGGACCATCGGGCGCATCTCGCCGCTGCGCTCCACCCGGTACAGGCCATCGGGCAGGATCAGCAGGAAAGGGCTCTCCCCGTCGCCAGTGGAGAGGGTCCCCTTTTCGTAGGAGAAGAGCTCCGTCATGGTCTCCTGCTCCGGGTCGATGGCGCTGAGAGTGCCGCCGCCCTTCTCCCGCTGCTCGCAGAAGTACATTTTTCCGTCTCCCCCGGCCATCAGCCAGCCCGCCCAGTCCTCATGGGGATAGCTGCAGACCAGGGCGCCCTCGCCGTCGTAAACGCGCACGGAGTCGCTGCACTTGAGATACAGCAGCCCCTCCGCCGCTTTGAGCCGCAGGGGATAGCAGTCCGGCGGCATCTCCAGCCGCAGGGTCTTCACCGGCTCGCCGGTGTAGGCGTACAGGCTCAGCACGACATAGATCGTGCTGTCCTCCCGCTCCTCGCACTGCACCCAGATGCCCTCCCCGCTCTCGCACAGCAGCTCCGGCATCCCCTCGCAGCGAAACAGCTCCTTCTGCCCCCGGTAGACGACGGTGTTGTTCATGCTGGGGCTGGACATGGAGTAGATCTCCCCGTCCCGGCAGAACTGCGCCCATGCGTTCTTCGGCAGCTCCACCAGCTCCGTCCGGTAGCAGCCGCCCTGCCCCTGCCAGGCGCCGGTTTCCGGATCCACGGAGCCGGGAAGCTGCTGGGGTGTTTCCTCCTCTTTGCTCCCGCAGGCGCACAGACTCAGGCACAGCGCCAGCAGAAGAAACATGCTTATCATTCGTTTCATGAAATAGCCCCCTTGTAATACCGTATATGCGTCCACTCAGTCTGCTTTCAGCCGTAAGCGAGGCCGTGGACGGAAAAGTTCTGTCCGCTGTGGTCGAGACTATAAACGAAATCCGTCTCATAAAGCTCAATGCACGCCGCGATGGCCTCCAGCGCGGGGAAATCGAGCAGCTCACCCGCCCCGGCCACGGAGAGCAGGACCTGACGCCTCGTGTCAAAGCGGAAGAAAAACAGGGTCTTCTCCGTTCCTCCGTCTTTCCGGGGCGTCTCTATCAGCACCTCCAGGATCTGAAGCTCCCCCTGCGTCTCTTCCCGCACGACCGTCGCCTCTCCTTCCGGCCAACCGAGGATCAGGTCGATCCCATGCAGCCGCGGCCCGTCCAGCACCTCGATCCGCATGGCCGGGCGCTCAAACAGCGCTTCGTCGGAAAAGGTCATGGAGCAGTAGCAGTTTTCGGCCTCCGCCTCGGTCATGCCCGCATCCTGCAGGCACTGCTCGAGGCTTCGCTGCTGCTCCGCCGGCCGGGGGCCTCCCGGCTCATAGGTCCGGAAAAGGGTCTTCAAGGTGGTGCCGCCGGAGCTCCAGGCCGGGTCGATGGGGGCGTCCTCCGTGATCCGAAAGCCATAGAGACAGCCCGTCTCCTCCGTGTCAAAGTGCAGCGCCATGGCGCAGGTACCGTGATTCAGCTCGAGGTGAACCCCTCCTTCCGGCCCGTTGTTCTCAATGTCGAGGTAATAGCTGTTCTCGTCCGACCGGTGAAGCTCCCGATGGCTCATGGTGGCGCGGTAAACGGCATAGCCGCAGGCGGCCAGCAGCAGCGCCAGGATCGCCGCGATCAGAACCGTTCTCCAGAGCTTGCGCCCCTTGCGGCGACTCTGCTCGCCAAGCTCCAGGAAATCCCGGGTCAGCAGCAGTTCCCGATCTCCGATCCCGTCCATGGCGCGCAGGAGAAAAAGCGCGTCTACCATAGGTCTTCCTCCTTCAAGTACAGCCGCAGCCGATTCCGCAGACGAAACAGCATGCTCTTGGTCTTGCTGGAGCTGATCTGCAGCCGCCGGGCGATCTCCTCGACAGGGCACAAATACCAGTAGCGCGCCACAAAGACCTTCTGCTCGGTTTCCGAAAGGCCGGAGACGAAGCGCCCGATGGCCTGCCGAAACTCCTGCAGCTCATATCTCCGCTCCACGTCCAGCGCCGCCGGAATGCAGTCCTCCAGCTCCTCCAGGGCCAGCTCTGTCTCTCCCCCGCCCCGCTTTTTGCGGGTCTTGCGCTGAAAGCGGTTGATGGCCAGATTCCGGGTGATTTTCCCCAGAAATGTGGCCAGGACAGTGGGGCGCTTGTCCGGCATGGCGCCCCAGGCCCGTAGCCAGGTGTCGTTCACGCACTCCTCCGCGTCCAGCCGGTCGCTGCAGACGGCATAGGCGATATGCTGGCAGTATGCGCCGTATTTTTTGTCTGTCTCCGCGATGGCCTGCTGATCCCGCTGCCAGTACAATTCTACGATTGCCGCGTCTTCCATGGCGCACCTCCTTTGTCCCTCCACCCATATACACAGGCTTTTTCGCCTTGGGTTGCATGAGAAGGAAAAAGTTCAAGTCTTTTTGAAATCTGCGCCTATTGTAGCACACAGGCAGCGGACGTTTTTCTTAATTTTTCTTATGAATTCTGAATCGCAAAAGCGGCCCTCCCCGCTGGGAGGGCCGCACGGCCGATGGTTAACCCCCACCGCAGACTGGCCCCTGCGAAAAACGGAGCGAAAACCGTTCTCAGCCCGCGCCGGCGTTGAAGAGGGCAAAATGGTCGGTAAAGTCCTCATAGCGCAGGATCTCGCCGGTCTCCCGGATCTCCAGGTTGCGCGCCACCTCCAGCAGCGTCTCCAGATCCAGCTCGCCGCCGATGCGCACCACCCAGCCGGCCTCCGGATTGGACAGCAGCACATAATTCTGCACAAGCGTCCGCTCCGGCAAATCGTGCTCCGGGTTTGCATCAAAATGGATGGATGCGCTGAAATACAGCACGTCCACGTTCCGGTCGACCCAAGTCTCCTCTGTGACTGCGCCCGCCGTATAATCCAGCAGCAGCAGAGCGCCGCCCTGGTTGAACTGGGACATGGCGAAGCTCTCGATGAGCATGGGCTGGGTCATGTCGTCGTAGGCGGGAACGAAGTCGGCGCCGCCCTCGAAGCAGAGCCGCTCCGCCGTCAGGCGGGAGGCCCAGGCGTCGTCCTGCAGGGAAGCCATTTCCTCCGGCAGCCAGCCGGGGCGAAACTCCACGGCGCGGCTCTCCTCCGTCTCCGGGAAGGTGACGGCCAGGCCCACGTTCTTCCACTCGATATAGCCGCTGGGGCTTTCCTCCCAGTGGATGCGGAAGCTCTCCTCCGGCTCCGGGACCCGGTGGTCCATGGAGAAAAAGAGCGCCCAGGCCCCCGCGCCCAGGGCCAGGATCAGCGCCGCCGCCAGGGCCAGGGTCACCATGCGTTTTGTCCGGGATCGGACGTGTTTTGGGGAATCAAAATGCTTGTCAGCCATGACAATATCCTCCTCACGAATACCGTTCATAGCGCGCAGAAGCGAATAAGCGTCTAACATAGGCCCTCCTCCCGCAGATAGGCTCTCAGCTTTTTCCGGGTGCGAAACAGCATGCTCTTGGTCTTGCTCTGACTGAAGCCCAGGCGTTCCGAGATCTCCTCCACCGGCACGAGACGCCAATAGCGCAGGACGAACACCGTCCTCTCCCGGAGGGGCAGGCCCGCCACAAAGCGGCCCACGGCACGCTCCAGCTCCCGCTCCTCCACGCTGCGCTCCACATCCGTCCCGTCGGGGACGCAGTCCGACAGCTCCTCCAGCGCCAGCGCCCCTTCGCCTCCGCCGCGCTTGTGTCTGTTCCTCGCCTTGAGGAGGTTCAGGGCGAAGTTCCGGGTAATACAGCCCAGGAAGGCCGACAGCGCAGTCGGACGCTTGTCCGGCATTTGATTCCAGGCGGAAAACCAGGTGTCGCTGACGCATTCCTCCGCGTCCTCCCGCGTTCCGCAAATGTTGAAGGCGATGCTGTGGCAGTATTTCCCGTATTTGTGTTCCGTCTCCGATATAGCCCGATCGGATCGCGCCCAGTACAGATCAACGATTGCCGCGTCCTCCATACTGACCCTCCTTTGCGTCAAGAGCTCTCAACCATATAGACAAGATTCGCCCGCCGCGGTTGCACGTTCTTGCAAAAATATGCTTTTTTCGGGATCATTGTATCACAGCGGAAAGAAAGCGTCTCTTAAGCTTTCATAAACCGCAGACGCCCCTCCGGAAGGAGGGGCGTCTGCGGTTTTCTATGCACATGTTTTTCGGAGCACTTCGCTCAACTTGCTCCGCCTTTCAGCTGCAGCAGGGCGCCGGAGAGGCGGCTTTGGCCGTGGTAGTTCAGCCACATCACCAGGCGTCGTTTTCCGCTCTCCGCCCGAAAAGCAGGGCAGCAGGACAGATCGGGAATCGATTGGTTTACATAATCTTTAATTTCTTTGATTACAGTAAACTTATCTTCTCCGCTCTGCCGTTGGACCCGGTTGATCGCGTCCAGCAGGGCGTGGTTCAGCACCAGGGACTCATAGGCATCCTTCTGTCCCGCGTCCATCAGCGGCTGCCGCAGCAGATCCAGCACCGCCAACAGATCCAGGTTCTTGCGGGCGTTCTGATTGTGCATGGTGGACGGGTGCCCCACGCGATAGAAGTACAGCGCCTCGGGGACGCAGGCGATCCGGCCGCAGCGCGCCAGGGCCAGGGCGGAGAAGGCGAAATCCTCGTACCACAGCCCCTCGGGGAAGCGCAGATCCTCCACCAGGCTGCGGCGAAAGACCTTGTCGCAGCAGGAGCCGGCTGCGGACAGAGGATTCCCCTCCCGCCAGGCGCGCAGGAGCTCAGGTTCGCCGTCTTCCGGGCAGCGCAGCACGTCGCACACGGCCAGGTCTGCGCCCTCCCGCTCGGCGGCGGAAATGAGGGTTTCGTACATCTCCGGCTGTACCCAGTCGTCGCTGTCCACAAAGCCCAGCCAGTCCCCCCGGGCCAGCTCCAGGCCGAAGTTCCGGGCCCTTCCCTGTCCGCCGTTGGAGACGGTCCTGGTTCGGATCTTGTCCGGAAAGCGGGAGGCGTAGTCATCCAGGATGGCCTCACAGCCGTCGGGGGAGCCGTCGTTTATCAGGATGATCTCCAGATCGGAAATCGTCTGGGCCAGCAGGGAGTCCACACACTTGCGCAGGGTCTGCTCCGCCTTGTAGACGGGTACGATCACGCTCAGCTTCATGCCGCCTTCTCCTTCCGCCCGGTCTGGTACCAGATCAGCGCCAGCACCAGCGCAAAGTAGACGGACACGTTGGGCCGCCGCACCAGGGCGCCGGAAAACTGCGCCAGGCCCGCCTGCAGCGCCAGCACCAGGGCGAGGGTAAAGTTCTCCACCGTGAGACTGCCCTTGAAGTCCGCCCTCAGGCCGCGGAGGATGCGCAGCACAAACCAGAGGGCAAAGCCCACATAGAGCGCAAAGCCCAGATAGCCGTAGTAATAGAAGACGGCCGGCCAGTCGTTTTCCATGTCGTAGCGTCCGTCGGTGCCCACGATCGCGGCCTCAAAGCCCACAAGCTTGGTGAGCGTGTCCGTTTCCTCCGACCAGATCAGCGCCGCGTAGCTCCGCTTCATCACCCGGGTGTCGATCAGCCGGGGCACGTCGGTGCTCATGCGGTAGTGCCGCAGCACCCGGTCCATGCCGAAGCGATCCGGCAGATTGTAGAGCGCGCCCAGATACTTCCAGTAATAGTGTTCAAAGACCTCCCGCACCACGGGGTTTTCATAGCGCTCCTCAAAGCTCATGTCCGTGATGTCGATGCCCTTTTCCAGCAGGGTGGCCTCGATCTCGCCGGTGCTGTCCCGCCCGGCCAGGTGCTGATCCACCCGGCAGCGTGGCGTCCAGGGATAGATCACCACAGAAAAGACCATCAGCAGCAACAGCACGGCCAGCAGCAGCGTCTTCAGCCGCTTTTTCAGCAGCAGCTTCTCTGCCAGCAGCCAGCAGGCCCAGGCGCCGAAGATGGCGAAAATCGAATAGTAGCAGGCCTTGGTGCCGTTGGTGAGAAAGAGGGCGCTGACGATCACCGGGATCAGGACGGAGAGCCATTTTTTCTCCGTCTTCACCGCATAGCCCACGGAGAAGGCGGAGAGGGTCACCAGCAGGATGCTGTTGGCGCAGCGGTTGTCGTCGATGACCCAGCCGCTGTAGCCCAGGCCGGGGCCGTAGGTCACGTTGCCGGTGCCGGTGACCCAGGCCAGGGGCACGGAGAGCGCCATGATGAGCGCCGCCGCCAGCACGCCGCGCCAGGCCTGCCGCCGGGTCTGCTCTTCTCCGAGAAGCGCCAGAAAGCTCAGGCACAGCACCGGCGCCTGGGCGACGCGCAGCATATACTGCACATCGTAGAGCAGATTATACCCGCCGACGTAGATGGGATTCCGCTCGGTCACCCGCAGGCCGTTGAGCACATGCAGCGCGCAGAAGGCCGCGATAACGGCAAGGCCCACAAGGATCGGCTTTTTCCGCTCCGCCTTCCAGAGCGCCCAGAGCGGCAGCGCCAGCATCACCGCCAGCCGGATATAGCCGGAGACGGTGCCGGCCTCATTCCGGGTGAAATAGGCCAGGGTGTCCAGCAGCGGCTGGGCCGCGATCAGCAGAAAGAGCCAGTGCTCCTCCAGCCAGGTTCGTTTGAGATGATTCACAAGAGATTCCTCCCGGGAAGCGCTGGCGTAATCGAAGTGTTCGGATTGGCGAGGAGATTTTTTGTCTGATGAAGGCGAAAAATCGCAGGAATACTTTGTGTATTTCAAGATTTTAAGACAAAATCAGACGGAAAATCTGCCGTCAAGCAGGGCACGGCGATTGCGCCGGTGTTTCCCAAAACATAAGTTTTATGGCGTCTCCCGACGGAAGACGCCATAAAACATGTGAGACTATTACAGCCGCTCCTTGACCTTGGCCTTCTTGCCCACGCGGTCGCGCAGGTAGTACAGCTTCGCTCTGCGGACCTTGCCCTTGCGGACGGTGGTGACAGAGACGATGGAGGGAGAGTGCACCGGGAAGACCTTCTCGCAGCCGACGCCGTAGGAGATGCGGCGGACGGTGATGGTCTCGTTGATGCCGCCATGCTTCTTGGCA
>JAFRQP010000004.1 GCA_017428565.1 Oscillospiraceae bacterium
CTGGCCGGCACCGAGCGCGGCATCACCGAGCCCACCCCCACCTTCTCCGCCTGCTTCGGCCAGGCCTTCCTGGAGCTGCACCCCACCAAGTACGCGGAAGAGCTGGTGAAGAAGATGGAAAAGTGCGGCGCCAAGGCCTATCTGGTCAACACCGGCTGGAACGGCACCGGCAAGCGCATCTCCATCAGGGACACCCGCGGCATCATCGACGCCATTCTGGACGGTGCCATCCTGGAAGCCCCCACCAAGACCATCCCCTACTTCAACTTTGAAGTGCCCACCGCCCTGCCCGGCGTGGACCCGGCCATTCTGGATCCCCGGGACACCTACGCCGATCCCGCAGTCTGGGAGGAGAAGGCCAAGGATCTGGCCGGCCGCTTCATCAAGAACTTCGTCAAGTACGAGAGCAACGAGGCGGGCAAGGCCCTGGTCGCCGCCGGACCCCAGCTGTGAGCGAAGCAGTTTTGAGTTTTCAGTTTTGAGTTTTGAGAATAGCACGGGCGGCCTCGGAGAAATCCGGGGCCGCCTTTGTGCGTCTTTATTCGATTCCCTGCTGGCGGCACCAGATCTTCATCACCAGCTTTACCGGCAAAAGCTTCACCAGGCGCACTTGGCGGCGCACCGGGTGGCCCAGGATGGACACCAGCTTCTTCTTTTTCAGATCCTGCATGGCCCGCGCGGCCACTTCCTCGGGGCCGTACCAGCGGTCCACATAGCGGATGTAGTCGTCATGCCGCGCCGTGGCCTGAAACTCCGTCTTCACCCAGCCGGGGCAGACGCACATCACATGGATCCCCCTGGGGCGCAGCTCCCGCCAGAGGGCCCGGGAGAGGGAGAGCACGTAGCTCTTGCTGGCGCCGTAGACCGCCTGCCAGGGCACCGGCTGCCAGGCCGAGTTGGAGCCCATGTTGACGATGGCGTCGCCTTTTTTCATATAGGGCAGGCTCAGGTGGCACATGGCCGTGAGGGTCAGGGCATTGAGCCGGGCGCTCATCAGCAGCTTGTCCAGCTCCTTCTCCGCAAAGGGGCCGAAGACCCCGCAGCCCGCCGCGTTGACCAGCAGGCCGATCTCCGGCTCCTCCCGCTCCAGCAGCTCCCGGTAGCGCTCCACGCTCTCCGGCTCCGCCAGATCCAGGACCACCGGGCGCAGAGGCGCGGCGCACTCCGTCTTCAGCTCCTCCAGCCGCTCCGCCCGCCGGGCAACGACCCAGATCTCCTCAAAAGCGCCTTCCCGGTCGACGGCGCGGACAAACTCTCTTCCGATCCCGGCGGAGGCGCCGGTGACCACTGCGATTTTCATGGAATGAACCTCCCTGTCGCTGTTTTTCTTTGGCATTATACCACAGCCCGCCGCTTTTTCCTATCCCCGGACGCAAAAAAGCACGCCCCAAAGGGCGTGCTTTTTGCGTTTTCGGAAGGCTCAGGCCACCAGCCACTTGTACTTCTCCACGCTGTAGAGCGGGACGAAGGGCAGCAGGATGGGCACGGTCTTGACGAACTTCTGATAGTCGGGATCCTTGCCATAGCGCTTGTTCTGGCGGACCTCCAGCCGGCGGGCGCCGGAGAACATGACGAAAATGATGCCGCAGTAGCCGACGGCGCAAATGAGCCACTGCCACCACTTGGTGACGCCGCCGATGCCGGAGAGCAGCACGCCGGTCCAGAAAATCATCTCGCCCAGGTAGTTGGGGCAGCGGACGATGCGGAAGAGGCCGGTGTCCACCCAGCGCTTGGGATTGACCTTCTTGGCCATGTTCTTCTGGATGTCGGCGGCGGACTCCAGGCTGATGCCGCATACCATGACCACGGCGCCGATGAAGACCCAGGCGTTGTCCTTGACGCCGGCGGGGGCGTTGAACATGCGGTAGAACACCGGGGAGACCTGGGTAGCGTAGAGCAGGGCGCAGGTGATCCAGATGGCCAGCTTCACGCCCATGGGAACGGTCTTGCCGTCCTTGATCTCGCCCACCATGTTCTTCTTATAGGAGCTGCTCTTCAGCTCGCGGTAGGCCAGATAGCCGCCCAGCCGGCAGCCGTAGAGGAAGAAGATCACGCAGCAGATGATGGTGCCGAGGGTCAGAGTCTTGTGGAAGAGGATCAGCATCAGGACGCCGGCGGCGGCGATGGAGAAGCCGTAGCCCAGGGAGATGAACCAGACGTAGTTTTTGAAGCCAATGGAGCTGACCACCATGGCCAGGGCAAAAAGCAGGAAGAAAAACCAACCGGGATAGGAAGACGCAGCGGCTTCGACAGGAACATCGGGAACAACAGGTGTCATGACAATTATCCTTCTTTCAAATTATTTTGGGATTACAGCTTAAAGTCCCGCAGGCCGGCGCGGTACAGCGTGCCGACGCCGGTGAGCAGCAGGATCTGACCGAAGCAGTTGACGCCCTGCTCGATCCAGTTGGAGGAGGCGGTTTCCTCCGGGCGGGAGGCCAGATAGCCCATGCCCATGTAGCAGAAGAAGCAGAGCACGAAGATCGGGATCAGCCAGCCCTTTTTCATCTTTTTGGACACGACGGAGAGCCCCGCGCACATGCAGCCCAGGCCCACGACCATCATGCTGATGAGGCCGATGGTGAGCGGCGCCATCAGCGCGGCGCTCCTCTTCCGCAGGACCAGCATCAGCACGATGGCCAGTCCCGCCAGCAGCAGGCCCGTGGATTCCAGCGGCAGGAACAGCTTGTTGAGCGTCGGAACCGCAGCGACGCCCAGGGCGATCAGCAGCTTGTAGGTAGCTTTCAGGATCCCGGCCAGGAAGGCGATGCAGACGCCGCCGTCCAGACAGGCGAAAACGCCCTTGGGCATCTTGTTGTAGAGGCTCCGCATCAGCAGCACGCCGCTGATCATGAAAAGGATGCCGGGGATATAGTCGAACAGGGCCATCGGGACGGTGTAGACGTATCCTTCCACGGCAGCCTCCTTATCCCTTGCCCTTTTCCTTGGAGCGCTTGTCGTTGATGATCTGCATCTCCTTGGCGGTGACCTCGGTGACGCCGTGCTCCTTGGCCCACTTGACGCAGCCCTTGAGCACCGTGGGCAGGAAGATGCGCGGCACGTTCAGGATCATCTCCAGCGCGTCGTCGGTGAAGTGGACGTTGGGGTCGGTGCGGTCGGCGGCGTAGCGGACGGAGGAGAGGGTGGCGTTGCGGATGGGCAGCAGCTCCGGCACCAGGCGCGGGGTCTTGGCGAACCAGAAGTTCTTGCTGTCCCGGTAGCCGTGGCAGATCAGCACATTGGGCCAGTTGCGGCCCTTCACGCCGTCGATGATGTTCTGGTGGTACTTGGGCTTCATCAGCATCTTGTCGATGCGCAGGATGAAGTGGGCGCCGTACTGGGTGGTGATGCCGTTGAAGTTTTTGTAGGGGGGCGGATAGCAGCCGTCCTCCAGCTTGCGGCCGATGTCCTCGTCCGCGTTCTCCAGGTCGCTCATCCAGGTGCACTCCATGACCTGGTAAGCCTCCGCCACCACCTTGGGCCGGGGCGTGGAGGGATCCTCCGCGATGCAGAGACCGTCCTCCAGGGTGAAGCCGAAGTTCTTCATCTTCTCCGCCGGGGTGTCGCCGGGCCAGCCCTGGGCCACGATCTTCTTGTGGAAGCCCTTGCCCTCGGGCATGAAGTTGATGGCCACGGTCTTGCGCCCGGCCAGCAGGTGCTGGGCGGTGTTGGAGGAGTTGCGGGCCTCCAGCACCATGGCGTAGTAGCCCTTGCCGGCGATGTAGTAGGGGAAGCACAGGGAGTAGGAGCCCACAGAGGTGCTGCCGTCCTCCGCCAGGGTGGAGATCATGACGGTGGGCATGGGATAGTAGGAACTGGTCTGGTAGAAGTTGTCTACGATGCGAAGGTCTTTGAAGCTGCTCATGGAACTACCTCTCTTTCCGTATATTCGCAAGTTTTTTGCTCATTCCGATTTCTTTGCCTTCCTGCGGGCGTAGAGCAGGAAGAACAGCGCCAGGAACACTTCCCCGAACATGGTGATCAGGAAGTTCAGATCCAGGTTGCCGGTGGCGGGGCCCAGGGCCGCGAAGACGAACATCAGCAGACCCGCCAGGAGCAGCAGCGGCGTCTTCTGCTTGATCCAGACGGCGATGCCCGCCAGGATCACCGGGATGATGGTGCCGAAGGCCAGCAGATAGCTGACGCCGGTGGCCCAGCCGGGGGTGGCGTCCTTGTTTGATGCCAGGCGCAGGATGCCGGCCGTCCGCTCCGGGACCATGACGGTGGCAAAGCCCTCCGCGATCCCCAGGGCGATCACCACGACGGTCAGCGCCCAGACGGCCAGCTTCCAGGGCTTTTTGAAGTCCAGCGCGTAGGCGCAGATGGGAAACAGCAGGGGGATCAGCGCCCCGTGGAACACATAGCGGAAGCGGCTGAGCCCGGTCAGCGCGCTCCCCTCTCCCAGGCTCGCGCCCAGGGCCTGGATCAGCGCGTCGTAGCACAGGCCGAAGCACAGCAGGCTCAGCAGCAGGAACAGGGGCTTTTTGCTTCTCCGGTAGCCCAGCAGCGAAAGGGCCAGGATCAGGGCGTGAAAGGCGGCGATGGCCCAGGCCAGGACCGGGCCGTTGTTCAGCAGGAACTCTCTCATGCAAAGACTCCTTTTTTCTCATTTTCGAGGCGTTTGTATGATTCTGATAAAAGAAGTATACCTCTTGCCGCCCGCGACTGTCAACAATAGATAACAAGATAACAAAAACGCAGAGGAAAAACCTCTGCGTTTTTGTTTTCGTCCGGCTCAGCCGGCGTTTACGATATCCACGACCGCGAATTCCGAGAAGCAGCCGGTTTTGAAGGGGATCGCCCAGCCGGAAATGCCGGAGGTGACGATGAAGCGGGTGTTTCCCCGGGTCTCCATCCCGTAGCGCTGGTCGTTCACGTGCAGGATCCGGTCCATCAGCCAAGCGGGAAAGACGTGCCCGCCGTGGGTGTGTCCGGAGAGCACCAGGTCCACCTCCGCGGCCTGCTGGGCGTCATAGTCGTTGGGCTGGTGATCCAGTACGATCAGGAAGCGGGAGCGATCCAGCCCTGCCGTCAGCGCCGCCATGTCCGCCCGATCCCGGGCGGAGCGGTCCTGCCGGCCGATCAGAAGATAGCTCTCCCCGATGGGGACGCACTCGTCCTCCAGGATGGTGACGCCGTTTCTCTCCAGCTCAAAGCGCAGCTCCTCGGCGGAAAAATCCCGGTTCTGGTAATAGCCCCGGTCGTGGTTACCGTAGACGTAGTACACGCCGTAGGTGGTCTCCAGCTCGTCCAGCGCGCGGCATGCCTCCACCATGTCGTCCCGCGGCGTATCATCGTCCACATAATCCCCCACTACGACCACGATATCCGGGTCAAGCGCTTGAATCCGCTCCATTTCGCGGGCAAAGTCCTCCCCGTCCAGGGTGATGCCCAGGTGGGCGTCGGCGATGAGGACGATGCGCAGCTCCTCCGAGACGGGCTTGGCGCTCTCCACGGTATAGCGGGTCTCCGTCACATGATGGGCGTTATACCAGCCGATACTCAAATAAATCGCGGCCAGCAGGATGGCCGCCGTGCCCCGCAGCCAATAGGGGATCTCCTTTTTGCTGAGCTTTTTGAACAGCCAGGCCAGCAGGGCGCAGAGCAGGAAGGCCGCCGCCACATGGAGGATCACCACCATCAGGGCGAAGACATTGATGAGCCCGAAGAGCCCCAGGGCCAGCACCGGCAGGGCGGCAAGCAGCCAGGACAGCAGCTTCCGTTTCTCTCCCAGGCGCTGAAAGGCCGGGAAGCGGTGAACGCAGCGGATCAGATACCAGCAGCACAGGAGCGCGATGAGCATCAGCGCTCCCATGATCGCAAACCACATGGAACTGTCTCCCCGCTCAGAAGCCCAGACTGTCGTTCACCAGGATCACGTGGATGCGGCCCGTGTGGCGGGAGAAGCGGGTGATGAGGAACTGGCAGCAGATGGTGTCGGGGGACTTGCAGTCCATGCAGGCGCCGGTCTTGGCGCAGGGGGTGGAGAGGCCGAAGCGCTGGGCGTTGGCGGTGGCGGCTACGCTGCGGGCCCGCTTCATGGCGGCGTCCACGTCGGGGCAGACCTTGTTCATGCCCACGATGAGCACCAGCTTTTTGGGTCCGAAGGCCATGGCGGAGACCCGGTTGGCGTTGCCGTCGATGTTCACCAGGATGCCGTCGTCGGTGATGGCGTTGGCGCTGGCCAGGAACACGTCCGCGTCATAGGCCTGCAGCATGGCGGCCCGCTTGTCCGTATAGGCATCCCGGTCGATGAAGTTGTAGTTGCCATTTTTCAGCGCGTCCACCAGACCGATCTCCTGGACGCTGACGCCGCCGCCCATGGTGGCGGTGCTGCCCTCCGGGATCAGAGACAGGGCCAGCTGCAGCGCCTCCTCCCTTGTTTCGGCGTAGTAGCCGGACATGTTGCGGGACTGAAGCCCCTTGATGACCTTCTGAGCCAGAAGGGCGTTGCGTTTTGTCATATTGGGATTCATAGCGTAACCTCCTCAATAAAGTTTACACCGGGATTATACCAGAAAAAAACGCCGCCGACAACGTATTCTTCATACCACTGTCAGAGATCTCTTTTTTCGCCCTTTTGCCGCAAAACGCCTCCTTCGCCCCTTGCGCCGCCGCGCCCTCTTTGCTACAATAAAAGCGAAAACAAAGGGAAGGAGGGGTTCTTTTGCTCTGGAACGCGAAGAATCTGCTGCTGTCTCTGCCCGGCGGCGAGATGGACTGCATCCGCTTCGGGACGGGCGAGCGGGCCCTGGTCATGATCCCCGGCGTGGGTGACGGACTGAAGACCGTGAAGGGCATGGCTCTCCCCTTCGCCTGGCTGTACCGAAGTCTGGCGAAGGACTTTACGGTGTACGTGTTCAGCCGCCGGAGAGCGCTGCGGGCGGGCACGACTACCCGGGAGATGGCGGCGGATCTGAACCTGGCCCTGGAGGCTCTGGGGATCGAGGGCGCCGCAGTGCTGGGCGTCTCCCAGGGCGGCATGATCGCCCAGTGGCTGGCGCTGGACTACCCGGAGAAGGTGGGAAAGCTGGTGCTGACGGTGACTCTGGGCCGGCCCAACTCCACCGTGCGGGAGGCCATCGGCCGCTGGACGGAGATGGCGAAAGCCGGGGACTACAAGGGCATCATGCTGGACACCGCCGAGCGCTCCTATTCGGAGAAAAAGCTGCGGCAGGCCCGCCTGAGCTACCGGCTTTTGGGCAGCCTCGGCAAGCCCAGGAGCTTTGATCGCTTTCTCATCCAGGCGGAGTCCTGTCTGACCCACGACGCCTGGGAGGAGCTGCCCCGGATCACCTGCCCCACCCTGGTCATCGGCGGCGAAGAGGATAAGATCGTGACCGGCCTTGCCTCCGAGGAGCTGGCGGAGCGGATCCCCGGCGCGGCGCTGAAGCTCTATCCCGGGCTCAGCCACGGGCTCTATGAAGAGGCCCCGGACTTTCTGGACCGGGTCAGGGACTTTTGTCTGTAAGGAGGGACGCATATGGGCGCAAAGCTTTTTGGACAGGCCCTGCTCAAATTCGGCTGCGGCCTGGTGCTGGTGGCGGCGCTGCTCTTTCTGCCCGCCTGGACCCTGGACTACTGGCAGGCCTGGCTGCTGCTGGGCATCCTGTTCATCCCCATGTTCCTCGCCGGCCTTGTGCTGATGGCAAAAAAACCGGAGCTGCTGCGCAAGCGTCTGCAGGCTCGGGAGGAGGAGATGGAGCAGAAGCTGGTGATCGCCCTCAGCGGGCTGATGTTCCTGGCCGCCTTCGTGCTGGCGGGCCTGGATCACCGCTTCGGCTGGTTTCCCCTGCCCGCCTGGGTCTCCTGGACGGCGGCGGCGCTCTTCCTGCTGGCCTACGCCCTCTACGCAGAGGTTCTGCGGGAAAACAGCTACCTCTCCCGCACCATCGAGGTGCAGGAGGGTCAGAAGGTCATCGACACCGGGCTCTACGGCGTCGTGCGCCACCCCATGTACATGAGCACCCTGCTGCTCTTCCTCTCCATGCCGCTGGTGCTGGGCTCTCTCATCTCCTTCGCGGTGATGCTGGTATACCTCCCCATCATCGGGCTCAGGATGCGCAACGAGGAGCAGGTGCTGGAGCAGGGTCTGGAGGGCTACCGCGACTACAAAAAGAAAGTGCGCTACAAGGTCATCCCCTATATCTGGTAACTTTTTTACGCAAATATCCCCTCTTCCGTACGGAAGAGGGGATATTTGTTCTTTTTGGGGAAAGATCAGATCTCGATCTTCGCGCCCATGAGGGCGGCGAATTCCCGCACGATGGCGGTGTCGCCGGGCCAGGCGGGAGCGGTGACCAGGTTGCGGTCCACCACCGCGTCGGTGACGGCGACGGGCACATACGTGCCGCCGGCCAGGGTCACGTCGGGGCCCACCGCGGGATAGGCCGTGGCCTTGTAGCCCTTGAGCACGCCGGCGGCGGCCAGGACCTGGGGGCCGTGGCAGATGGCGGCCACGGGCTTGTTGGCCGCGAAGAACTCCCGCACGATCTCCAGCACCCGGGGATTCAGCCGAATGTACTCGGGGGCGCGGCCGCCGGTGATGAAGAGGCCCTCATAGTCCTCGGTCTTCACCGCGTCGAAGTCCGCCGTCAGGGCGAAATTGTGGCCCCGCAGCTCCGTGTAGGTCTGCTCGCCCAGAAAATCGTGGACGGCGGTGGCCACCGTCTCGCCGGCCTTCTTGTCCGGGCAGACGGCGTCCACCTGGTAGCCCAGAACGCCCAGCGCCTGGAAGGGCACCATCGTTTCATAGTCCTCTGTGAAATCGCCGCAGAGGAGCAGCACTTTCTTTGCCATTGGATAACCTCCTGAATTCTATTTTTCGCCGGGCATGCCCGGTGGATTCACTTCTGCCGGGCCTCGATCTGCCGGATCATCTCGTCGCAGACCTGGTCCATGTCGCCCACGATGCCGTAGTCGCAGTAGTTGAAGATCTGGGCGTCCGGGTTCTTGTCCACGGCCACGAAGACCTCCGCGTCCACGCCGGCGGTGTGGTTCACCGCGCCGGAGACGCCGAAGCTGATGTAGAGCTTGGTCTTGACCATGACGCCGGACTGGCCGATCTGCAGCTTGTAGGGCAGGATGCCCCGGTCATACAGGGGCCGGGTGCAGCCGAGCTTGCCGCCCAGGAGCTTCGCCAGGCGGCGGTAGCGCTCCAGATGCTCCGCGTCCTTCAGGCCGTTGCCCACGCACACGATGCAGTCGGCATGGGCGATGTCCAGCTCCGGATCGCTCTCGTCGGGGATGAAATCCACATGCCGGCAGCGGATCTTCTCCGGATCGAAGTCGATCCGCTCCTCGATCTGCTCGATCTGCGCCTTCCGGCCCGCGGGGGCGTATTTGAAGGTGCCGGGGCGGATGGTGCCCACCTGGGGGCGCAGCACCGGGACGGTGATGACCGCCATGATCTTGCCGCCCACCGCGGGCTCGATGAACTGGATGTCCCCGGTTTCCGGGTCCCAGTCCAGCTCCATGGCGTCGGAGGTGCAGCCGGTGTCCAGCTGCACAGCGAAGCGGGGCGCGAAGTCCCGGCCGTTGATGGTGCCGCCTACGAAGATGGCGGAGGGATGGTACTTGCGGGAGAGGACGGTGAAGGCATTGGCCCAGGCGTCGGTGTTGAAGGTCTCGTAGCCCGTGCCGCGGACCTGAACGATCCCGTCCACGCCGCAGTCCTTCACCCGGTCCAGCTCCGTCTCGGGCAGCGCGTCCAGGATCACGGCGAAAAGCTTGTCTCCGGTGCGATCGCAGAGTTTGCGCAGCTCGCAGCAGAGCTCCAGGCCCACGGGAGCCGCGGTTTTGCCGTCGTGCTCGATATAGACCCACATGTTCTTGTAGTCAGATTTCTGCATCCTCGTCACCTCCTCATAGGGAGCCCTTTTCCGTCAGCAGCTCCATCAGCCTGCCGACGTCCGTCTTGACGCTGCCGGTCCGGATGATCTGCCCCGGCTCGGGCAGCTCGGGAGGGTAGATCCTCGGCACGATGGTGCCGGAGCCCGGCACGCCGATCTTCTGCAGATCCAGGCCCTCGATGTCCTTTTCCGAGTAGGTGGTGATGGCGGCGGTCTTGGAGGCCAGATAGTCCTCCAGACTGGGGAGCCTGCCGTAGAAATTGTCCTTCTCCACGGTGAGCAGGCAGGGCAGCGTGGCCTCCACGACCTCTTTGCCGTTCTCCAGGGCCCGGGTGGCGCGGATCTTCCCGTCGGCCACCTCGTCGACGCTGAGGCAGCAGGAGATCTGGGCCGCGTCAAAGCGCTCGGCCAGCTGGGAGGCCATCTGGCCGGTGGCGCCGTCCAGAGACTCCTTGCCGCAGAAGATCAGGTCGAACTTGCCCTTCATCTCCGCGGCCTTCACGATGGAATAGCTGGTGGACAGGGTGTCCGCCCCGCCGAAGGGGCGGCCGCTGATGAGTACGGCCTCGTCGCCGCCCACGGCCAGGCACTCCCGCAGGGTGCTCTCCGCCATGGGAGGGCCCATGGTGATGAGGGTGATCTCGCCGCCGAAGCGCTCCTTCACCTGCACGGCGGCCTCCAGGGCGTTCAGATCCAGGGGGTTCGTGAGAGTGGGCACGCCGGTGCGGATCAGATTGCCGGTTTCCGGGTCCATTTTCACCAGATCCACGTCCGGGATCTGCTTGACGCAAACAAGTATTTTCAGCATACGCTTCTCCTTCCCGTCGTCCGGCCTGTCAGACCCGCAGGCTGCTGTCGCAGACCTTGCCGGGGTTTAGAATGTAGTCCGGGTCGAAGACCGCCTTGATCTCGCCCATCAGCTTGAACACGTCCTCGCCCACGGACTGGCGCAGATAGACCATCTTGGCATGGCCGATGGAGTGCTCGCCGGAGACCTGACCCTCCAGCTCGGCGCACTTGGTGTAGGCCTTGTCCATGATGATCTTGACCCTGCGCTTGAACTCTTCCTCCTCCAGGTCGTTGGAGCAGCAGTAGATGTGCAGATTGCCGTCGCCGGCGTGGCCGAAGTTGCGGATGCGGATGCCGTTTTCCTCGCCCAGAGCGCGGATATAGATCAAAAAGGCGGGGATCTTGTCCACGGGCACCACCACGTCCATCTCGTCGATGAGCCTGGTGTCGGCCTCGATGGCGGTGAGAAAGCTGGAGCGGGCGGCCCAGGCAGATTTTTTGTTGGACGAGGTGGCAACCACCAGCACGTCCAGCGCCTCCGCGTCCTTTGCCAGCTGACCGAGCTTCACGAGCTTCTGGTCCAGCTCGTCCTCATCGGAGCCCACAAAGGTCACCAGGATCGAGGCGCCCACGTCCTCATTGCGCACCCGCTCGGGGAAGATGGGGTTGCCGGTGAAGGCGGCGGAGGAGGTGACGATGTCCGCGTCCATGAACTCGATGGACTGGGGATCCAGATTGGCCAGCTTGATCTTGGGCACGAAATGGATACAGGATTCCACATCCCGGAAGGGCACCAGACAGGACACGTCGCAGATGGGGCTGGGGATCAGCTTCATGGTCATCTCGGTGATGATGCCCAGGGTGCCCTCGGAGCCGATCATCAGATGCAGCAGGCTGTAGCCGGAGCTGGTCTTGCAGACGCTCTTGCCCAGCTCGATGACGCGCCCGTCCGCCAGCACCACCGTCATGGCCAGCACGTAGTCCCTGGTGACGCCGTACTTCACCGCGCGCATGCCGCCGGCGTTGGTGGAGATGTTGCCGCCCACGGTGGCGGTCTTCTCGCCGGGGTCGGGCGGATACATGAGCCCGTGGGTCAGCGCGTCCGCCGCCAGATCCTTCAGCAGCACGCCGGGCTGGATGCGGACCACCAGGTTGTCCATATCATAATACAGGATCTTGTTCATGCGCCGGGTGCAGAGCACCAGGCCCCCCGCCAGGGGGACGCAGCCGCCCACCAGGCCCGTGCCGGCGCCGCGGCAGGTGACGGGGATCTTGTTGGCGGAGCAGATCTTCATGATCTGGGAGACCTCCTCGGTGGTCTCCACGTCCACCGCGGCCTCCGGCATGTATTTGCCGTAGATCGGCATTTCATCGTGGGAGTAGTTGGGGTCGATCTCGTCCTTCACGAAAAAACGGCGCTCCCCGACCACCGCTCTCAGTTGTTCTGCGATTTCAGGGCTGATCTTGTTGTAGCTTGCCATGGGCTCCTCCTCCTGTTTGAGATGGGGCGCGCCCTGCCCGAGGGCCGCGGGCGCATCCCATTGTCGATTTTGCGGAACGCGCTTTGACCGAAGCCTCCGCGGGTTGAGTCGGCCAAAAGGCGCTTCCGATCAGGCCAGCAGGTCGGCCAGCTTGCCGTCCGCGCCCAGGGCGCCGCACTGACGGCCCAGCTCGGTCAGCTCCGTCTCCAGGGCGTCGGAGAAGTCAAGGCCGGTGACCTTCCGCTCCTCGATCAGACGGGCCTCGATCTCGCCGGGCATGAAGATCTCCTTCACGCCGGTGGCGGTGCGGCTGTTCTTGATCAGCTCCGCGTACAGGGAGGCATGCTCCTTGAATCGCTCGACATCGATGAAGTGGGCGATGTCCAGCAGGATCACGGCAAAGCCCGTCTCCTCCGGCCGCATATCCTCCACAAAGGGGATCTCCGGGCTGGTGAGAGCATCGGACAGGACGCCGCCGAACATGTCCACGAACACGGCCAGGCCGTAGCCCTTGTGGCCGCCCATGGGACGGACGCAGTAGGCCGTATGGGGATCGGTGGTGGGGTTGCCGTCATAGTCGTTGGCCCAGTCGGGGGGCATCATCTTATTCTCCCGGCGGTAGGCCTGCACCTTGCCGATGGCCACGCCGCTGGTGGAGATGTCGATCACGATGGGGCGGTTGGGATTGGTGGTGGGGCAGCCCATGATGATCGGGTTCGTGCCGATGAGACGGTCCGCGCCGCCGAAGGGAGCCTGGCAGGGGTAGGTATTGCTCACCACGATGCCGATCACGTTGTCCTCCGCCATCCGGTGGCCGTAGTAGCCGCCGCAGCCGATGTTGGCGCTGTTGCGGCCCACGCCGGCGGCAACGCCGTATTTGCGGGCGCGCTCCAGCACCGCGTCATAGACGCTGTTCACCGCCACGATGCCGGAGCCGCCGCCGCAGTCGAAGACCAGGGAGGAGTCGCCGTCCTTCACGCAACGGAAGTCGGGCTTGGCCACCAGGGCGCCGGCCATGTACTGCCGCAGGTAGATGCACAGGCGGGACAGGCCGTGGGAATAGGTGCCGGTGAAGTCGGAGTGGGTGACGACGGCGGCCAGGGAGGCCGCGTCGCTCTCCTTGACGCCCTGGGCCATGACCAGGCGCTTGATGAGGGTGATTTCCTGTTCGTAAGAAAGATGGATCATTGTCAGTACCTCCAGTATGATAGATATTTCAAACATTTGCTTCTCAGTGCAGGCGCCATCAGGCGGCAGCGGTGTTGGTCGGGGTGCCCGCCGCGCCGCAGGAGACAGGCGCGCTGCTGCAGATCCGGGCCGCGATGGCCGCGCGGGGCGGCGCGATCCGCCTCGCTGCGCGCGCCAAGATCGCGCGCGAAGCCTTTGTCCGTTTTGCCGCCCCCTTTTGTCTGTATTATACGAAAAGCACTTCCCTTCCGTCAAGATTCTTGTGCAAATAACTTGACGCGAGAAGGGGAAGAGACTATAGTAAAATAGAACAAATATTTGAAGGGGGAATGCTCCTATGTATGAGCTCCTGCTCTCTCCCATGAAGATCGGCAGCATGACCGTGAAAAACCGCACCGTGATGACCGCGGCGGAATTCAGTCTGGGGCAGACCAACGGCAAGCCCACCGAGCGCCTGATGGACTATTACGAGGAGCGGGCCAAGGGCGGCGTGGGCATGATCATCCCCGGCATCTGCCGCGTCAACGACATGGGCGGCGCCTCCACCTTCACCCAGCTGGCCATGAGCCACGACTACCACATCGAGCCCATGCGGGAATTTGCCGGGCGGATCCACCGGCACGGCGCCAAGCTCTGCATCCAGCTGCACCACCCGGGGCGGCAGGGCATGGCCAGCGCCATCAACTCCCTGCCTCTGGTGATCCCGGTGGCGGACCGTTTCCCCGGCGTGATGGACAAGATCTTCAAGTGCACTCCGGTGCTGCTGGGCATGGAGGCCAAGGGCGTGTGCTTCTCCGTCCAGGCCCCCTCCAAGGTGGAGCTGGCCAAGCACGGCGCCACAAGGATGCACGCCATGTCGAAGCGGGAGATCCGCAATCTCATCCGGGACTTCATCGAGGCGGCGGTGCGCTGCCAGAAGGCCGGGGTGGACTGCGTGGAGCTCCACGGCGGCCACGGCTACATCATCCAGCAGTTCCTCTCCCCCCACACCAACCGGCGGACCGACGAGTACGGCGGCAGCTTCGAGAATCGCCTGCGCTTCCTGCGGGAGATCATCGAGGGCATCCGGGCCCGCTGCGGCCGAGACTATCCGCTGACCGTGCGCCTCACCGCCGATGAGATGTACGACCGGGTGGGCCGCCCCGGCGTGGGCTACGGGCTGGAGACCGGCAAGCAAATCGCCAAGCGTCTGGAGGAGCTGGGGGTGGACGCCATCAATGTCACCTCTGCCTGCTACGATGCCTATAACTACTGGCTGGAGCCCAGCTCCTTCGAGCCCGGCTGGCGCAGGCACCTGGCCCGGGAGATCAAGAGCGTGGTGTCCATCCCGGTCATCGCTGCCAACGTGATCCGCACCCCGGAGCAGGCGGAAAAGCAGCTCGAGGAGGGGGATCAGGACTTTGTGGCCTCCGCCCGGGCCTTCATCTGCGACCCCCATTGGGTGGAGAAGGCCGCCGCAGGCCACCCGGAGGAGATCCGCCGCTGTATCGGCTGCCTCAATTGCATCCGCTCCTTCATGACCAACGCCGGCGTGGGCAAGCCCGGCGAGTGCGCCTTGAACATGAGCGTGGCCCGGGAGAAGAGCTACTTCCACATGCCCCGGGACGGGGAGGGCCGAAAGATCCTGGTCATCGGCGCGGGCCCGGCGGGGCTCACCGCCGCCCAGACCCTGGCCATGCGGGGCTTCGACGTGACCGTGTATGAAAAAGAGAGCCTGCCCGGCGGCCAGGTGCTCACCGCCGCCGCCTGCCATCTGAAGGACAAGCTCTACTGGTGCATCGAGGATCTGATGACCAATGCCAAAAAGGCCGGCGCGAAGATCCTGCTGGGGCAGGCCCTCTCCCCCGCCGAGATCGCCGCGCTGGAGCCCTGGGGCGTCATCGTCGCCACCGGGGGCGAGCCCCTGCGGCCCCGCTCCATTGAGGGGCTGGACGGCGAAAACGTCTTTACCGCGCCCCAGATCATCCACCGGGAGACGGTGCTGCGGAACAAGCGGGTGGTGGTGGCCGGCTCCGGCATGACGGGCCTGGAGACCGCCGAGATCCTGAACGAGACCGGGAACCGGGTCACCGTCATCGAGATGGCGCCGGAGATCGCCCCGGGCACCTGGTTCCAGCTGGTGGACGACGAGATGGAGCGGCTGGGGAAGACCGACACCCGCTTTGAAACCGGGACCAGGCTCCTCTCCGTGGACGCGGAGGGCGTCACCGTGGAGGAGGTCAAAACCGGCAGGCAGCGCCGCATCGAGGCCGACGCGCTGGTGTTGTCCCTGGGCGTGCGCCCGGCAGGGAATCTGGCAAAGGAGCTGGACAGGCTGGGCGTCATGCGCATCTGGCGGATGGGCGACGCGCTAAAGAGCGGCACCATCGCCGACGCCTGCCACAGCGCCTATGACGCTGTGATGGATATCAAATGAGGTAAACGTTTCACATACAGGCATCAGAAATCAGATGGGAGGGTAAAACAGCATGATCGAGCACAAAAACATCGTGGTCACCGGCGCGTCCAGCGGCATCGGCAAGGCCATCCTGGAGGAGCTTCTGAAGGGGGAGGGCAACCGGATCCTGGCTGTCGCCCGCCGGGCGGACAAAATCACGGGCTACGGCGAGAATGTGATCCCCTTTTCCTGCGATCTAAGCACCCAGGCGGGAGTGAACGCTCTGTTCGGGCGGGCGGAGGAGCTTTTCGACAAGATCGACCTCTACTTCTGCAACGCCGGCGCCCCCTACTACGAGCAGTTTGACTACGAGGACTGGCAGCGGATCCAGGATCTGTTCAATCTGAACACCGTGGCCCACATCTACACCTACTCCAAGTATCTGCACCACCTGAACGGGCGGGAGGGGCGGCTGGTATACACCATCTCCGCCATGGGCGAGATGGCCCTGCCGGGCTACGCCCTCTACGCCGCAACCAAGTTCGCCATGAAGGGCTTCCAGCAGGCCGTCCGGGACGAGGCCCCCAAAAACCTGCAGCTCACCTGCGTCTACCCCGTGTCCACCAAAACCAACTTCTTCAACGTGGGCACCGGCGGACGCAAGCTGAAGCCCCCCTTCCCGGTGCAGGCCCCCGAAGGCGTGGCCCGGGCCGTGGTGGATGGCGTGGAAAAGCTGAAAAAGCACATCTACCCCTGCCCGGTCTATCGGCCCAGCCAGCTGCTGATGAAGGCCGTTCCGCCGGTGAAGGCCGCCTATGTGCAGGCCCAGAAAGCCAAGCTCCGCCGCTTCGTCAAAAAGCTCAAGACCGAGGGCGAGAGCATCAAGGAAGAGATCCGGCTCAAAAACACGCTGAAATAAGCAGAAAGAAAGGGAAGGAGGAGGAATCTCCATGGCAAACATTCACGATATCAGCCGCGACGCCTTCATGCTCCGCGGGCCCCTGGCCAAAAAGGGCTATGACTGGTGGTGGCACTCTCTCACGGCAGAGAACGCCCAGACCGGCGAGAGCAAGCCCTTCTATATTGAGTTTTTCACCTGCAATCCCGACCGGGCGGCGGAGGAGCCCGTCATCGTCTGGAACGATCCCGAAAAGCAGAAGAGAGGCGTCCTCCCCTCCTACGTCATGGTAAACGTGGGCTTCTGGGGCGAGGATCACGGCCAGCTCCACAACTTCTACGCCTGGAAGGACGTGACCATGCGCGGTGACGCCCCCTATTTCATTTCCTGCGGCCCCTGCAACTGCTCCGAGACCTTCACCGAGGGAAGCGTCACCGTGACGCCGGAGGAGAAGGCCGCCCATCCCGAGTGGATGTGCGACGCGGGCAGCATGAGCTGGAAGCTGAGCATCGACAAGAAGATCGCCTTCCACGTGGGCTACGGCGCCAGCAAGCCTCTGCGGGATCTGAACGCCTTTGAGATGTTCTGGCACGCCGAGGGCATGAAGACCCTCTACCGGGGCGAGATCACCCTCAACGGGGTGAAGTACCTGGTCCGGCCCGAGACCTGCAACGGCTATGCCGACAAGAACTGGGGCGGAGACTTCACCTCGCCCTGGGTCTGGCTCAGCAGCAACAATCTGAAAAGCCGCATCACTGGCAAAAAACTCACGAACAGCGTCTTCAACATCGGCGGCGGCCGGCCCAAGGTGGGCCCCGTGGCCCTGAACCGGAAGCTGCTGGGCGAGTTCTACTACGAGGGCAAGGACTACGAGTTCAACTTCTCCAAGTTCTGGACCCTCTCCGGCACCAAGTTCGACTGCCGGGAGACCGAAGACGAGATCCTCTGGCATGTGGATCAGAGCACGGCGACCGCCCGTCTGGTGACGGATATCCGCTGCTTCAAGAAGGACATGCTGAACATCAACTACGAGGCGCCCACGGGCCTCAAGCGCCATAACCGGCTCTGGAACGGCGGCAACGGCACCGGCGTTCTCAAGCTCTACAAGCGCTCGCCCCTGGGCAAGGAGACCTTGATCGATGAGGTGGAGGCCACCGGCATCGGCTGCGAATACGGAGAATACGATCCCGAATGAACTCTTTTATGGGCAAGATCCTGCGGGTGGATCTGAGCACCGGGCGCTTTGAGAGTCTCGATGTCCCGCAGGAGGTGTATGAGGCGGTCCTGGCAGGCAAGGGTCTGGAGGCCTGGTATCTCTACAACAATATCCCCGCCGGGGCGGACCCGCTGGGGCCGGAGAACATCCTGGCCTTCGCCCCGGGGGCCCTCTGCGGCACCGGCGCCTTCCTCACCGGGCGCTGGACCGTGGCCTGCAAGAGCCCGCTCACCGGCGGCTGGGGTGACGCCAACTGCGGCGGGCTTTTCGCCCCGGCCATCAAGCAGTGCGGCTATGACGCCATCTTCGTCTCCGGGATCGCGGAAAAGCCCGTCTACCTCTTCTGCGACGGGAAGACCGTGGAGCTGCGGGACGCCGCCCCCTATTGGGGCCTGGACGCCACCGAGGCGGAGCTGGCGCTGCACCGGGAGTTGGACCCGGTCTGCCGGAAAAAGCCCTGCATCGCCCTCATCGGCCCCGCCGGGGAGAAATGCTCCCTCATCTCCGGCATCTGCAACGAGGGCGGCCGCATCGCCGCCCGCAGCGGCGTGGGCGCGGTCATGGGCAGCAAAAAGCTGAAGGCCGTGGTGCTGGCGGGCGCCCGTCCCCTCCCCTGCGCCGACCGGGAAAAGGTGCAGGCCCTCTCCCGGGAGCTGGGCCGGAAGCTCCTGAAGATGACCCTGCCCAACGGCCTGGGCGTCTTCCTGGGCCCCGGCGGGCGGGCCATGGGTCATCTGCCCTACATGCCGCTGGACGGCTCCATGACCTCGCTGATGTTCCGCCAGTGGGGTACCCAGGCCAACACCTCCCTGGCCATCACCAGCGGCGACGGGCCTATCAAAAACTGGGCCGGCACTCCGAAGGACGCCCGGCTGATGGACATGGTCTACAACCCGGAGCGCATCAACAAGATCGAGAGCGCCAAGTACCACTGCTACTCCTGCCCGCTGGGCTGCGGCGGCAAGCTCAACATCCGCGGCCGGAAGTACGCGGAGTTCGACGAGACCCACAAGCCGGAGTACGAGACCATCGAGGCCTTCGGCCCTCTGCTGCTGAACTGGAGCATGGACTCCATCCTCCAGCTCAACGAGCTGCTGAACCGGGCCGGCATGGACAGCATCTCCGCCGGCAACACCGTGGCCTGGGCCATCGAGTGCTATGAAAACGGCATCCTGACAAAGGAGCAGACCGATGGGCTGGAGCTGAACTGGGGAAACACCGAGGCCATCCTGGCCCTGGTGAACAAGATGGTCGCCCGGGAGGGCTTCGGCGACGCCCTGGCCGACGGGGTGAAACGGGCGTCGGAGCGCTTCGGCGGCAAGGAATACGCCATGCACGTGGGCGGCCAGGAGCCGGGCATGCACGACGCCCGCAACGATCCCCAGCTGGGCATCCACTTTGTGGCGGAGCCCGCCCCCGGCAAGCACACCGTGGGCATGGGCATCGAGTACGGCGCCATGAGCCTCTGCGACATCTGCTCCTGGGCGCCGCCGGCCCGGCTCCACCCCAAGTCCCGGGATCTGGAGGACACGGAGGAGCTGGCCCTCATCTCCAAGGCCAACGCCTGCTACACCATGCTGGTGGACGGCGCGGGGGGCTGCTACTACGGGCAGATGATGGGCGTGCACATGTGGAAGCTCATCGACTATCTGAACGCCGCCGAGGGCTGGGACTATGACGGCGACCACTACATGGAGATCGGCGAGCGGATCCAATGCCTGCGGCAGCTGTTCAACATCAAACAGGGCTTCGACCCCGCCGCCGTGAAGCTGCCCGACCGGATGCAGGGCATCCCGCCCCTCCCCTCCGGGCCGCTGAAGGGCATCACGCTGAAAAACAAGGAGCAGGTGGCCGCCCACTGGCGGGCCTTCGGCTGGGACGACAAAACCGGTGTCCCCCTGCGGTCGACGGTGGAGCGCCTGGGGATCCGCACGCTCACGGAGGTGACGCCATGATCAAACAGCAGCCGGTTTTCGACTATCTCAACTGTGTCAGCTGCGGCATCTGCGCCCAGGCCTGTCCCGTCTCCGCCCTGGAGATGAAGAAGGAAGGCAAGAGCGGCAAGTACCGCAACATCTTCCCGGAGCTGCTGCCGGGGGTCTGCATCGGCTGCGGCCAGTGCGCCGCCTCCTGTCCCATGGAGGTGATCCGGATGGAGGAGGTGGAACGGCTCATGCGCGTGAAGATCCTGCCGCCCCACGGCAGCGACCGGCGTGCTCTGGACGAGCGAAGCTGGGCCGAGCTGCCGGAGGGCAGCACCGTGCGGGACGTGCTGAAGCTCATCCGCTGCAACCCGGCCAAGGCCAGGCTCCTGCTGGTCAGCGTAAACGGAGAGCGCTGTCCCTTGAGCCGGGAGCTCCGCGACGGGGATGTGGTGGGCTTCTTTTTCCCGGTCTCCGGGGGCTGAAAAGCAAAAACAGCACCGGGGCGGCAAGACTGAGAGAGGTCTTGCCGCCCCGGTGTTTTGTTGTTTCGTTTTCAGGCCTCCGCGATGATGCGGCGGATGACCTTCTCGCAGCGCTTTTCGTCATAGACCACCGGCACGGGATAGACCGGGTTTGCCTCATGCAGCGCCCACTCCACCATCTGGGGGATGTCCGCCTCCTTGATGAAGGCGAAGCCCGTGGGGATGTCCATGCGCCGGTTCATGGCCCGAATCTCGCTGATGAAGGCCCGGGCCTTCTCCCCCTCCGTGCCGTCGCGCTTCACGCCGGTGAGCTCCGCCAGGTGGGCCAGCTTCTTTTGAACCGCCTCGCCGTAGTCCTCCAGCACGATGGGCAGGATCACGGCGTTGGCCAGGCCGTGGGGGGTGTTGTAAAGGCCGCCCAGGGTGTGGGCGATGGCGTGGACGTTGCCGACCCCCGCCCGGGTGAAGGCAAAGCCCGCCTTGTAGGCCGCGATGAGCATCTGGGTGCGGGCCTCCATGTCGTTCCCGTCCCGATAGGCCCGCTCCAGGAAGCGGAAGATCTCGCACACGGCCTCCTCCGCCAGCCGGATGCTCTCTTTGGTGTTGTAGGTCCAGCAGAGGTAGGCCTCCACCGCGTGGGTCAGCGCGTCCATGCCGGTGGTGGAGGTGATCTTCGGCGGCAGCTCCCGGGTCATCTCCGGGTCCAGCACCGCGTATCGGGGCACCAGATGCAGGTCCATCAGCGCGTATTTGTGGTGGGTCTCGGTATCGGTGATGACGGCGGCGATGGTGGTTTCCGAGCCGGTGCCCGCGGTGGTGGGCACGGCGATGAAGGGCGGCAGCTTCTTCATCACCTTCATGAGCCCGGCCATCTGCCCTACTTCCGTCTTCGGCCGCACCACCCGGGCCGCGGCGGCCTTGGCCGCGTCCATGGGCGAGCCGCCGCCGATGGCGATAAAGCCCTGGCAGCCGGCGTCCAGATAGAGCTTCTGGATCTTGTTCACGGTATCCACGGAGGGGTTGGGCTCCACCTGGTCGTAGTGGACCCAGGCGATCCCCGCCTCATCCAGCTCCCGCAGGATCTTGGGTGCCAGGCGCTTGCCCACGGTGGGGCCGGTGACCACCATGACCTTTTCCACCTTCTCCTGCTCCAGCAGCTCCGGGATCTTTCGGATCGCCCCGGGGCCGGAGACGGGGACCGGCTTGCGCCAGTACAGGCAGCGCGCGCCCAGGTTGAACACGGCCTGAAAGCCGCGGTAATATGCTTTTTTGACTGCGCCCATGCTTTTCCTCCTTTGATCCGCCGAAAAAGGCGAAAGCCCTCCGGTTTTTTCCCATCTGCTCGGTTCCGGACACGCAGGCGTCCCCGCCCTTCGGCGTGGCGCCCCCGGTCCTTTTGCCTTATTGTCTCACATTTTCCCGCGTTTTTCAATGTCCTTCTGCTTCGCGCGAAGAAGATCGCTGAAGTTCCCGTTTAAGATCCATCAAAAAACAAAACGGCCGCCCCTTTCGGAGTGACCGTTTGCTTTTGGTGCGCGAGGCGGGACTTGAACCCGCACGCCCGGAGTGAGCACTAGAACCTGAATCGCCCAAGAAGGAAAAACGGGGGTACAATCTTTCAAAAGAGTATTACCTCGTCACTGGAAATCCAAGGCTATTCAAGGACTTCTACAGTGTTCGACACAGCAAAACAAAGACCTATTTTATTCGATTCTATGAAGATGTTAGAAATGTGTTAGAAAAGCCTGCTCTGTCAGGTCAACACTTTATATAGATGACAGAATATACACTTCCCTATTATTTCTATTTCACGGAGGTTGTGTATGTTTGAAGAATACCCGGATATCATGACGACATTACAGGTTGCGGAAGCGCTGCGGATTGGGCGAAGCTCCGCATATAATCTGATAAACTCAAAGTCGCTCGCCCATATACGGATCGGCACCCTCATTCGCGTCCCCAAGAAGTGCCTAATCGACTATTATGAAAAGGCTATAGAAGCCAGCACACGATAATCCATCTATAACCGCAATCCCCTTCATTTGGGCTGCTTATTGTATTAAGGAGCCTTAGTTTTCTATGCCGCAAAGCCGCCCTGATCACGAAACTGTGTTCAGAGTGGCTTTTGCGTTTCACGGTGAAACGCATTCACAACTAGTATTTCCATTTTGTGCTCGCTTGGATTTCTTTCCTAAGCAACTCAATCACTGTTTTTCTTCGACTTCTAAACTCTGCCTGGAGTTCTTCTGGTATTTCATTACCCTCTCTACGTTGGTATGCCTTTATCATCAGATCTAACAATTCCAGTAGGTCTTTCTTATTTTCTTCAAAGCAATACAATGACGCTCTCCGCGTAATAGATGATAGAGCATACAGCTGCTCTTCAGTTTTTGGGACAGCGCCAATTGCAACAATATACTCCTCGAATGCGTCTGCTTTCCTTTTGAAAAACGTCTCAAAGAAAGTTAACCTTTTTGCTTGAACATATGCGATAGCAGCAATAATAACCGCTATTAATCCAGATATCGAGGGTATTAGTATCTCTTTAATCATACTGTCTGCTCCAATTTATTAGGTACGAGTTGCTACATACCTTCTCATCAGTTGATTTCCTTTTCTTTATTTGGTAGACAAGACTAGGTAAGTACTTTACTCTTATCTTTTAACTCGATCTGCGGATACTCTTTATATGATCTCCCGTCTAATTCACTTCCAGCTTGACTGTGGTGAAAGCCTCCCCACTGCTTGAAGAAAAAGGCGGTATTACTATCTTTCGCTTTGTCACGTAGTTCCACGACCCATTCTTTTTTCAACGGGCGGCAACCCGCCCCAGATTCTCCGCCGACAATCAACCAGTCTATCCCATTCAAATCAATATCTTTAATTGACTCCAATAGTGGCTCTGCCGAGATAAACTTTATTTGTGCACCGGTCTGCTTCAAAGCTTCGCATCTTGAAATAGTACGTTTGTTTTCAACTGAAACACCCATCCAAATGTTAGGAGTCCAATTGATTTTTGGAGAAAGCTCAACTAATCTATCTGATCGTTTGGTCAGAACCTGAAAAGTATGCCAGGTTGCTTTGTTCATCACAGCGAACAACTCCAAGATTATTTCTTCAGGTACTTGTTCGTGAAACAGATCAGACATAGAGTTCACAAAAATCATCTTGGGCTTTTTCCATTCAAGCGGACGCAGAAACAAGTCCTTATGGATGGTAACATTGAAACCGTTGGCATACCTGATATTACCCATCGCCTTCAGCCGCTTAGCCATAGTCGCAGCGTAGCAATGCTCACAACCTGCAGAATACTTTGTGCAGCCTGTAATGGGATTCCATGTCGCTTCTGTCCATTCAATTTTTGAGATTCCAGACATTGTTTCACCTACTTAAAAAGAATTGTTGCTTTCTTAGGCATAGTTAAAACTCCGCCACGCTCTTTAATTGTTCTTCCCGCAACAACGGTGATTTTCCCTTCAAGTTCCATCTTTTTCAATACATCTGTCACATTTTTTGATACAAATTGATTCGTAAAATCACAATCAACCTCATCACATAGCTCTTGAACCGTGATCGTTCGCCCCTGGTATTTGGAAATCATAGCACGTTCCAGAGCTTTTATTGGACCATCAAACAAGGATAGCTGTGAGTAATTGCTGCCAAAATTTCTACTATCTTCAAACGAGAATGTTGCAACTCCATCATCATCCTTTGCACTATTTGAATGCATGATTTGTTTCATTATTTTGCAAGCCACGGGGTTTTTTGTTACAAAAACGATAAAGTGACTCGTACGAAGCATCTCGGCGCTATAGAACTTAAAAGGTAGAACATAATTTCCCTTATCCTCAAGTAGAGCTTCAATCAGCGCATTTATTACTACCGGCTCTCGCTGCGAAGAAGAAAGGGTAGCAAGTTGTGCCTTTAGCGCTTTTGTTCTCTCCTCACCAAAGATGCCAATAAGGTGTTCATCAAATTTGGTGTTTGAACTAAGTGCCATGTTAATCCTGTTGTAGTTAAAAAAGAATATGCAATCAGACCCACTATTTGCAATCAGCTTGTTTATAAGATCCCGTGTTAGACCTTTATATCCGAAAGGGTCAACAAAGGACAAAACTGGCACATTTCTAGGTATAAACAACCTGCTGTGTGTGCCTAAATCTATCGTTTCAGTAAAGTATTGGATTTGCCTCAGTTTACCGCCAGTATCTAAAGCTGAAATCTCTTGTTTAAGTGACTCTATATTGGCTTGATCGTAATCATTGAATAGAAACATCATTTTCCTTGAGAGCACGGGATCGTTCAAGGTGGTCTGAATAATCTGCAGTGGTGCAGACGGCTTATTGTCATCATATCGACCTGGCCCACAAAACAGGTCAATGTAAGCCATCCTGCAATCCCATTTCTTGATTACCCGTGACCAAGCTGTAAAGTAGCTCGAAACAATATGTGCCTTTGTTGCGGATTGCTCTGTCTGATCCGAAAAGAACGCTTCATTTTCCGGCATTGCCTGTTTCCCTCCTAACCAGGGTGAACAATTGAGATAGCTTTCTTCTATAATGGGTCTGTTTTCTCATAATAGTTGGTATATTATACCACGACGCGTTTGGCATATCAACTTGCTCCAATTCGTTTCATGATGAAATGAATTACAAATACAAGTATCCAACGCGAACAACCGTGTTGTCAGACACCAGTATTATCAATCATAGAGTTAACTTCAAGAAGTGCATATAAGCTCGATTTTAACTGTTCAAAGTAGTGAATCATATCTTTAAGATAGTCTAACGCATCTCGTATCGTATGTTCCGACTCTTCTATAAGCTCTCTATATTCTTCTGAAGCTTCATTCATTGCTCTCTCTGCATAAAGATTTAGTTCTTCATCAAAAGCTTCCATGCCGTATTCATAATTTAGCTTTCTATTCGCTTCAATAGTGGTGTCAAACTGAGCTAACTGTTTTAAATCTTCAAACAGCGTCATTATTGTATTGTAAAAGTTGAAAAAAGTGCTCTTGTATTCATCAAACAGGCCTTTTAATAGTGCAACTTGTTCTGGCAACTCTTCTTTATCTGAGTATTTATCTATTATTTCGTTTACTACTCTCAATGCGTCATCAAATTGAGAAAAGAACTCTATATAACCCTGTATTAATTTAACAGATATACCACTATCGGTCGTGCGGAAAACCCACTCTTCTTTGAAATTTGTCTCATATTCTACCCACGGCTCAAATGATGCTTCAAAGAGTTTTTCCCTCACCTCTTTGCACGCGAGGATCAGGCTTTCAAGATTTGCTATAGCCAGGGCGAAATTATACTTGTAATAGGGAACCGATTTGCTTTGAATATATGGGAAAAAAGAATCCCTTAGGTGTTCAATTAGCCCTTTATCGGTAGAGATCGTACCACATTCAAAATTTCTTTTACTCTCATCAGAGTAATTACATGAACCCCAATAAGCATTGTTATCAGTCAATATGATTTTTGCGTGGTTATTAAATGTGAAAAACGGGCTTAACCGCATTGCATAATCACGGGGGTTCAGTTGTCGCATGTATAAATCAATCTTTTTCTTAGCTGCATCAGCAATCTGCGCCGTATAGTATGACGAAAACCTCTGGGGGATGTTCGTAATAACGACTGCTTTTGCTCCGTTTATGCAAGCATCTTTGAGCGCTTTTAGCAGATTACTATCTGTTCGTGGGGAGATGTTATAAGTTATGATCCCAATAAATTTCGAATCGCAAAAGTCTTCAAGCACACTTTTATACACGAATTCATCTTTGCCAAATACAGCTTGGCCTTCAATGACTGGAATACTGTCTAGCATCATCAATCGCCTCTAAAATCAGTTTAATTCAGGGATAATAGCTGAACGGCGCATATTGAGCGAATGCTTATCGCCGTGAAGAACATCAAAACACCTGGTAAATCAGATTCTTAATAGTTTCATTGGGAACACCAATATCTTTTAAAACGCAGATGTATTCAAGTGCAAAGAGTAATGTGTATATTTCTGCCCGTTCGCCCCATTCAACTTCCCCGCTATGTGTTTTACTATTACGAAGTTTTACAAAAGCAGCTATTCTTTCTATAGACAAGGTAGGCAGTGACCATTTTTTTGAGACCAAATCAACTATTTCTTTGTTCTCTTGATACAACGCTTCGATTTTATCTTTCAAAGTATAATCAAGGTATTGAAATGCGCTACTTATCGTAGTTTCGTTATTAACATCCATATCCGACTGTTCGTTCACGAAAGTTGTAATTGTTGCTTTAATCCTCTTTTTCAAATCCGCTATAAGTATATCTTTATTGCGTTTCCTTTTACCCCATCCATAAGCGACTTCTAAGGCTGTACAAATATCTTGCACATTCGTAATCGAAATCAAATTTGTATGACGGTTGTCTTCTGGGAGAAGAGACAGTAGAGAATCATACTTTTTATTCTCAATCCTTTCAATCAAGGCCGGAAGGTAATCGAATAAGACGGAAAGAGGAAGTACACTATACTGATTCTTTGTTGCGTAGTCTTCATACCCATCGTATATCTTACAAATGGCAGACTGAAACAACTTTCCTGCGGAATCACGCTGATTGAGATATGTTTCAAAGCCCACATTGTTTTGCATAGTCAATAAAGCAACCAAGGATCTTATAATTTTATAACACTTTTCTACGCATGTAAAGCTTTGAGAGTTTTCAAAAGAAAAACGAATGAGTGTATTTAGTTCTCCAAGGACAACAGCTCCCTTACGCGTTTTGTCGTGATTCTCTCCGCGATGAAATACCGAGAGTGTAAGATTAACTCTGTGATTGTCTATGGTAAAATCCGTTGTGCGGGTGTAATCCTCCCAAGGACGTGTCTTAATAACAGTTACGCCGTTTTGGGGTAAAAGATCATCCTTCTGTTGCTGTACGATAGCCATTTGGGGGTCAAAAAGAGCATTAATATTTCCTCCCACAAATGTTATTGCATGGAATCTATCCCAGTCCTCGGTTAACTTATTGTAATAACCATCAGCATTCCCATTGGCTTTAAAGATGATTGGAGGAGAAAAACTAAGCGCTGGAACAAAACCAAATGTACTGCGATAGAAATTGGATGTTCTCATAAAGGCAATCTGTGCACTATTATCCTCACCATGGATAAACTCTGGTAAATCTACAGTGCGAGTTGCTATTCTTTCTGTTACTTCATACCTCTTTTTTACATCACTTTGTGCCGGAAGCAGTGTAATAATTTGGTTTGTAATACTATAGGCAAAGGCCTCCCCGTCAATTTCTAAATAGCCATGAAATGTATCTTCAATTTTCATTATGATTTTTGTGCTCCCCCTTTTGAAAACTTAACAAAGAAAGTATAACATAGCTAAATACTCCATATCAATGTGTCCCAATCCGTTTCACCATGAAACGGATTTTTTCTATATACCGCAAGCCCTAATCCACACCGAAAGGAGGTATGCCATGTATTTTACCAATGGCGATCATCGGGCTTTTGAAAGTCTCATGCGAGGGACGCCAGGCAACGATCACTATGACAGCGGTGCGGACGGCCCGTTTCCGGAGTGCCGGAGCTGCCGCTGCCACCGACCGCAATGGAAGGATCGGTATTGCAAGTACGCCGAGTGTCCCTATACCCCAGGCCGAGTGACCGCCATCGGCAAGGGCAATCCGCCGGGGAAAGGAGGTGAGGCCACCCGTTAATCATCTTTCCCAAAACTACGAAAAAAGGAGGAACAATGCCCTTAGCCAGGAACAAATGGCGCAGAAGCACCGCTGTGCTGCTCTGCGCTATGCTCATCTTCAGCACAGCATTCTCGGTCACGGCTTTCGCAGATAACGCCGTCGTGACCAGCGGCTCCATGTATTCGTATTTCCAGACCTTTTCCTCAAAAGGCCAATGGGTAGACGTGATGACGCCCTCCCATTGGATCACGGACACAGGAGAAGTGGCCTACTGCCTGCAGACAAGCAAGGACAGCCCGTATAACAGCGGCTACCACACCGTAGAAGGATCGGACTACTACGATCAGCGAACCTTGACCGGCCTGTATGCTATCCTGGAAAACGGCTACCCTGTGACCACGGGTGGCTTTACCGACGAACAGGCCAGATATGCCACCGCCAACGCGATCCGTTTCTGGTGCGCAGAAAACTACTGCGACGGGATGCCCCAATACCTCAACCTCAATGTCAACGGCGATTGGATCAGAGGCAAATATGGGTATGAGGATCTGTACAACTGGTGCCTCGGCCTTGTCCAGAAAGCCCGAGACCAGGCGGCAAGCTCACCCTCCACCGGGAGCATCTGCTTTAGCCCGACCGCTCTCACCTTGACCGAGGATGCCAACGGAGATTATTTCGTTGGCATCGCAACCGTCAGCAAGAGCATCAGCGGCAGCTACGGCCTGTCCCACAATCTCCCGGACGGCTCCAGCATCACCGGGTACAGCGGGAACAGCGGCGACCGGCTCAGTATTCAAATCCCCACGGACTACGGCGAACAGAGCTTTACCATCACCGCCTATGGCTCTCATAGTGCCAACACCGCCAAACTCTTTTTCTGGCAGCCGGACGCCAATAACCAGCAACGCGTTGTGACATGCGTGCTGGACACGGACAGCACCTATGTTGAGGCCAACATGACCGTTATCACGCCAAGGGCCACACCGAAGAATGGCAGCATCCAGCTTACCAAGCTGGACGAGGACGGAAATCCCTTGCCGGGTGTTTCCTTTGCCCTGTACGACAGCACAAAGCAGCAGATCAGCAGCGGAACCACAGACGGCAGCGGCATAATCATCTTTGCAGATCTCCCGCTGGGCAGTTACTACTATGCTGAAACCGCAGCCTTGCCCGGTTATGTGCTGGACAGCACCCTGTACCCGATCTCCATCAGCGAGGGCGGCCAGCTTGTGACCGTCACTGCCACCAACATCCTTGCACGCAGAAATGTGTCTGTTCTCAAGACTGACGAAACCGGCACACCTTTGGCCGGTGTTCACTTCACGCTGACGAACAGCGTCGGGCAGGTCGTGTCCGAGGGCGACACGGACGGCGACGGAAAGCTGACCTTTACCGGGCTTCTGCTTGGCAGCTACGCTCTGCAGGAGACGGCGACGCGGGAGGGTTTTGTACTCGACAGCACCCCGATCCCCGTGGAAGTCACCGAACACGGAAAGACCTACACCATCACAGCGAACAACACCCCGATCCGAGGCAACTTGAAGATCGTCAAACTCGATGCCTATGAGGACACCCCGCTTTCCGGCGCGGGCTTCCGGCTCTTTGACAGCGGCGGCCATCAAATCGCGGCGGGCTACACCGACGTCAACGGAGAGCTGACCTTTGAAAGCATGCTCTACGGCTCCTACCTGTATCAAGAGTTCTGCCCGCCGAAGGGCTACGAGCTGGATGATACCGTGTACCCGTTCTCGATCACCGAGCACGGCGTAACGATCACGCAGGAGCGCAGCAACCTCCGCAGGCCGGGAACGCTGGAAGTGAAGAAACAGGATCAGAACGGACGCGCCCTTGCCGGGGCGACCTTCCTCCTGGAATACTCTACGGACAACGGCGCGAGCTGGACGGCGGTTTTCTCCCGTGACGGCGACAACATCCAGGCGGGCGGCTGCACCAGCACCGGCCTATCTGACGGACAGCTTACCACCGGAGACAGCGGCAGCGTGACCTTTACCGGCCTCCGAGCTGACAGCTCTATAAAACCATCTTATGAAACGGTAAAATAATTTCAAAAAGGTGGTGAACACATGGACATACACGAAAAATTGCGGCAGCTCCTAAAAGAGCGCAGTTGGACAGAGTACAAACTTGCAAAAGAATGTGGCCTGTCTGAATCCACGATAGCCAACATCTTTCGTCGAAATGCTACGCCGTCTTTCTCCACGCTTGAATCTATCTGCAAGGGATTTGGCATTACGCTGTCTCAATTCTTTGCGGAACACGAAATGGTAGAGCTTACGCCGGAGTTAAAGGAGCTGTTTGACGGATGGGCTCCGCTGACGACAGAACAAAAGAAAACTGTCCTTCAAATGGAAAAGGCGTTCAGTCAGAATAGCGAGAAATGAAAAGGAAAGGTGCCGCACGGCTGCCTTTCCTTTACGCTTTTTAATCCCTTTTCCTCTTTGAGCAGGACGCGCCGCCTCTGGCGGCGCTGTCCCGGCAAGTATGGCATTTGGTAGCACAAACGCCGCTTGTTAGAGGGATACCCCCTAAAACCCCACCTACGAGATGTGTCTCACCGTGAGACACAAAACGGAAAGGATGATGCCATGAGATCACGCCCGCGCCATGTGAGCGTGTGGATGAATGAGGCTGAGTATAAGCACCTCAAGAAACAGGCGGCTCTTGCCGGTATGGGGATTGATCCCTTTATCCGTTCTCTTGTCGCCGGAACAAAGCTCCGCGCACGACCGCCGGATCAGTACGCCGCGCTGCTGCGCGAGCTGTCGGCCATCGGGAACAATATCAATCAGATCGCATATTGGGCAAACGCCCGAAGAAGCGTCCGCGAGAGCGAAATCGCTGACGCTGCCGCGCTTGCCCGCCGCGCCTGGGAGCTTGTGAAGCATGGCCTATGACAGAATCATCGTCGTCCATGCCCGCATGGATAACAGGATCAATTACGCGCTGAACGAAAGCAAGACTTAACTGTATATTTCGTCATTTCCGCAGATCAGCAAAGAGCTCATCCATATTGGTGTAACCCTTTACGGACGGGTCTTTTGCAATCCTTTCCGCTTCCAGCATGGCAGCTATTGTTTCTCTGTTCGGCTGGTTAAGGGAAACCTCAAAGGGAATACGGCCTTCACGCAAAGCCTGGCGAACAAAAATATTGAATGCGGTAGTCATATTCATTCCCAATTCGCCAAACAGCACATCGGCCTGCGCTTTGACATCAGAATCCATACGGATGCTAATATTCGTGGAACCGGCCATATAATCATCTCCTTTCTTGTTGCAATCATAGTATATGCTGATTGCACGAAAAAATCAATACGATGCACGAAAAATTTACAATTATTCTATGGAGGTGTAAATCATAAGTGATAACTGGATCGTAAGAAACCTCGAAAATGCCATCGCTACATGGAACGAGAAGCTGGCCGAGCTATGGCAGCTCATTACACAGACGCCGGAGACTTTCAAGGGCGGCGCGATATGGGGCGTTATCGTCAATATCAATTCCGCGCTGATCGGCATAGGATACGGCCTGCTTGTCCTGTTCTTTGCAATCGGCGTGTTTTCCTCCGCAGCCTCATTCCGAGAGCTGCAAAGGCCGGAGTTTGCTCTGCGTCATTTCATCCGCTTTGTGCTGGCAAAGGTGGCAGTAGGCCGGGGTATGGAGCTGATGACCGCGATATTTTCCATCTGCGGCAGCGTCGTGTCAGCGTCCATGAGCAGCATCGGCGGCGCTGTCACGGAATCGGCCACGCTGCCCTCGGAGCTTGTGAGCGCCATTGAAAGCGTGGGCTTTTTGCAAAGCGTACCCCTATGGATCGTGTCGGTGCTGGGCAGCCTGTTCATTACGGTCATGTCCTTTGTGCTGATCCTCACGGTGTATGGACGCTTTTTCAAGCTGTATCTCTATATTCC
>JAFRQP010000025.1 GCA_017428565.1 Oscillospiraceae bacterium
CGCTCCAGCAGGTTGCGGTTCACCGTGATGATGAGCATGTCCGTGCTGACGATGTCGCCCTGGCTGAGACACTTGTCCCAGTAGGCCGTCAGCATGACTTTGTAATCCTCGATCCGTTGCTTGAACGTCTCGTAGGTGTCGTAGGTGTTCAGGGACGTGCGCAGGGTCTGGTACATGATGTCGATCACGTCGAAGGCCCGGGTGTACTTGTCCAACTCGACGTTGATCTCTTTGTAGGTGACGTTCGCGTCCCTCGAGTACCCGTGCAGCAGGGTGTTCGCCTGTTCGAGCGTCGCTCGGGCCAGCAGGAGACTCCGCTGGTCCTTGTGGTCGGCGATGTACGCCTCGATGGACGGCACGTCGAAGCTCCACTGCGCCAGCGCGTGCATGGGCAGCAGAAGCATCAGGGAGAGTATGGTCAGGATCCGTCTCATGGCTCGTCAGTCTCTTCGTCGTCATCGTCACGCAGGTAGGCGTTCCTGATCCAGCGCTTCCTGCACTCTTCCACGATGGTCATCCGGCGTCCCTCGTCGGCGTTGACGTAGGGCGCGATGTCCTTGAGCACGTCGATGATGCCGTAGCGGTAGGACATCATCTTCTCCAGCGACACGAGGTCGGCGTAGATCTTCGTCAGGCGCGTGTCGACCTCCCGGGCTATCTCCAGCCGGTCGCTGGACCAGAGCAGGTGCCACTTGTCCTCGGTCGTGTCCTCCTGGATGGGGTCGCTGCGCATGTACTCCACGGAGACGGTGCAATTGGGATTCTCCCGGGCGACCTCCGCGATCTTCGCATTGACGATGTCCGCCTTCTCGGAGTCGCTCATCTCCGGGTCAAGCTTCACGACGGCCGCTACGTGCGTGTCGGAATACTCGGCCGAGAGGGACCAGTCGATCTGCACGATGGCCCTGAGGATCTTGATGCCGAGGAAATACCTCGGCTTGCGGGCTATCGAGAGCTTCGCCTTGAAGGTGACCTGTCCCCGGAGGCTGGACATCGTGGCCTTGCGGGTGAAGGTGTAACCGCTCCAGGAACCCGCGCCCTGCCAGACGAGTCCGAAGGCCTCCTGCAGCTCGGCCATGATCGCCGGGATGCGGTGGTAGTCGTCCGTGGACACCTCCTCGCCGCTGTACGCATCGTCCAGGGCAGTCTCGATGTCCTTGAGACGCTCCTGCGCGGCACGCAGCTGCGCCTGGAGCTCCTCGATCCTGTCCTTGTTGGCGTTGTACTCCTGACGGAGCACGGCGGCATCCTCGATGCTCGCCTCGCTGATCTGCCGGAGCAGCTCCGCATTGCGCTGCTGCAGGGCGAGGATCTCAGAGGTGAGTGCGTCTATCTGCGCCTGGGCATCCGCCTTCATGGACTCCAGCTCCGACGTGTCCGTGGAGCCGTCCGTGACGGAGGTGCGCATGGAGCACTCCTTCGTATGGGCGGAGAGCGTGGCGCCGCAGGTGCCGCACTTGTATCGGGTCGATCCCTCGGACAGCGTCGCGCCACCCGAGCAGGTGACGCTGATGGCGGCGGCCTCGACCCCGTGGATCCGCTGCTTGTCCGTAGTCTGGTAGTAGTTCTTGGCGTCGCTCTCCAGCGTGTAGTATGCGCCCTCCTCGTTGTCGTTGAAGGCCGAGAGCTTGGCGTTCATCCGGGCCATGAAGGTCGCAAGGTCCATCGAGAAGGAGTCGAAGACCTCCTCGTAGACGATGCCTCCCTGGCCCTTGATGTACCACCGCTGCCGGTAGTACTGGCCCACGAGCTCGCGGGCGTAGTCGTCCGCCCACTCGGTGATGTTATAGCCGCTGACGTCGAAGAGGTCAGCGACGGCCGCGTCACCGCCCAGGAGGGCGTAGAGCGTGCCTCCGGCGTCGTTCTTGAGACTCTCGAAGAGATTCTGGTAGTTCTCCACAATGTCGAACGCTGCGCCGATCCTGCCCTCGAAGAGGTCGTTGAAATTGCTCGTCTGGAGAAGAGCCTCCCCGAGATTTCCGACACCGGCGGATAGGATGGCCGTTCCCTTGCGGTAGAGCTGGTCCAGGTCCTCCTTCAGGTCTTCCTTGGTAAGGTCGCTCCCGATATCGGCGAAGCCGTCGAGGACGGCCTTGAAGTCAATGCCTCCGATGCCGGAGAGGCGGAAGACCTCCGCGATCTCCTCCTTGATCTGTAGGAAGACGACGTCGCCGAAGGACAGCGTGCTGTTGGTCACTACGGACTCGAACTGCATGCACAGGGCCTTCGTCTCGTCGCAGACCTTCACCAGGTACGAGCCCCAGTAGAGGGCGTTGTGCGGGCTACGGAGCATCAACCCCGCGACGGTCCACACCTTCGGCATGATACGCGCAGCGACCATGTTGTAGATCCTCCGGTAGTACCAGTTCTCCGTCGCGCTCTCCCAGATGCCGAGGTCCGTGAGGGCCCTTCTCCTAAGGTACTCGGA